>NZ_KZ454874.1:0-198669 GCF_002792415.1 Marinomonas sp. BSi20584
TGGAATGTCCAACTATTGGGGGTCAGTTCATCATTGGAAAACAACATGGGGCTTTTCGGTTTTTATAATCCGTTAAATGTTTGCGTGAATAGTTGGAGTGAAGTGACAGTGAATTAAACTAGTTGTTCCGCTTTTTGTTTTTCTGCTTTTTGTTTCTCTAGTACCTCTTCAATCGCACTTTTGAAGACTTCTGCTGGCTGTCCGCCTGAGATAGCGTATGCGTTGTTGATGATGACAGTAGGAACAGAAGTGATGCCATTTTGTTGCCAAATTTGTTCTTGCTGGCGGACTTCATCGGCAAAGTGGTTATTCTCCAAAATGCCTTTAGCTGCGGCTGGATCAAGATTAACGCTGGCAGCAAGATTGGCGAGCGTTTGGTAATCGCTTATATCTTGATTATGCGTGAAGTGAGCTTTAAATAGTGCCATTTTTAGCTCAGCTTGTTTGCCTTCTAACTGCGCCCAATGCAACAAGCGATGGGCATCGAACGAATTTCGCATACGGCTTTCTGGTGTGAAGTTGAAATCGAAATCGACTTCTTTTCCGCGAGCTTGAATCATGACTCTGTTTTGGTCTGATTGCTCTTTGTTGATGCCGTACTTTTCTGTGATGTGCTCGTTTAGGTTTTGGCCTTCTGCTGGCATTTTCGGATTAAGCTCAAACGGCTGAAACGTCAGCGTGGTGTCGACTGTATCGCTTAGTTGTTCAAGGGCTTTATTGAGATTGCCTAAACCGACCACGCACCAAGGGCACATAACATCGGAAATGAATTGAATGTCTAAGGAGTCTTTCATGATGTTTTCCATCTTTAATGTTAAAAAATTATATTAGGAAAGTAGATTGGGGCGTGGCAAAGGATTAAAAGAGCATTGTTTGAACAGTGATTATGGTTGCTCATAATTTACACAATACTGAAAGGTTTTCGCAGAGTAACAAATAGCTTTGTGTCTTTTGCCAAAATAAAAACCCCTTGAATATTCCTCAATTAGTGAATGGAGAATTGGTGTAAAGTAAGCTTTTTAATTTATTGATGGAGCATTCTATTAATCAAGGTGGTTTTTAGAGTGTTTTTTGAGGGAGTCTATGCTGTTAGAAACGCAAAGCGTGATTTTGGATGTAGCCGCGCCAGTGCTGTTGATGATTGCGATGGGGGCATTTTTGCGCCGTATCCAGCTAATAAATGATGGTTTTATTCTTATTAGTTCGCGATTTGTTTTTCAGGTTTCTATGCCTGCCATGTTCTTCTTCGGCATGCTGGGAAATAATCTAAATGGGCTTATTAGTGTTGATTTAGCTGCCTATTTTATTGTTTCCATTGTTCTAACCTTTCTATTGTCGTGGTTGTTGGCGGTAAAGCTTGATGTTCCTGAGCGGCAGCGAGGCGTCTTTGTTCAAATTGCTTTTCGTGGTAATTGTGGGATTTTTAGTGTCGCGTTAGTGGTTAACATGTTCGGCCAAGATGGGGTTGCGCTGGGTGGCGTGATGTCAGGCTTGAGTGTTTTATTGTTTAATATTCTCGCTGAAGTCATTTTAACCCGTTACAGCCACGGTAAATTACATCTGGTTCCCGTCTTAAAAAGTTTGCTGAAGAACCCGCTTATACTGGGCATTGTGTTTGGTGTGGTCGCGAACTTGATTGGTTTGAAGCTCCCCGCTTTTGTTGTGAAAACCGGTTCTTTAATTGGTGGATTGTCTTTGCCCTTGGCATTGGTTTGTATTGGTGGCTCGCTAGTGACCAGCGGATTTACTTTGCCTAAGCACTTTCCTATGGCGATTTTAAGTAAAGTCGCATTAAGCCCAATTGTGTTTACGGCTTTGGCTTATGTGTTTGGTTTTAGCCAAAAGGAATTGTTGTTCTTGTTTATTTTTCTTGCTGCGCCAACGGCTGCATCGGCTTATGTTACAGCGGTGGCAAAAGGTGATGATGGAAAGTCAACGGCAAATGCCATTGCCACAACGACGTTAGTGTCTTCTGTCGTGATTGTGGTGTGTATTCCGGTGATTATTTGGGCAAAAGGCGGTTAAATCTTACATCTAAGCAAAAAGCCGCTGTTCATCTCGATGTGAATAGCGGCTTTTTTTGTATTTTGCCTTTATCTGGATTAGGCCGGTATAACGCCTAATTCCACTAAACGCTCATGCAAGTAACTTTTTGCTGTATGACGTTCTGACAAGACTACTTCAGGTTTTGGATGAAGGAACAAAGGCAAAGAAATACGTGATTTGGTTTTGTCAGCGCCTTCTGGATTAATTACGCGATGAGAAGTCGACGGGAAATAGCCGCCAGATGCTTCCTGTAGCATGTCGCCAATGTTTACTATCAAAGTACCGAAATCACAAGGTACGTCCATCCAAGAGCCATCTTTGGCTTTCACCTGTAAGCCAGGTTCGTTGGCCGAAGGTAGTATCGTCAATAGATTAATGTCTTCGTGTGCGCCAGCACGAATAGCCCCCAGCTCTTCGTCACCTTTAAGTGGCGGGTAGTGTAAGACACGCAGCAATGTCTGATCGCTGTCTTCTACCATGCTGGAAAGGGATTGTGAATAATGCAGAGCTACTTCAGCTGGCGAGTGTTTTTCGACCCATGCCAGTAGTTCTAATGCAAGCGTGTTTGCTTCTTTATAATATTGTGCTAAAAGCGCTTTTTTATCTTCTGGGCATTGCCCCCATGGATAATAGTGAAAGTACTCTTTAATGTCTTTTTTAGTGTGCCCTTTGGCGGTTTCTGAAACATCAGGTGGGAAAAAACCGTCTTGTGTTCCGACATTGTAGCGATAGTCGTATTTAGACTTGCTATCAAAGAAGGTTTGCCATTCTTTATAAATAGCAGACACTAAATCTTTTTGAATAGGGTGGTTTTTAAGAACGCCAAATCCTGTTTCGCGAAGAGATTTTACAAAGTCTTCTGCGGCGGTTGGGCTGGTGTAATCGATCGCTTGTAGTTGCATGATAGTTTCCTGTATTCCCAATTATTTTATTGAAACGCGGCTTTCGTTGAATCGAAAGGTAGTTGGTTGGTTTGGGCAATATGGAAAGTCTAAGAAGACCAGCCGCTATGGAAAAAGTAGCGTAAATCGACGGTTTCTGCTTGGTAGTGCTGAATCCATGCTGCCAAACTCATCGCATGTAAACGATCAAACATCTCAGCATAAGCTGATTGTATTTGGACGTTTTGTGATGATAGTAAGGACATAACATGCCTCCAAAGCTCGAAAAGGTGTTCTTAACCTTGTACTAAGGATTAAGAGTGCTAGTTTACTGCTTGAAATGTGAGTTTTGAAGGGATTCGGTAATAATTTGTAGTTTGGGGGTAGGCAAACGCTCTGTTTGTCCTATACTGCAGGAGTCGGCTATTTTTATTTGCCGTCTTCTTTTGCTCTTCTCTATGTATATATCACGTCTTAATTGGCGAGTTTTGTCTTAAGTTCAGGTACTTCTTAGGTTTTAGTAAATAGCGCTATCCTTGCGCTGTCATCAATTAAAGAGGGCTCATGACTATGAATGCATTTTTCGATTCGTTTAAAAATCACTTTTTAATTTCTATGCCACACCTAGACGACCCACATTTTGAACATACAGTTATTTATCTTTGTGAACACACCAAAGCGGGCGCCATGGGGATTATTATTAATCGTCCCTCAAATGTTGATTTTACAGAATTGGCGGATCACCTTGGAATTCAAATTCACAACCCACGTTTAAGCTCTGAACCAATTTACACAGGTGGCCCAGTGGAAGCTGAGCGCGGATTTATTTTGCACACAACGGATAAAGTCTGGAGTAATACCTTGCGAGTGACTGATGAGGTCTCTCTGTCGGCTTCTTTGGAAGCATTGGAAGATATTGCACAAGGCAATGGACCTGATGCCTTTCGTATAACATTAGGTTGTGCTGGCTGGGATGCTGGACAGCTTGAAGCTGAAATCGCAAATAATGATTGGCTGGTATGTGAGGCGGATTTAGACGTATTATTCCACACACCAAGTGATATGCAATTTACCGCCGCAACGCGCGTGTTGGGAATTGATATGACAAGACTTTCACCGGATATAGGACATGGTTAATGACAGGGTCAATCTCTACGGGAACATCGTTAGATGATAACCAGAAGCCCAATACTGTTCGCTCAGTATTGGGCTTTGACTTTGGTACCACGCGTATTGGCGTTGCTATTGGTCAGAGCATTACTGGCACCGCTCAGCCGCTTGACCCACTAAAAGCCAAAGAAGGTATTCCTAATTGGGATGAAATCACGCGTATCGTTGAAGAATGGAAGCCAGACGCCTTTGTGGTTGGCTTGCCACTTGATATGGATGGTTCAGAAAATGAGATGTGTCAACGTGCACGTAAATTTGCCAAACGATTGCATGGACGTTTTAACCTTCCTTACCATATGATGGACGAACGGTTATCTTCTTATGAAGCCAAGGGTCAAGTTATTGCTCGCGGAGGCAATCGTAATTTTAAAGAGAATTCGGTAGATGGTTTGGCCGCTCAAATGATTTTAGAGACTTGGTTTGCAGAGTCTTACTAAGGAACTGCTTGTTGAACGGTGTTTTATTATGAATTTAAGAGCAAGGTTTGAAAGACAATGAAGTTAGATTTAGAGCATTCTCTGGCGTCGATGAAAACGCAATTGGCAGCGTATTGTGAAAAGAACAACATCGAGGATGCCATTGTCGTGGGGATTCATACGGGTGGTGTTTGGGTTGCTGAGCGCTTGATGGAAGCTGTGCCAACGACAGAACCTTTGGCGACGTTAGACATCACTTTTTATCGTGATGATTTTACCAAAGCTGGCTTGAACCCAAAGGTAAATCAAACTTTATTGCCAGCGATTGAAGATCGCCACGTGATCTTAGTGGATGATGTCTTGATGTCTGGCCGTACGATTCGAGCGGCAATGAATGAAATATTTGATTTCGGTCGACCTGCCAGTATCACCTTGGCAATCCTTTATGATTTAGGTCAGCACGAGCTACCGATAGCAGCAGATATCGTCGGTGAGCACTTGACGCTTAATCCTGATCAAAGGGTTAAGTTGGTTGGGCCGAGCCCATTGAGTGTTTCTGTGATTGATACCCATTAATATGCATAACAAAGCTTTATTTTTTGTCGAACACGTACGACAATTAACGCATGGATAAGATTGACGATACAGCGGTTAGAAGAATGAAATCTCACCAAAAAAATACGGTGGGACAACCGTTTAGTGTCATTAATGCCCGGTTGCAGTTTTTCTGTACCGGGCATTTTCCTATCTGAATATCCTATTTTAAATAGAGAAAGACGACACCATCGTCTTTGCAGTTTGAGGAAAGCAAACCATGATGCGATCCGAGCCTCGGGCATTACAGTTAAATGAACACGGGCAGCTTAAGCACTTTTTAACGCTGGATGGATTGGACAAAACTATTTTGACGGAGATTCTTGATCGAGCGGATTCTTTCCTATCAATGGGAGAGCAGTCGGTTAAGAAGGTACCTCTGTTACGCGGTAAAACCGTGGTGAATTTGTTTTTTGAAAATTCAACTCGAACTCGTACGACGTTCGAATTAGCCGCAAAGCGTTTGTCGGCAGATGTCATTAACCTCAACATTGAAACATCAGCGACCTCGAAAGGGGAATCCTTACTGGATACCTTAAAAAACTTGGAAGCGATGCAAAGCGATATGTTTATCGTCCGTCATTCTGACAGTGGCGCCGCTCACTTTATTGCCGAACACTGCACGCCTAACGTCGCTATTATCAATGCTGGTGATGGCCGTCACGCTCACCCAACTCAAGCAATGTTAGACATGCTGACGATTCGTCGTCACAAAGGCAGCTTCGATGGCCTTAAGATCGCTATTGTTGGCGATATTCTTCATTCTCGTGTGGCACGCTCACAGCTTCAAGCACTGACAACATTAGGCGTTAGTGATGTTCGCTTAGTTGGCCCGAAAACTTTAGTGCCGAGCTTCTTTGCGGAGATGGGTGCGACCATTTGCCATGATTTAGAAGCCGGATTAAAAGACGTTGACGTGATCGTGATGTTGCGTTTGCAAAAAGAACGCATGAAAGGCGCTTTGCTGCCTAGTGAAAGTGAATTCTACCGCTTGTATGGTTTGACGGAAGAAACCCTTGCTTGGGCGAAACCTGATGCGATAGTTATGCACCCAGGCCCAATTAACCGTGGTGTGGAAATATCCTCAGAAGTTGCAGATGGCAAACACTCAGTCATTTTGAACCAAGTCACTAATGGTATCGCAGTGCGAATGGCTGTCATGTCTATGGCAATGAGCGGTCAGTTGCAAAGTGATGAAACGCCAGCAGCGAAGGATGAAAAATAACATGAAATTACGTATTCAAAATGGCCGTTTAATCGATCCGAGTCAAGACATTGATGCCGTAACGGATCTGTTTGTTGATAATCAAAAAATCGTTGCGATTGGTGAAGCACCAGAAGGCTTTGAAGACGCTGAAGTGGTAGATGCATCTGGTCAATGGATATTGCCAGGCTTGGTGGATCTTGCGGTTTCTCTTCGTGAGCCAGGTCTGACGCAGAAAGGTAACATTGCCACCGAAGGTCGTGCTGCGGTGTCTGGTGGTGTAACCACTTTGGTTTGTCCTCCTGATACACGCCCGATTGTTGATACGGCTGCCGTAGCTGCGCTTATTCAAGATAAAGCCGATGATGCAGGTATGGCTAATGTATTTCCTCTAGGTGCATTGACGCAAGGCTTAGAAGGCGCTCAGCTTAGTAACATGGTTGCCTTAACCGATGCTGGCTGCATCGCCTTATCGAATCACCGTCACCCAATGGCGAGCACCAAGGTGCTGTCTCGCGCGCTTGAATATGCTGCGACACATGATTTGTTGGTGGTTTTTCATCCTGATGAGTCGAGCCTTTCCGAAGGCGGTTGTGCCCACGAAGGCTTGATGTCAACCATGCATGGTTTAGCCGGTATTCCTGAAGAAGCAGAAACCATTGCTCTGATGCGTGATTTGTTGTTGGTTGAAAAAACCGGTGTTCGCGCGCACTTTGCTCGATTGTCTTGTGCTAAGTCTGTTGAGATGATTGCTGATGCAAAAGCATCTGGATTGGATGTGACGGCCGATGTGGCAGTTCATAATTTATTGCTTAATGATCAGGTTCTGAGTCGTTTCGATGGCCATTATCATGTGCTGCCACCGCTACGCAGTGATGAAGATCGTTTGACCTTAATCGAAGGTATTAAGGCCGGTGTTATTTCTGCCATTTGCTCAGATCATCAGCCTCACGAAAAAATGGCGAAAATTGCGCCATTTGCGGCAACAGAGCCGGGTATGGCGAACGTCGAGATATTATTACCTTTGGCTATGCAACTGATGGATGAAGGCGATTTAGACTTTTCTACCGTTTTGACGTGTCTAACATCTGGTCCAGCAGCTTGCTTTGGTTTAGAGGCAGGCTCTTTGTCAGTTGGTAGTTTTGCAGACTTTATTTTGTTCGACAGTACCGCACGTTGGGTCTGGTCATATGAAGGTCGCAAGACAAAAGGGCATAACTCACCTTACTTCGGTGATGAATTTGTTGGGCGTGTGATGTCGACTTATATTTCTGGACAACGCGTCTATCAGGCTGTTTAAGCCAATTAGTAAGGCTGATTGAGAGTTTTTCTTTCACTTGGCCTTACTATTCCTTTACTTTTTATATCAGCCAGTTAATCTAGTTTGAATTACAGATTATTATGGTTTTAGTATTTTATGTCGATCGACTCTTCAAATTCATTGCTCAAGGAACAGCAGGTCTTGCGGTCTCGTGTTGCATATCTTGAAAAAGAGCGAGATTTTGTAAAGAACTTGTACTGTGATATGCCGCAGATGCTTCAGGTTATCTCCAAGGGATCCTTGTTAAGTACCTCGCTCAATCGTTTTAAAAATAAAATGCAAAGCCAGTTGCCCAATGCGTATTGTCTTTTTATTGTTTGTGATAAAGAGTGTTTGCAGTGGCGCTTGCAATATACTGATTCTATAAATGATCGTTTACTGAACTCTAACGGTCAATTGAGCGTTGTACCTCAAGCTTTAATTACCTTTGCGGCAAGCCCGTCTTGTCCGAAACGTCACGACATTGATATTCAGAGTGCATCAGGTTGGAAGCATTGGTTGCCGTTTTTAAAGGATCATACGTTTTCTGATGTTTCTATGGTCAGTGTGTCTGATTGTCAAGGTTCGATTTATCTTATGTTGGTGTTTCAGCGTGAAGAGGTTCGGCTTGAAGGTGAGCTGATGGCGCTTGCGCTAGACAGTTATGCCGCTTGGTTAAGTGCCGTATTTGAACGAGAACAAGCGGATTATTTATTGTTAGAAGATAGCCATCGAGATCCTACGACGGGCTTACTAAGGCGCTACAGTTTTGAAAACAGTTTTGGTATTGTTTTAAAGGATTCTCGTCGCCATTTTCAGCGCGCAGCATTATTTTCTCTTCGCTTGCTGTCTTCTTCAAAGGTTAATGATACAGACTTGAAGCTACTGGCTGAGGTAATGAGCGACACCGTGCGAGATAATGATCTTATCGCGCATTATGATGAACGTGAGTTAGTCATGGGAATTCGCATTCAGCATTTGGAAGACGCTGAAATAGTTGCCGCAAAATTATTGAAATCTCTTAATTCTCCCAAGTTTTCAGACAACCGTTTAATACGCGAAGGCTTGTCTATTGGTATTGCTTTTTATCCTGAGCATTCATCGTTGGAATCACTTCATCAAGCGGCTTTATTCGCTGCTAACTCTCTGAAAAACATATCCGGATATCGCCTTGAATTTCATGGTGAATGCTATGGTTCTAGCGCGGACTTTTATTCTTTGTAATAACGCCTTATAAGCATTCTTTTTAAGTCTTCCTTGTAAGCTTTTTTCTGCCTTTTAAAAAGATGCTATTATGCGTCCCCTGTGCTTTCCTGAGGTGCTATTCAGGTATTTATTATGGGGAATGCAACCACAGTCACAGGATTAACTCGTTACATCTTGATAAGAGCGGAGCGTGGCGCGAAATGGCAATTAAAGTCGAAAGCAACGAAGCACTAGAAATTAAAACAAATTTAACGCGGGTTTCTCAGCAAGTAGATCAGCTTGTGCAGCAGTATCAGAGAGAGACTGGTAGTGTACGTTTGTTAGCAGTCAGTAAGACCAAGCCGTTATCTGCGCTTGAAGCTGCTTATGCGGCAGGTCAGAGAGCCTTTGGTGAGAACTATGTGCAAGAAGCGGTGGATAAATTTCATGCTTTAGCACACTTAGCAGATATTGAATGGCACTTTATTGGACCAATTCAGTCGAACAAATCTCGTCTTATCGCAGAAACCATGCACTGGGTGCACTCTATTGACCGTGAGAAAATTGCTCGCCGTCTTAGTGAGCAGCGCCCTAAAGATTTGCCGCCGCTCAATGTTTGTATTCAAGTGAATATTAGCGGTGAAGAAAGTAAGGCTGGAGTGGCTTTGTCTGAGTTAAATGACATGGTTGCTTTAATTACAGAGCTACCTAATTTACGTCTTCGAGGTTTGATGGCGATTCCTGCCCCTCAGGAAAGTCATGAAGCACAATGTTTGGTTTATGAACCTTTGAGGCAAGCTTTTGTTGAATTATCCAAATCCGATAGCATGATAGATACCTTATCTATTGGCATGTCTGGAGATTTGCCAGCGGCGATTCAATCTGGCAGTACCATG
Organism: Marinomonas sp. BSi20584; assembly: GCF_002792415.1. NCBI lineage: Bacteria > Pseudomonadati > Pseudomonadota > Gammaproteobacteria > Oceanospirillales > Oceanospirillaceae > Marinomonas > Marinomonas sp. BSi20584. Next base: position 9,693 of record NZ_KZ454874.1, read on the forward strand.
GTGCGTGTTGGGACGGCGATTTTTGGTGAACGAGACTATTCCGCTAAAGCGTAATTCAGTTAAAGTATGAGCGATTTTGCATACCAGAGCATTTTTTGAATAAGTAGATGGATTATTATCTGCTTAAATAACGAAAGAGTAGGATATAAAATGACACCAAGTATTGCCTTTATCGGCGTGGGAAATATGGCAAGATCGATTTTTAGTGGCATGTTGGCGAGTGGCTATCCTGCTGAGAAAATTATCGGTACGTCTAGAACACCAGAAAAACGTGAGTACTATCACGAGCAATATGGTATCGCCATGTTGGCAGATAATGATTCGGCTGTAAGTCAGGCTGATGTCGTGGTGTTGTGTGTTAAACCAGCACAAATGCAAGCCGTGGTGGAAGACTTTTCATCTCATGTACGCGAAGACCAATTGTTTATTTCAGTGGCTGCGGGAATTGAGTTAGATTCGTTGGCTCATTGGTTAGGTAAACCGGTTGCTGTGGTTCGTAGTATGCCAAATACACCGTCACAAATTGGTGCTGGCATGACAGGCTTAATTGCCAATGAACACACAAATGGCGAGCAAAAGAACTGGGTGAGTGAACTATTTTCTAGCATTGGTAACTCTGTTTGGGTTGAAAATGAAGTTCACATGCACACGGTAACGAGTTTGTCTGGCAGTGCGCCTGCGTATTTCTTTCGTTTTATTGAAGCCATGGTTAAAAATGCAAAAGAACAAGGCTTAGATGAGGCAACAAGTCGTGTACTAGCCAGCAATGCTATGTTTGGCGCAGCACGAATGGTAATGGAACTAGACGAGCCTATTGCTCAACTGCGTAAGAATATTACTTCGCCAAAGGGAACAACAGAGCAAGCTTTGTTGTCTTTTGAGGCTGCTGATATTGATAAAATAGTCGCAGATGCAATGATGGCCTGCGTTAACCGATCAAAAGAAATGGCAGCTGACTTTGCTGCTAAGAAAGACTAATTAAGGACTATACACGATGTATTCAGATCCATTTGTTATGCTCGTAAAGGTTATCTGTAATCTTTACTTATTTATTGTATTACTACGTTTAGTGCTTCAATTGACGCGTGCGGATTTTTATAATCCAATTAGCCAAGGCATTGTGAAGGCGACAAGTCCTCTGGTTTTACCTTTGCGGAAAGTCATTCCAGCCATTGGTCGGTTGGATACCGCATCTCTTGTGTTGGCGCTTGCAGTTCAGTTATTGACAGTATTCTTTATTGTGATGATTAAAGGTGTGGCGATATCACCTATCAGCTATGCTATTTATACGTTTGCTGGCACCTTGTATCATTTGTTAGATCTGTATTTTTGGGCGATGCTTATTTCGGTTATTTTAAGTTGGGTGGCGCCCGGTGCAAATCACCCAGGAGCTATGTTAGTAGGGCAAATTACTGCTCCTTTATATCGTGCTTGCCAGCGAGTTATTCCAACTTTAGGTGGACTAGATTTATCACCAATTTTTATATTTCTTGCGATTTCTTTTTTGAAACAAGTACTAGCACCTTATAGTATTTAATATAATAAACATACTTAACCTTCGACGGGAGTATTCTCGTCGTGACTCGGTGAATTGAGAACAGAGGCGTATTCCTATATGATGCGACCCCTAAACGGGAACTAGAGCGGACAAAAAGTCGTCGCTGCCCGACTCCTTCTCCCTTATTAATTTGTTGGATGAAAGCTATGAGTACGATTGCGGTTTATCCGGGGACATTTGACCCTATTACTAACGGCCATACGGATTTGGTTGAACGCGCATCAAAGCTATTTGAAAAAGTTATCGTAGCCGTCGCTGCGAGCCCTAAAAAGCGCCCAGCACTGTCCCATGAGTTGCGTATATCATTGGCAAAAGAAGTACTGGGTCATTTGACGAATGTTGAAGTGGTTGGCTTTGATAACTTGCTAACTGAGTTTACACGCTCTGTCAGTGGCAAAGTGGTGATTCGTGGCTTGCGTGCTGTTTCTGATTTTGAGTACGAGTTCCAACTAGCCAATATGAACCGTGCGATTGCGCCAGATGTAGAAAGTATTTTTTTGACGCCTTCTGAGAAGCACTCTTATATTTCATCAACATTAGTACGTGAGATTGCGTCTTTGAATGGTGATTTTGGACAGTTTGTTAATCCAGAAGTGAAGCGTGTTCTGCAAGAACATTATCAAACGATTTAGTTTCTGTTTTTTAAGCCCCGTTACGTGATGATTTCATAGATTCTGTAGCGGTTTTAGGAGAGAAGAATGTCTCTTATTATTACCGATGAATGCATCAATTGTGATGTATGTGAACCTGAGTGCCCGAATGAGGCTATTTCTCAGGGTGATGAGATCTATATTATTGATCCATCAAAATGTACTGAATGTGTAGGGCATTTTGACGAACCTCAATGTCAGCAAGTGTGCCCTGTTGATTGCATCCCATTGGATCCAAATCGTAAAGAAACAGAAGAGCAGTTAATGGAAAAGTACTTAACGCTTACAGGTCAATTATAACGAATAGGTTGTTACCGCTATCGACACAAATAGTTTTATATTTTTAGCCGGAATACTGCTATTAGTCAGTATTCTAGCAAGCTCTTTTACCGTTCGTGTCGGCTTACCTTTATTGCTGGTTTTTCTCGGGATGGGGATGCTTGCTGGTGAAGAGGGATTAGGCCGACTGGACTTCGATAATCCAAGTCTTGCCTTTTTTGTTGGTAATCTTGCTTTAGCCGTCATTCTTTTGGATGGTGGTATGCAGACCAAGACCAGCACCTTCCGAGTTGCCCTTTGGCCGTCTTTATCGCTTGCTACTTTAGGTGTTGTGATTACGACCGCATCTGTTGGTGCTTTTGCCGCTTGGTTGTTAGACGTTAAGCTGATCTATGGCTTATTACTTGGCGCCATCGTCGGTTCGACTGATGCTGCAGCGGTCTTTAGCTTATTACGCAATAGCGGTGTTAAGCTGAATGAGCGAGTTGGCGGTACATTGGAAATAGAGTCTGGTGCCAACGACCCAATGGCTATTTTGTTAGTCGTCATGCTAACTGGGCTATTGCAAAGTACTGATCAGTTAAGTGTTTTGGCTTTCTTAGGGCAAATGATTCAACAGTTTGCCATAGGTGGCGTGTTAGGTTTACTCGGTGGCAAACTATTGTTAATGATTCTGCGCCGTGTTCCTTTGATCGAAGGTTTGTACGCACTTCTTATTATCTCATTTGGTTTGGCCATATTTTCTGGCGTCAATATGATTGGCGGCAGTGGTTTTCTTGCGGTTTATTTGGTTGGTTTGAGCGTTGGTAACGGGCGAATTAAGCAACAAGAAGCTATTTCACAAGTGATGGATGGCTTGGCTTGGTTAGCACAAGCTGGCATGTTCTTGTTATTGGGATTGTTGGTTACGCCATCGAGTCTTTTGACTCATGGTTGGCAAGCTGTTGCGATTGCCGCTTTTCTGATTTTCGTGGCTCGTCCTGTGGCGGTGATGATCTGTTTATTGCCGTTTGACTTCCGCTGGCCCGAGCGCATTTATATTAGTTGGGTTGGTTTGCGTGGTGCAGTGCCGATTGTCTTGGCGCTTTACCCTGTAATTGCTGGTCTTTCCAATTCTGAGTTGTTGTTCGAAATTACCTTTACTGTAGTGCTGATTTCTTTATTGCTACAGGGTTCGACTGTTCCACAAGTGGCGCGATGGTTAAAGATTGTCGTTCCTCCTGCACCTGCGCCAACGACGCGTTTCTCCTTGATCAACGATTCAGATTCGAATCATTCTCTAGAGTTATATGAGTTTTTGGTTCAGGCGGAAGGTGTTCGAATTCCAGCGGCTATCGTGCAAAATGTGCCGAGTGCAACGGTATCTACGCCTCAGCTGGTATCGCTTGTTCGCGATCAAAAGCCAATTGTGGTCAATGCCGACACCGAGCTGAAATCGGGCGATAGAATTTGGATGTTACTGCATCCTGGTGATGTAAATGATGTTGCGCAGATTTTCTCTCATAAAGCGTCTACGTCTTTCTTGTTGCAGAATTTCTTTGGTGAATTCGCTATTCGTGGTGATGCCTCTTTGATCGATTTAGCGAAAGTGTACGGTGTGCCGGTTGATGGTATTGATGAAGCTGACACTGCCGCTGAATTGTTGCAGCGTCAGCTTGGTAAACATCTAGTTGTCGGTGACCGAGTACGTTTTGGTAATATTCGCCTTACCATTAGGCAGATGGATGGCAACCAGGTAGAAATTATTGGGCTTAAATTGCAAGATAAGCAAGTCTGAGGCCTTTGCACGACTACTGTGCTCGTTACATCGTGAAAAGGTCTCTTGAACACCCATTTCTAAGTTTTCTATTCGTTAAAAAACAGACCAATTTCAGCTAATGACGGAATCTCTTGGTCGTCGTTGATGAGGACAATCAGTCCTTGTGCATCGATGAGTGAATAGGTTTGCGGATGGGTGATAATATCCCCGTCTTTATTGACATACCCGAGTGCAGTGCCAACATCCTTTTGGATTAAGGTCGTGACGATTTTTGCCCACGTCACGCCGGTTATTTCCACATCAAGGCGAATCGTATGATCTCCTTGGTGGCGAAATAAATCCTCCAGCACTTGCTCTGTTCCCGGAGCAATCAATGACCGTACCAGCATTTCAGGATAGGCTCTCACAGGGCGTATGACCGCGTTTGCGCCAGCTGCCTTGAATCGTGGTCGATTAGAGTCATTAATCGCCTCAGCCATCACGAAGGCCGATGTATTTAACGCTTGAACGCGATGCAAGGCATCAAAGGTTAAACTGTCTGAGTGGCTGTCCTGAGCGTCTTGGCAAAGTACAATAATGTATTTCGCTTTGTGAGTCCCAGCTGACTCCAACATACCATCTTCTAGTGCATCGCCAGTGTGATGAACTACGCCTTGTGATCTTAGATTAAGCGGTAAGCCTTCAGGAAACGCCTTCGTTAGGATTTGAATGGGAATATCTACTAACTCAGGTGTTTGGCTGATCTGATTAATCAGCAAGCCTAAATAACGTTCTGCGTCGTATTTTGGTGTATTGATGATAAGTATATGATTTTGCATGTCGTCCCACTTCATACGGCCTTTGATACGCATTTCTTTACGCATTAGCCTGATTTCAACATAGTCACTGGCGATTTGTGCTAGCAGGGTAATACCCATGCCATAAATTAATACGACAGTAGAAAACTGTCCCCAAAAGGTGGCTGCAGAGATATCGCCATAACCCGTGGTGCTGGCCGATGTCATGGTCAGCCAGAAGGCTTGCCACCAATTTAAATCTTCAAAGAACACCATCGCCAAACTGTGAATCGCAATCACACCCGCTAACAGCATCAGACGTTTATTCAAATCGTCCGTTTCATGCAGGTGTACTTTTTTCCGAAATTGGCGACGGCTATTTTTTTTCTTTAAGAGCAGTGAAAGAGAATTCATCGTACCTCGGTTGGTTATTCGCTATCAGCTGGCATGGCATAACCTAGCTGACGCCAAGATTCGTAAACCATCACAGCAACGGTATTGGATAGGTTCAAGCTGCGAGAATTAGCTTGCATCGGCAAACGTAAGCGCTGAGCGGGTGGCAAGGCCTCGATAAACTCCGCAGGCAATCCACGAGTCTCAGGGCCAAAAACCAACACATCATTTTCAGCAAAGCTTGCTTCACTGTGCGTATGGCTGCCCTTTGTTGTCAACGCGTAGATAGTGCCAATCTCATTTTGATCAACAAATGCCTGAAAGTCTGGATAGCGTTTTAGCCGCGTGAACTCATGATAATCTAACCCGGCTCGACGCAATTTTTTATCTTCAAGCTCAAAGCCAAGCGGCTCGATAAGATGAAGATGATAGCCAGTGTTAGCGCATAATCGAATAACATTGCCTGTATTAGGCGGAATCTCAGGTTGGTAAAGTACGATGTGAAGCATTGGTTTATCTCCTTGATATAGGAAGATAATACCAGACGAGCAGAAGAAACTAAGTTTTTAATTTTTTTTCAAAAAAACTATTGACCAAAAAAAAGGTTTCTCTATAATACGCCCCACTTGCCCAGATAGCTCAGTCGGTAGAGCAGAGGATTGAAAATCCTCGTGTCGGCGGTTCGATTCCGTCTCTGGGCACCATGATTAAGAAAAAAGCCTGCTATTTTTAGCAGGCTTTTTTTTGGTCGAAATGGCTAGCACATCTCCATAGTCATTTTTCTATATGCCCAGATAGCTCAGTCGGTAGAGCAGAGGATTGAAAATCCTCGTGTCGGCGGTTCGATTCCGTCTCTGGGCACCACTTTCTAATAGTCTCCAGACTTTCTTCAAAGCGCTTCAAATTCTAGTTTCATTTGAAAGCTATTTCTTAATTCCATTTTTAAAATTTGCCCAATCCACAAACTAGCAGGATAGGGAATATTAAAAAAAGACAAAAAGCAAAAAATCTAACATAATTAAGGCGCGCTTACTTATATGGAACAGATAACGACATGGAAGAGAAGAGTGTTTTAGATAAACCTGTATTCACTTGGTGCATCTCGTTACTTATTTTTTATTCTTTATTTTGTTTCTCCTTTGGCACACTTCCTGATCTAAGTCCTGATGAAAAGAAATTTCTCCGTTACTCTGAAGTAATTGTCACTATCATTTTTACGCTTGAGTATATTGCTCGAATAGTTTCTACAAAGAAGCGTCTCAAATTCATTTTCAGTTTCTATGGCTTGGTTGATTTGATTGCGATACTTCCTTTCTATCTTGCATTTGCTGTAGATCTAAGAACTCTTCGAATAATTAGGCTTCTTCGCTTAGCTCGTATACTTAAGCTAGTTCGATACAATGAAGCTTCTTTTAGGTTTGCTAAAGCTTTGTATTCAGTAAAAGAGGAGCTCGTAATATTTTTATTAACAAGCATGATGCTTATCTATATTGCAGGGCTGGGTATTTATTACTTTGAGCATGAAGCTCAGCCTGATGCGTTCCGATCGATTTTTGATTGTCTGTGGTGGGCAATAATTACACTGACAACAGTCGGATACGGAGATATTTACCCAATAACTGTTGGAGGGCGTATCTTTACTTTTGTTCTGCTTATAATAGGGCTGGGCTTGATTGCTATTCCTACAGGGATTATATCTTCAGCCTTGACCTCAATTAGAGGGCAAGACAACAATAAATGAAAAATATTGTCCGAAGGGAAGTTGTGCGAGAATTCATCCGAAGTGGAGTTCTCTGTGGCAATTCGGACAAAGTGCTTTAGTGTTTTCTAAAGTATCTGGACCATTATCTGCTAACCTTTGGATATGATGTACTTCTAAATAAGGTGATCCGTCTTTAGAGCGAATAAACGGTGCCCCTTTTCCGCAACGTTCACAAACCCCTGCAGCGCGTTCTAGGGTTTCAGCGATTACATCAGGGTTACGTTGGTAGACAGTGGCACTAACGGTTATTGTATTAGGAATTTTTGGGGCGTTATTAATACGTTCCAGCCTCTCTGGGCTCCCTCGTTTTAATGATGCTTCGACTTCTTGACTTAATTGATAGTAATACGACTCTGCTGTGTTGTTCTGTTCGATGAATGCCCTGTACTTGTTGGCAATTTTCTTCATTGATATTACTTTGGTTTTGTAGTGCTTTTCCCAATAATCAATGTGCATATCTAAAGCATTAATGGCGTTTTTTAAATGATTGGATGAAAAGTCCAAAGTGATACTTTTAAGAAAGTGTTCCATAGCGAGACAGCTCATTGCTCTATGGAAAACCTGCCCACCTAGCATGCATTTGAGGCAATTTATAAAGTCACCAGCACTTGATTTATTTACTTCATATTCAGATGAAAGCAAAGCAACTCCATCACTTCGCTTTAATTTATCCAAATAAACTTTTTTGCTTACATCGTATGCAGCGCTAATCTGCTCTTGTGTGACTTTACCCATTGGCTTCACTGTCTTGAATGTTGTTTGAAGTACATCGGTCATCATTAGTTGCTTATGAATATTCTATCTTTATTTGAACACCTTTAGGCTTAGACTCAAATGATTTTTGTGAAAGTATTCGACTTTTTCAATACCAAAAGTCTTATTTCGACAGGACCTTATGCCATTTTTTATGAATAATTTTGATAGTTCAGTTTTTGCATTTAAAAGAGGGTTTTTATCAAGAATAAAATATATTTCAGATGCAGAATCAATAAATTCATTAGAGTAAGTTGTTGCCCAACTCCCTGGCCCATGAGACGAATCCCGATACTCCCCTTGAGACTCCTTACATATGAGTAGAAGCTCATTTATTCTATCTCTAAAATTTTCTTCAAATTGCTGAGTAATGTTTTGAAATTTTTTCTGAAGTAATTCGATTTTTTCGCTTTGTGACATAGCATGATTACTCCCTTAAGCACGTATATTGCTTTAATTTTTGACTGCCTATCTTCTTCATCTTTAATCTCGCAACGAAGGTTGACCTGTTTTGTCAGACTAGCAAGCTCAAGTATTGCTTGTCAGTATTTAGTTGATAAACTTTGTATAAAAGCCATAAGTTCGTAGTCCACTTTCCCCCCACCAAGTTGCTTTTTATTACATAACGTAACCAATATTAAATCTTAAAAACTCGTTGTTTTAGCTATGCTTAAACCATCTTTGATGGAGCAAGTGGATATGATGAGAGTGATTACGGTAGTCGCTTTAACTGCGTTGGGGTATTTTATCCTTGGCGTTGTAGGGTTGGCTGTTGCTATTTCACCGGGATACTCAACGATTATTTGGCCAGCTTCTGGTTTTGCGGTTGTGGCTTCTATCTTTTTTTCTAAGCAAGCGCCGTTCGGTATTTTCCTAGGTTCTTTGTTACTAAACATTGGTGCGACTTGGGTTAATCATCATGTTTTTGCTTGGTCTCTTCCTGCTCTTATTGCTTTTGGCTCGACGTTGCAGTCTTTTGTTGGCGGCTATTTGGTTCGCCGCTTTGTAGGTATACCTTTTCAATTTCATCGTACTAGTTTAGTGGTTAGGTTTATCTTTTTAGCCGGTGTCTTATCCACCTTGATTAGTGCTAGTGTTGGTTCAACGTCGCTGCTTTCTTTTGGCATCATTGGTAAAGAGGAGTTTCTAACCAATTGGCTGGTTTGGTGGGGCGGTGACATGATCGGGGTACTGGTTATGGTGCCTTGGTTAGCCGTGTGTTTCCCCAAATATTTTGGTAATAAATTTGATCATCCGCTGCGATTAATCGGCGGTTTTTTAACTGTGTTGGTTATTACGATTGTTCTGTCTTGGGGAAGCAGTTACTCGGAATGGAACAAGCAATCGAGAGAGTTTCGTTCTAATGCTGAATTGTTAGAAGTGCTGCTTAATAATCGAATTAAAAACAGTGTGGATATGCTGCATAGCTTTGTTGGTTTGATAAACGGTAGTGAGCAGATTGAGGCGAATGAGTTTGAGCTTTTTGCTGACAGTGTAATGCGACGAGATGATTCTATTCTTGGGGTGTCATTAAACTTTGCTGTAGCCGGAAAGGATATTGCTAGCTTTGAACAGATGATTCAAAAAAGCTACCCAGACCATACCTTTCAAGTGAAAAAAAGAGACAGCGAGGGCAAACTTATACCTGTTGCGCCAAGAACTCGACATATTGTAGTGACCTTTATTAGTCCCTTAAAGGGTAATGACGCAGCGTTGGGCTACGATGTTTATTCGCAAGCCGATCGACGTTTTGCCCTAGATAATGCGATTTTTCTTCGTGAAGCTTATCCAACAGCGCCACTTAAGTTGGTTCAAAATTCAAATGGAATATTGCTCTTTCTGCCTTTTTTTGATCGAAAAACAGATGCTTTTTTAGGTGTTGCTACAGCGGTTATTGAATTGGATGTGTTAACCGAAACGATTGTTAAGCAAGGCCTTCTCCCCAATACTGAGCTCTACTTGGTCGATACTGACAATGGAACATCCAAGCCTATTATCGTGACAAAAAATACGGCAGCTCATTTGTCTGCAGAAGAATTGGTTGCTCGTTACTACGCCGGTGAATTTCATCATGCGGTTAATTTCGTTATTAATGTCGGTGGCAAAAACTGGCAGTTGTATCAAGTTAGTGACAACTATTTTTTCAAACAGCCTTGGATCGTAAAATTCGTTTTAGCTTGTGGTTTTTTATTCACTGGTTTATTTGGTTGGTTTTTATTGATTGTTAGTAGTCACACTGCGGAAGTTGAAAATCGAGTGAGACTAAGAACCCGCGATTTACAGTTAGTTAATGAGCATTTAAAAGCGTCTGAACTAGAGCAGAGTAAAGCCAAAGAAGAAGCGCAAGAAGCCAACCGCGCTAAGAGTGAGTTTTTGGCAAATATGAGCCATGAAATTCGTACGCCATTAAATGGCGTTATTGGTTGTTTGTCTTTGTTGATGAATACGAAACTGCAGCCTGACCAGTCGAATTTAGCAAAAATATCTCAGCAGAGTGCGGAATCCTTGCTGGATATTATTAATGATATTTTAGATTTGTCTAAGATTGAAATGGGAACTTTAGTGTTAGATAAACAGGATTTTGAGTTACGTGCGTTAATTGAAGAAGTGACCAATATTTTTGTTTTAAAAGCCGAAGAAAAGGGCATTGTATTAAATTCGCCAACGACACCTATTCCTAATGTTACGTTGTTTGGAGACAGATTACGCATCAAGCAAGTATTGGTTAATTTGATGGGTAATGCGGTTAAATTTACTCAAGAGGGTGAAGTGGCGTTGCGATTTGCGATTGAGCCGCTAGCAGATGATAGTGTTATTTTGCGTATTGTTATTGAAGACTCTGGAATTGGTATTTCTAAAGAGAATCAAGGCCATTTATTCCAGCGTTTTAAACAAGCCGATGGTTCGACAACACGCAAGTTTGGTGGCACTGGATTGGGTTTAGCAATCAGTAAAGAAATCATCCAAGCCATGGATGGTGAAATAGGTTTAAACTCGGTAGAAGGTCAAGGTTCATCTTTTTGGTTTCGTATACCACTCACGCTTGTGTCTGCTATGGAGCATACTTCTGTGGCCGGTTATGCTTCAGAATCGGCGGTTAGAGTGACGTTAATTTATCGTAATAAAACTGGTCGCGAGTATGTTGCTGCATTGCTCGATTCATTTGGTGTCATTTACAATGCTTACGACAGTGTTAACGGTGCGCTTGCTGATAGTGAATGGATAGGAAATTGTATATTACTGGACTCAGATGTCGTTTCGGCTGTTTCTGAAGTTTCTGAATTAGAAGTGTTCTGTAAGAAGAATGCGATTAAGCAAGTATTACTACAAGGACGTTCAAGTATGGATTTTGATAAAGAGAAGTACGATGCTTCTTTAACGAAACCCGTATTTCAGCAGCCGTTACTGGACGTTCTTGAAAATCTAAAACAGTTAGTTGAAGGAGAGCCTGTGATGGCGGCGAAAGACGTAGAAAAAACACCAGATGGACGGCCAATATTTACAGCCAAAGTTCTATTGGCGGAAGACAATTTAACTAACCAGATTGTTGCTCGTGGTTTATTAAATTTATATGGCGTAGAAGTTGTGGTGGCGGAAAACGGTCAGAAAGCTGTTGAGCAAGCCCAATCAACTCAATTTGATATGATCTTCATGGATTGCCAGATGCCGGTAATGGATGGTTATGAAGCGACTCGAACCATTCGCCAGTTTACCGATGCTCAAACGCCTTCTGATGTAGCGATTGTTGCTCTTAGTGCTAATGCCATGAAAGGCGATGAAGACGAATGTTTTGCAGCTGGCATGAATGATCATATTGCTAAACCGATTTCACAAGATAAATTGATCGCAATACTCACAAAATGGCTTCCTTAGGGAATAGTATTGAGATGGAGATTCTTTGTCATGTTTGAGCCTGAGGTATTTGATAATACAGATTACGAGAGTCGTCTGGCCTACAACCACGAATTAATGACATTGGTTGCTGTGGAGTTTGTTAAAGAAGCGACGACTTTGTTAGGAGTGCTGCAGGCTCATATGGCTGATGAGGATTGGGATAATTTTGCTCTTGTGGCGCATCGTTTAAAAGGTGCTGCGTTGGAAGTGTCTGGTTATCGTTTTTGTCGATTAATTGCGGAGATGGAAAAACTTTCAATAAAGCGTGAAAGTGGTCTGCTTCCGACTAGCTATGTGACTTTGAATGATGAGTTTAAGGCCTTAGTGCTTGCCCTTAATCAAGAAGTTTTGCGTTAAATTTTATCTAATAGATCTTTTAATAACCTTTCATAGTGCTTTCGTTTTTACTTATTTTTCTTTCATTTCTGCTGTTTTTGCCTATCTTTCTTCTGTTTATTCGTTAAAAAAGTTTCATTTGAATTACAATTGTATTTCAAATGAAACCTAACTATCATCAAAGTGAAACATTTTCTTTCTATAGTCGTTCTTTCTTTTCTAATAAAAACTCATTGTGAGGAACACGGAAATGCATAATTTGAAGTTAGCGTCAGTTGTTGTTGGTTTATCTATTGCGAGTTCAGGCTTTGCCGCCACTGAAATAGAATGGTGGCATGCAATGGGTGGTGCAAATGGCGAAAAAGTAAATGAAATCGCTAAAGCGTTTAATGATTCGCAAGACGCTTATGAAGTGAAGCCAGTTTATAAAGGCAATTATACCGAGACAATGACGTCAGCTATTGCCGCGTTTCGTGCGAAACAACAACCTGCTATCGTTCAAGTCTTTGAAGTGGGTACCGCCAGTATGATGGCGGCAAAAGGCGCTATCTATCCAGTATATAAACTGATGAAAGATTCAGGTCAGGCGTTTGATGAAAGTGCTTACTTGAGTGCAGTTACGGGTTATTACTCGAACAGCGATGGTCAAATGCTTTCTATGCCTTTCAACAGTTCAACTCCTGTACTTTATTACAACAAAGATTTGTTCAAAAAAGCGGGTATTAGCCAAGCGCCAAAAACATGGCAAGATGTAGAAAGTGTTTCTAATAAATTGCTGGCGTCTGGCGTGACTTGCGGTTTCACCACGGCTTGGCAGTCTTGGATTCAATTGGAAAACCTAAGTGCTCGTCACAATGTGCCATTTGCTTCTTTGGATAACGGCTTTGGTGGTTTGAAAACAGAATTGAAATTTAATGGGCCATTGCAAGTTGCTCACGTACAGAAAATGGGCGAGTGGCAGAAGAGCGGTATTTTTAGCTATTCTGGCCGTACCAACGACGGCGCAGCGAAATTCTACAGCCAAGAATGTGCCATGTTTACCGAGTCTTCTGCAGGTTACGCAGGCATAAAACGTAATGCGAAATTCGACTTTGGTGTGGCTGAGCTTCCTTATTGGGAAGGTAAGGTAAAACAGCCTTCTAACACTATTATCGGTGGTGCATCTTTATGGGTGTTGCAAGGCCATTCTAAAGAAGAGTACAAAGGCGTAGCTTCTTTCCTAAGTTACTTGTCGAAAGCTTCTGTACAAGCGGATTGGCACCAATTTTCTGGTTACTTGCCAATTACTAAAGCGGCATACGATTTGACAAAAGAGCAAGGTTTCTACAAGGCAAATCCTGGTACAGAAACGGGTGTTATTCAAATGACAACGGGCACACCAACGGCAAACACCAAAGGTTTGCGTTTGGGTAACTTTGTACAAATTCGTGGTGTGATCGACGAAGCATTAGAATCTGTATGGAGCGGCGATGTAGATGCTCAAACAGCACTGAATACAGCGGTTGAGCGTGGTAATGCGCAGCTTCGTAAATTCGAAAAAGCGAACGATTAAATAAAATCTACGCCCTTATGTTTTAACGCATAAGGGCGTTTTTTTACTTACATAAATTGTTTTTCTTTTTTATTTGTCGTTCTCTTTTGTTTGGATTGTCCGATGACGGTTACCTTCCCCCAAAAAGGCCTGCCTTGGCTGTTGTTATTACCACAGTTGTTGGTGACGGCGATTTTCTTTCTTTGGCCTGCTGAGCAAGCTTTAGAACAAGCGTTTTACCAAGAAGACGCATTCGGTTTGAGTCGTGAATTTATTGGCTTAGAAAACTTTGCAGCCTTATTTACTGATCCTTTGTATTACCAGTCAATGTTGACTACTTTGGTATTCAGTTTTTCTGTTGCCATTGTGGGTATGTCTTTGGCGCTGTTGTTGGCCGTGATGGCGGATCGAGTGATCCGCTGCAAACTGGCGTATCAGACATTATTAATCTGGCCGTATGCCGTTGCGCCTGCTTTAGCTGGTGTATTGTGGTGGATTTTATTTGATCCGAGCATGGGGCCGATTGCCCTATGGTTGAAGTCTGCTGGTGTCGATTGGAACCATTACCTTAATGGTAACCAAGCCATGATATTGGTGGTGATAGCTTCTACTTGGAAGCAAATTAGCTACAACTTTTTATTCTTCCTCGCTGGTTTACAAGCCGTGCCACGTTCGCTTATTGAAGCGGCGGCGATTGATGGTGCAAGTCCCTTCAAGCGCTTTTGGACAATTGTCTTTCCTTTATTGTCGCCAACAACGTTTTTCTTGTTAGTGGTGAATCTTGTGTATGCCTTCTTCGAAACCTTCGGGGTGATCGATGCGACCACCAAAGGTGGTCCTGGTCAAAGTACGACTACCTTGGTTTATAAAGTGTTTAATGACGGTTTTGTCGGCTTAGATCTTGGTGGATCTGCGGCGCAATCTGTTGTGCTAATGGCGATTGTCGGTTTGATGACGGTCATTCAGTTTCGTTTTATTGAGCGTAAGGTGCAGTACTCATGATCGAAAATCGACCTTGGTTAACCTTTGCTAGTCATGCAACGTTATTAACGGGTATTGCTTTAGTGGCGTTGCCTGTTTGGATGGCGCTGGTGGCATCGACTCATCCTGCATCAGCTTTTGGTGCTGGGCATATTCCTTTGTGGTTCGGCGATGCTGGTGCGGAAACTTGGGGCACTGTATTGTTTGAAAAAGCCGGTAACGGCGTGGATACGCCAGTCTGGTTTATGATGCTGAACTCTTTGATCATGGCGCTGGGGATTACCTTCGGCAAAATCGCCATTTCGTTGTTGTCGGCTTATGCGATTGTGTTCTTTCGCTTCCCGTTTCGTAACCTGTGTTTTTGGGTCATTTTCATGACCTTAATGCTGCCTGTTGAGGTACGAATTGTACCTACTTACGAGGTGGTGGCGAATCTGGATCTGCTTAACAGCTACACGGGGTTAACCTTGCCACTGATTGCCAGTGCGACGGCGACTTTCTTGTTTCGTCAGTGCTTTTTAAGTATTCCGGGCGAGCTGGTGGAAGCTGCTCGAATGGATGGTGCTGGGCCGTGGCGTTTCTTTTTTGACATTTTGTTGCCGCTGTCTAGAACCAATATCGCGGCCTTGTTTGTGATCTTGTTTATTTACGGTTGGAATCAATATCTATGGCCTTTGTTGATCACCACAGACGACGCTTATTACACCTTGGTAATGAGTATAAAGCGCATGTTGTCGGTGACCGATGGTGATATCGCATGGAACCAAATTATGGCAACCACCTTATTAGCGATGTTGCCACCGGTTGCGGTGGTGATTGGCATGCAGAAGCTGTTTGTTAAAGGCTTAGTGGATTCGGAGAAGTAGTAATGACGGACGTTATTTTAGAAAAAGTTGGTAAGACCTATCCTAATGGTTATCACGCGATTCCAAGCGTAGATTTATCGATTGAAGAAGGTGAGTTTATTGTTTTAGTTGGTCCATCAGGCTGTGGCAAATCTACCTTGTTACGCATGGTGGCGGGGTTAGAAAGCATTTCGACTGGCGAGCTACGCATTCGTGGCGAGCGCATGAATGAAAAAGAACCAGCTGAACGTGACATCGCCATGGTGTTTCAGAACTACGCCTTGTACCCGCATATGTCTGTGTACGACAACATGGCTTATGGCCTGAAAAACCGCGGTATGCCAAAGGACCAAATTGCAGAGAAAGTCAGTGATGTAGCAAAAATGCTGGGTTTAACCGAATTGCTACAGCGTAAGCCGCGTCAGTTGTCTGGCGGGCAGCGTCAGCGTGTTGCCATGGGGCGCGCTATGGTGCGTGATCCGAAAGTGTTTTTGTTTGATGAGCCTTTGTCTAACCTAGATGCTAAGTTGCGAGTGCAGATGCGTGTTGAGATTCGTCAGTTACAGCGCAAGTTAGGCACTACGACCTTGTATGTTACCCACGATCAGGTGGAAGCCATGACCTTGGCGGATCGCTTGGTGGTGTTAAACAAAGGGAAGGCAGAGCAAATTGGTACGCCAATGGATTTATACAATAAACCTGCAACACCTTTTGTCGCAGCGTTTATTGGCTCGCCGTCGATGAACTTGATCAATGCAAATCTTACAGAGCAAGGTATTAAAATCTCTGAAGCCTTAACGTTGCCGCTTTCTCATCAACATCGAGGGGGTATTGTTTGGGGGATTCGTCCCGAGCATTTAGAAGTGAGCGATGAGCATAACGCCGATTTCGCTTTGCGTATACTGGCAGTAGAATCCTTGGGAGCAGAGACTCTAATTCACGGCAAAATAGAGACTGAATTAGGTAATGGCGAGCCGATGGTGGTACGTTTATCAGGGCCACATTTACCGGAGGTGAATAGCCTTATGTGGTTAACGGCGCCAGTGTCGCATTGGCACTTATTTGACGCAAAAACTCAACAACGATTGTGAGGTCGATATGGAAAACGGCAGTGTTTCAACAGGTTATATTGTTAAAGATAAGGTACTAAATACCAAAGTAATGGGGCATCGTGGTGCTGCATTATTGGCGCCAGAAAATACCTTGGCGTCTATTCGAGCGGCAGCCGAAGTCGGCGCGACTTGGGTAGAAATTGATGTGTATTTAATTGCCGAAGGTGGTCTGGTTATTTTTCATGATGACACACTGGATCGCTGCACCAATGGGACTGGCTTAACTCGCGATGCTCGTCCTACTGAAGTGGCTGAATTGGATGCTGGTGCTTGGTTCTCAGAAAAATTCGCTGGAGAGAAAGTGCCAACTCTATTGGACGCACTGGAATGTATTCAATCGTTGGGCCTTGGTTTGAACCTTGAGATTAAACACGATAGCGCAGACGTGGAAAATATTGTGCCTGCGGTCATGGCGATGTTGCGTGATCACTGGGAAGACAACAATAAGTTGATGATTTCTAGTTTTAACTTAGCGGCGTTAGAGCTTTGTTATGAGATTGATGCCCAGCGACATCTTGCTCCTTTGTATGAATACATCCCAGATGACTGGCAAGAGCAGCTTGCATCTATTAAAGCCTATAGCTTGAATTGTGATTACTCACGATTGACCGAAACTCAGGCGCGAGCGGTAAAAGCGGCTGGATATAAATTGCTGTGTTATACCGCTAATGATCCTAAAAAAGTGGAAGCGCATTGGGAATGGGGAATGGATGCGGTAATTACCGATGACCCAACGAAGTTTGCTTTTTTATCGGCTTAGCCTTTTCTGTGGCTGAGTTGTTTTTTTAATAATTTCACTAGGGCTATTTTGTGGGTTTGAATGAGCGACAAAACCAGATCTTAAACTGGGTACAGCAAGAAGACGCATTATTGGTGGAAGACATGGTGGCACGTTTTAACGTGTCATCACAGACCATTCGTAAAGACATTAATCAGCTTGCTGAGCGTCATCTTGTTCGTCGTACTCATGGCGGTATTGCTCCGGTTTCTAGTACGGAAAATTTGCCTTTTGATCATCGTCAATTTTTGAACAGTGATGCGAAAGAAGTGATTGCTGCTCAGGTTGCACAGATTATTCCTGACGGCGCCTCGGTGTTTTTAGGTATCGGTACAACGGTCGAATACGTGGCGAAAGCTTTGGTGTCGCATAATAATTTGCAAGTCTTTACCAACAACTTAACCGTGGCGAGCATCTTGGGTGATTACCCTGATGTTCGAGTGCGTGTGCTGGCAGGAAAATTACGCCATCGTCATCATGATTTAGTTGGTGAAGAGACCTTATCTGGATTGCGCCAATACTATTTCGACTACGGCGTATTAGGCTGTGGAGGCATGGATGAAGATCAAGGGATATTGGATTTTGACCCTGAGGAAGCGGCGGTAAGTCGAGTGTTGGTTGAACAAAGTCGTCACAGTTTGTTGGTCGCCGATCAACATAAGTGGGGACGCAAAGCAATGGCGCGGGTACAGCCTTTTTCGGCGATAGATTGGCTTTTTAGTGATGTGCTAACCGAATCGCAAACCCATTTACTCACCTCTCATGGTGTTCAAATTCAACTCTGTTCTTAGGACGAATATGTCGATATCTGTTTCTTCTTCGTTAGGCTCTTCTGGTTTAGAGCTTTCTGCTTTAGAACTTTCCTCTATAGATAAAAGTGCATGTCAAGGTTTGCGTTTTATCTTAACCGACTTCGATGACACGCTGACATGGGAAGGTCAGTTGCCTGTTGAGACATTGCGGGCTCTGGCGCAACTGGAAGCGGATGGCATTAAGGTGATTCCAGTAACAGGCGGTTGTGCTGGTTGGTCTGATATGATTGCCAGAGCACTTCCTGTTGATGGGGTGATTACAGAAGGTGGCGCATGTTTTATTGGTAGAACTGCAGACCGTCATCTGACGTACTCTTTCTGGCGTGATGAGTCAGAAATGCGTGCAGAGCAAGCGCATATATTGACTCAAGTGAATCAGGTTCTAACCCAATTCCCGCGTTTACGTTTGGCAAGAGACCAAGCTTATCGACTCACTGACGTGGCAATTGATTACGCTCAAGACGTTAAACCCGCTGCAGTAGCCGACAAAGAGACTTGTTTGGCAGCTCTGATTGCTATGGGCTTAAACGCTAAGGCTAGTTCGATACACATTAATGTGTGTTCGCAAGGTTACGATAAGTTTTCCATGGCGCAGCGCGTGTTAGGTGATGTGTATGGATTAAGTGAAGTGCAGCAGCAAGAGCAAGTGCTTTACGTTGGTGATGCGCCTAACGATGAAAGTATGTTTGCTCGTTTTCCACTGAGTGTCGGTGTGGCAAATATCGCCGAGCACTTGTCGATTATGCGTCACCATCCTCGTTATCAGACGACGCAACCGGGCGGCTTGGGTTTTGCCGAACTAGCTGAGTTTATTCTTTCTGCACGACAAGCTTAAATTATTGCTTGTCGTGTGGTTTCTTAGGTTTTTTTCTTGTTATCTTTTATCTTATTGAGAAGTGAAGCAATGCCAACGGCAACGCCACCTAGAATTAAGCCAACTGAGAAGCTAATGCCTGTGTTTATTAAGCCTGTAACAAGTGGGATTTGGGCGATTTCACCAGACACTGCCATGTCAGCAAGATGGTGCAAAGTTGGCAAGCCATGAACAAAAATACCGCCGCCAACTAAGAACATAGCAATGGTGCCGACGATGGTCAAAAGGCGGATCAGCATTGGCGCGCCTTTCAATATGACTAAACCAAGTTGTTTGACGAATACTGTGTTTGATTGGTTTAGGTGTAAGCCAATATCATCAAGACGCACGATTAACCCAACCAAGAAATATACACCGACGGTGACAATAACGGCGATCAGGCTAACGACAATGGCTTGTGTTAATAAGCTTTGTCCCGCCACGGTGCCAAGGGCAATAACGATAATCTCGGCCGATAAAACGAAATCGGTACGAATAGCGCCTTTCACTTTGCTTTTTTCTAGGGCTAATAGCTCTTTCGCTGAGTTCGCTTGCTTGACGTTTTTTCTTAGTATTTCTTTTTCTTCATGGTTGTCTTTAAAAGTGTGAAGGACTTTTTCCACGCCTTCAAAACACAGATACAAGCCGCCGGCCATTAATAAAGGCTGAATCAGCCAAGGTATAAACGCGCTGATGGCTAGCGCTAACGGCACAAGAATTAGTTTGTTAAGAAAGGAGCCTTTGGCCACCGCCCAGACGACAGGCAATTCACGATCTGCTTTGACACCTGAAACTTGTTCGGCGTTTAACGCAAGATCATCACCTAGTACGCCGGCGGTTTTTTTGGCCGCGACTTTGGAGAAAACAGCAACATCGTCCAGCAATGTAGTGATGTCATCAAGAAGTGCTAGTAAGCCTGTCATTGCCATGATCGTTTTCCCTGTGAAAATAAAGTGTCTTTATTACTTATTCGCAGGCGCCTAATCGTTTTGAAATGGTATCTGCTGCTTGTTTGACTTGTACTTTCATTTCTTCATAAACGTCATCGTTGGTACGAAAAGCGGGAGCTGTCACACTAATGGCTGCCACGGCTTCATTGCGTGAATTGAAAATCGGTGCCGCTGCACACTTTATACCTATTTCATGTTCTTCTAAGTCGAGAGAAATACCCGTTGTTCGAATAAGTTCTAGATTGGCTTTTAGGGCTTCAGAAGAGGTCAATGTATGTTCTGTGTGGCGAAAAAATGCTTGAGTGTCGATGACTGCTTGTTGTTTATCGTCTGGTAAAAAAGCTAGCATGGCTTTACCAACACCTGTGCAATAGACAGGACCTTTTTTGCCAACTGCAGAGTACAGCCGCAGACTTTTTGGGCTTTCTAGCTTATCAATATAAATCACATCAGAGCCATCTAGGACAGCAAGGTGAATGGTTTCTTGTGTGCTTGACCATAAGTCTCGCATCGGCTCAGCGGCAATATCTCGAATATCTAAATTAGCCCAAGTGCGATGAGCAAGAGCAAGTAATCCATACCCTGGATAATAGGCTTGTTTGTGTTCGTCGAAGCGGACTAGACCATGTTCGAGTAAGGTGTTTAATTGCCGATGAGCGGTAGCTTTAGGGAGTTCTGAAAGATCAACTAATTCAGCAAAACGTAAGGGTACCGGAGACGTGCAAACATGGTTGAGCATGTTTAACGCTTTGCTAAGTGATGACCCCGAGGTTTTGGTTTCCATGACGTTTCCTGTTGGTAATACGTGCTATTGTTTATTTCTCATTAGACATTTTAGCACCCTGTAGGATGGGAAGATAATACTCACCCATTTAAATATATTGTCACAACGCTTTGTTTTTTGATTTGCTATTATAACGTTGTTTCTATTTTGGTTTTATATAGATGAGGATTTGTATGACAAGCTCTATGCGTATTTGGCGTCGTATGATTATGCCTGATCTCGTCCGTGTTCATCGTTATCAGAGCTTGCCTGAGCAAGGCCCAAAGGTATTGTTTTTTAGTGGTGGCTCGGCTTTGAATAAAATTAGTCGAGTGTTTAAAGAATACACTCATCATTCAGTACACTTAGTGACACCTTTTGATTCGGGTGGCAGTTCTGCACGATTGCGTGCTGAATTTGATATTCCTGCGGTCGGAGATTTGCGCAGTCGCTTAATGGCGTTAGCAGATGAAACCGTAATGGGTCAGCCAGAAGTATATGATTTATTTACGCATCGTCTTCCTCAGCAAGCGGAAGCGTTAGCATTAAGAGAGCAGTTGCAGTTGTTGGTGTTGGGTGAGCATCCGTTAATTGAGTGTATTCCTAACCCGATGAAAGCCTTGATTCAAACGCATTTAGCGGTGACTCAAGCACGTATTCATGCTGATTTTGATTTGCGCGGTGCCAGTATTGGTAATCTGATAATGGCTGGTGGATATTTAAATAATCAGCAGCAGTTGGATCCGATCGTTTTTTTGTTTTCGCGATTAGTTAAAGCTTTAGGCGAAGTGAAAACGACACTGGATGCTAGCTTGCATTTGGGTGTCGAACTTGATAGCGGCGAAATTGTCTTAGGGCAGCATAGGATTACGGGAAAAGAAACTGATGAACTGTCTAGCCCGATAAAGCGAATGTGGTTAAACAAAGGTTTACGTAATATTGTGCCGACGAATTGTCATATCGCGGATGATCGTAAAGACGCCATCGAAAGTGCTGACTTGATTTGTTATCCACCAGGTAGCTTTTATAGCAGTTTACTTGCCAATCTTTTGCCCGAGGGTGTTGGTAGATCGATTTGCCAAAACCCTAACCCTAAAGTGTATTTGCCCAATTTGGGTACTGACCCAGAGCAACATGGCTTGTCATTAATGGAGCGAGTAAAACGTTTAGTTTCTACGGTTATGGCCGATACAGAGGTTACTGGTTTGTACTCAGCATTGGATTATCTGTTACTTGATGATTCATATAATTATGGCGAGCTAGACAGCCAATTATTGAATGGTCTAAATGTTGTTGTTATAAGAACGCCATTGATTACTGAAAAGCAGCATAAGTACGATGAGCGTTTAGTTGCTAGAGCTTTGTTGTCTTTTGTTTAAATTCACAGACTTAAGTGACAAAAAAAGTTTGTGCTATCTTTAAATAAGATAATTAAATGCGGTTTGGATTAATTCTGGTTACGTGACGTAACATTTTTGTG
Organism: Marinomonas sp. BSi20584; assembly: GCF_002792415.1. Classification (NCBI taxonomy): domain Bacteria; kingdom Pseudomonadati; phylum Pseudomonadota; class Gammaproteobacteria; order Oceanospirillales; family Oceanospirillaceae; genus Marinomonas; species Marinomonas sp. BSi20584. The sequence goes on from NZ_KZ454874.1 coordinate 31,958, forward strand.
TTTTTAAAAACAAGGTCTTAAGTGTCATAGTATGTAGTATATGGTACTGATCAAAAAGAGAGTGGTAATGAGTACACGAGTACTGATTTGTGACGATTCAAAAATTGCGCGTAAGCAATTAGCAAGAATATTACCGATAGACTGGGATGTCGAAGTCGAGTTTGCTGAAGACGGTCAAGAAGCACTGGATATATTATCGTCTTCTGCTTTTGATATTTTATTCTTAGATTTAAATATGCCGGTGAAAGACGGCTATGAAACCCTTGAAGTCTTGCGGTCTTTTAATCCGTCACCTGCTGTCATCGTTGTGTCTGGTGATGTTCAACCAAAGGCCATTCAGCGGGTAAAGGATATGGGAGCAATTGCCTTTCATAAAAAGCCAGCATCCGCAGAAGAACTACGTAGCTTACTAATTTCTTTGGGACTTTTTTCAACTGATAATGATGATAAGCAAAATAAGGTTGTTGTCGATCAGCCTACAGCTGCAGAGCAGTTTACGCTTAATGAATGCTTGCAAGAAATTTCGAATATTGCCATGGGGCGTGCTGCTAGTGTTTTAGCAGAGATGCTGAATGTATTTATTAAATTGCCGGTTCCGAGAGTTAATATTTTGGAGGTTGGCGAACTGCAAATGGCACTTGATTACAGTGTTAAAGATGACAGCTGTTCAGCGGTTTCACAAGGTTTTGTTGGTTCTGGTATTGCATTTGAAACACTGCTTATTTTCAGTGATTCTAGTTTTCCTGACATGGCAAAACTTCTTAATGTGACGGAAGCGATCGATAGTATTGTTGAAGTGGAACTTCTAATGGACGTATCGTCCGTATTGGTTGGACCATTTATTGATGCATTTGGTAAGCAGCTAAATATCGATTTTAGCCATAGTCACCCGGCCTTACTTGCGCAGCATGTCAAAGTATCCGATTTGGTTAACGCAAAAAGAGCCAAATGGAAGCGTACGTTATCCGTTGAAATTGTTTATGAAGTTGAAAACTACCAAATTAGTTGTGATTTGATGATGTTGTTTACAGAAGACTCTGTATCCGTATTAGAAAACTTACTGTCCTATTTGGTTGAGGAAGAGTAAATACATGAGCAGTAGCGCAGAAGACATGATGGAACTGCATTGGCTATTCGATATGCTGCAGCATATTGACGTAGGCCTAGTGGTATTGAACGACAAATACGAAATTAAACTGTGGAACAGCTTTATGGAAAACCACAGTGGTGTCAGTTCTTCTATCGCCAAAGAGCAATCTTTATTAAGAGTTTTTCCAGGCATTAATAGCAATTGGCTTGAGCAAAAATTAGATAATGTGATTGCCTTGCGGACTTCAATTTTTATTTCCTGGGAACAGCGTCCCCATCTTTTCCCATTTAAAAGTTATCGTCCTATTACTGGTATGGCTGACAAGATGTATCAGAACGTCGCCTTACGTCCCATTACTAACGCAGATGGCACGGTAAAGTTCGTTTGTATGGTTGTTTATGACGTGACAGATGTAGCGACTAATAAAGAGTCATTATCGAATGCTAACCAAAAATTGGACTTCCTCAGTAAGATGGATCCGCTGACTCATTTGTTTAACCGTGGCAGTGTGGATAAAAAGCTGAATAGTGTTTTTGATATGTTTTTGAGTGGTGCTGGGTCCCATTCTTTAGTCATGACGGACATTGATTTCTTTAAAAAAGTAAATGATCAATATGGTCATCCTGCTGGCGATTTAGTATTGCAAGCTGTATCTAAAGTGTTGGGCAGCAGTATTCGAAAAACAGATTTTGTTGGGCGCTATGGTGGTGAGGAGTTTGTGATTTTGTTGCCAAATACCGATGCTGCCGGGGCTCTATTTTTCTGTGAGTCGGTGCGAAAGAAAATCGCCGATCTGAAAATTAAAACTGCAAATCATGAAATATCTGTGACTATGAGTTTTGGTATTTCTGAAGCAAGTCGTTCAGATAAGGTTCCATGTGACTGGCTTGGTCGATCTGATGAGGCCTTGTATAAAGCGAAAGAAAACGGCCGCAATCAGTCTGTTGTGTATTCAAAAGAGTAATTACAGCCTTTTGTCGTTGCTTTATTTACTTGAAGGATAAAGCTCTTTTAAAGCTTCTTTTGTTCTATCACCCTTTAGGCATAGCCCTTCAGGGTCGATTAGAACGCGACCATTCATTGCTTCTCGTCCTAGTAGCATTCTATATCCCATGCTGTCTCGATTGGTTAGGGTGACTTCTGCTTCCCATGATATACCGCCAAGAGAAAGGGGTATGCGAATGACTGGGCGGCTTTCTTTGTCTCCGCTAGAGCTTTTAATGACTCTTTGATCAACAAGCTGGGCTTCACAATGTACGGTTACTTTACGATTTTTTTGTAGAGGATGAACTTCAAAGCTTACCCAGCTCTCACCATCACGAGAAAAACGTACGATATTGATTGCATGCATTGATGACGTTTTTGCGCCCGAATCTACTCGTGCTTTAATCGCTGGGATATTAAGGGAAGGAAATGCGCACCATTCGTCGCAGCCAATGACCATTTTGGGTTCGTTCTGTTGATTCATAAAAAATATGACACCTTTTAAAATGAAAGCAGCATACGTTAACGATAATGAAAACGTGCCCTAAGTTGCTGTGTTTTATAGCGTAAAAGTGCGATCAGGTTAAGTCTTTATTGATACACAACAAGGTTATCCGTTTTGTTATATTGTCAGTATAAGCTCAAACTATTGTAATCATGGCATCTAAAGTTAATATGGGCGTACGAAATTACTTTAATGGAGTTGTTGATGAATGGCCGACTGATGCAAGAGTTGGAAGAATTGGGTGGTGAAATACGCCCAGCAAGCTTAAGAAAGTGCGACGAGATCGTCATTGAGCAACCAGGCTTTAGTGCGGTCATTGCCTTATGGGGCGGGCATTTGGAGAGTTTTATTCCTGCGGGTCAAGAGGATCTGTTATTTCAATCGACAAATCCTGGTGGTGAAGGCCGTTTTGGGCGTCGTCACTTTGGTGTTCCTGTTTGTTGGCCTTGGTTTGGTGCTAATGAGACGCATGCGGATTTCCCTGCACACGGTCTTGCTCGTTATTTTCGCTGGGAATTCATTGAGGCAGGGCGTTTTAAAAATGGTGATGTGAAAATCGTCATTCGTTTGGCTTCAGAAGATCATCCTTTGATCGAAGAGATGTGGCCATTTGCCTTTGAGTTACGACAAGTCTTTCGTTTCTCTAATAAGGGTTTTCGAGTGAATTTCTCGGCGGCGAATCTATCCGATAAGCCGATGCTAATTAGCGAAGCTTTGCACACCTATTTTAATGTTTCAGATAACCAAACGGCTGAAGTGCATGGCTTAGATCAAGTAAGTTATGTCGATAAGTTTGATAATAGCAGTCAGAAGTTGCAACAAGGTGCAGTGACACCATGTGATCACATGGACAGGGTGTATACTTCTGCTCCAGAAAAATGTGAAATCCTAGATGCTGGGTTGCAAAGAAGATTGGTGATTAGCACAGAAGGTAGTAACAGTACTGTGTTGTGGAACCCAGGTGCAGAAATTGCTAAGCAGCGCACTGATATGGAAGATGATGACTATCGTCGTTTCGTCTGTGTCGAGGCTGGTAACGCGCTTAGCGATGCTTATAGCATTCCAGTCGGTGGAATTCATCAGCTTAAGTTAAAAGTGAAGAGCAAGTCACTGGTGGACGAATAACTTTCTACAAAGACTCCATAGACAGTTTAATACATAAAAAAAAGCCCGCTGGTGTTGACTGTTTAAATATTAAAAGTCACACCTAGCGGGCTTTTTAGTTTTTGATTTTCAATTCCAATGAAAAAACTGTGCTCTTTCATTGGAATTGATGCAGCGCTTAATCAATATTATATTCCATGATTAATGGCGCGTGATCTGAAAATCGTTGGCCTTTATAAATCGTGCCGCCTTGGATCAGATTTTTGATGCCTGGAGTGGTGATTTGGTAATCTAAACGACCACCTTCATCTAATTTCCATGCACGTTCATAATCTGGCCACCAAGTATATTGCTTGTCTTGCTTGTTTACTTGGCGGAAAGCGTCGATGTATTCCAGCTCATTGAAAATTTCATTTATCCACTTACGTTCTTCTGGTAAGAAGCCAGAGTTACGTTGATTGACGAACCAGCTGCTCACATCGATCGGTGAACGAGCAACATTGGCTGTACCGCAGAAAATAAATTCACGACGCTTGCGACGAGTTTTAATGAGATGGTTTTTAAAACCTTCCATAAAACGATACTTATGTTCTTGCAGCGTTTCCTCGTGGTTTGAACCGTGAGGTGTCAAGAAAGCTCCAATGCTGACTTTATCGAAATCCGCTTGAATAAAACGACCTTCAAAGTCGCATTCAGGGAATCCCATGCCAGTCATAATGGCTTTAGGCATGGTTTTGCAATAGATAGCCACACCTGCTTGCTCTGGATTTTCCATCGAGTCAAAGAAGTATGTGTTATACCCAGGTGGGAAAAACACACTGTCATTTAGTGTGCGTTCATCTGCCTGTATGTCTTGCAGACACACAACATCTGGGTCCTGACGAACCATCCATTCAAAAAAGCCGCGTTCTGCTGCTTGTCTTATACCGTTTACATTAAGGCTGATGACCTTCATTTCTGGTCCCTACAATTCCTAGCCGTGTGTTATATTAGCGCCTATCCAATGTTGGCATGGCTTCGCTCGTTCTTGGCGGCGCTTTGTTGTGTACTATTTATTATCTTTCTGGAGTTGGCATGAAACCTTACCAAAGAGACTTTATCGAATTCGCTATTGAACAAAACGTGCTGCGCTTTGGCGAATTTACGCTTAAATCAGGTCGCGTAAGTCCTTACTTTTTTAATGCAGGCCTATTTAGTTCTGGGCAAGCATTAGCTAAATTAGGGCGCTTTTACGCAACCTCATTAATGGAAGCAAATGTTCCATTTGATGTTCTATTTGGCCCTGCCTATAAAGGCATTCCATTGGCAACGACCACAGCTGTTGCTCTCTATGATCATCATAATGTAGACACACCATACGTTTTCAACCGTAAAGAAGCAAAAACTCACGGTGAAGGCGGTTCTCTAGTCGGTGCTCCGTTAGCTGGTAACGTCATGATTATCGATGACGTTATTACTGCAGGAACTGCCATTCGAGAAGTGATGGCTATTATTCAACAAGCCAATGCCCTTCCGGCTGGTGTTCTTATCGCCTTGGATCGTCAAGAACGAGGCCAAGGTGAATTGTCTGCTATCCAAGAAGTCGAACGTGACTTCGGTATGCCTGTTATTAGTATCGTATCTTTAAATGACATCATGACGTATTTGGCAGAACAGGATTCTCCTGAATTTGCTAAACATCTTGATGCCGTTAAAGCATATCGCCTTCAATACGGCATTTAATGCTAATACAAATACTAAGGTTTGAGGTTTTCCTCAAGCCTTAGCGATTTAGCATCAAGTTCTGTGCCAATACTGTCCATTGTTCGGGCCAAATTTCCATTGGCTTAACTTTGAACTCGCTACGAACGTAATGGCGTATTTTTCCTTCGATAATAGCTATCAGGAAATTTGCACAAGGCGCAACGCCCATCGCAGGTCGTAAACCCTGTTTCAAGTCTGCTTCACGAATAACTTGTTTTAGCTGGGTTTCAATGCGATCAAATACTTGGGTAATACGAACACGTAAACGCTCAGTTTCGCCTGCTAACGCATCGGCTGTTAGCAAACGACACATACCAGGGTTTTGTTCAGCAAATCCTAGTACTAGTGTGACTATCATCTCTATTCGAGCAATCACGTTACTTTCTTCTTGTACGATACGGTTGATGCGCGTGAAGAGACTTTCCTCAATAAACTCGATCAAACCTTCAAACATCTTAGCTTTACTGGGAAAATGACGATACAACGCCGCTTCTGACACACCAACTTGCTTTGCTAAAGCGGCCGTAGTGATACGTGCTCCTGGGCTGCTTTCTAGCATTTGAGCGAGCGCTTGCAATATCTGTGTGCGACGATCGTTTTTCTTGTTGCTCATTTTTCGTGTCCAGTTTCTAACCAGTGTTGTTAATTGCTAGTATCGTTAAGTGATAGTATCAACAAAAGCGAAAAATCTTATTCGCCAACTTTGGTGTTTGATATTAGTGTACCAACGCCAGTGTCGGTGAATATTTCCAATAAAGTCGCGTGTGGAACTCGTCCATCAATAATATGAGCACTTGTTACGCCAGCATTAACTGCTGATAGCGCGCAGCTGATCTTAGGTAACATGCCGCCATAAATCGTGCCGTCAGCAATCAAGGCATCGACTTGCGCTGTGCTCAATCCAGTTAACACATTACCTTGTTTGTCCTGTACGCCTGAAATATTGGTCAGTAGCATAAGCTTTTCTGCGCCAACCGCTTCGGCTACTTTACCGGCAACAAGATCCGCATTGATGTTATAAGAGTTACCCTCGTCATCCACACCAATTGGTGCAATAACTGGAATCAGGTCGCTGTTTTCAAAGAACTTTAAGAAGCTGGTGTCGACACTGGCGACTTCGCCAACGTGGCCAATATCCACTTGTTCTGGTGCTGTCATGCCTTCCGCTTGGTGTTTCACAAAAAGCTTCTTCGCTTTAATGAAGCGGCTGTCTTTACCTGTGATGCCGATGGCTTTACCGCCAGCTTCACAAATTAAGTTAACGATTTCTTTGTTTACTTGACCGCCTAGTACCATCTCAACTACATCCATGGTTGCGGTATCGGTTACTCGCATGCCATTGATGAATTTTGATTCGATGTTCAGTTTAGCAAGCATTTCACCAATTTGTGGGCCGCCACCGTGAACCACGATAGGGTTAATACCAATGGCTTTCATTAAAACGATATCTCGCGCAAAACCTGCTTGTAGGTTTTCATCTGTCATGGCATTGCCGCCGTATTTAATAACCAGCGTTTTACCAGCAAAGCGTTGAATGTAAGGAAGCGATTCGCTTAAAACCTTAGCAACATCTAAAGCAGACTCACGAGAAAAAGCCACGGATTACGTACTCCTGTAAACAAAAATGGGTCGCACAAAAAAATATACAAACTCGATAGGTGTATTGTTCTATCAACGACAAAATATACTCACTAAGTATGGCAAAACGGTGACAGCCAAGGCTGACAACGAGTGTAAGCAACCACTTAGGTTTGAAATAATAGCGTGATCTTGAAGGATTAACTATAGAAATTTGTATGAAACTTACGAAGTTTGGACTTATGAAAGTTAATTTCGTTTGTGTGAAGAAAGATGAGTGAATGAATGTGGTGACGAACACGAAAAGGGTGAATTAATCTCACTCTTTTCGTGTGTTTTTTGCTTATTTTGTGCCTGTGTGGCCAAAGCCGCCTTCGCCACGCTCAGTACTTTCAAATTCAGTAACAATATTAAATTCAGCTTGAACGACAGGTAGTAGAACTAATTGCGCAACACGCTCACCTGGTTCGATAGTGAATGTCGTATTACCACGATTCCAACAGGAAACCATTAGCTCGCCTTGGTAATCCGAGTCGATTAAACCAACCAAGTTACCCAAAACGATACCATGTTTATGACCTAATCCAGAGCGTGGCAAAATTGTCGCAGCCAGATTTGGGTCTTGGATATAAATAGACAAACCAGTTGGTAGTAGTGTCGTTTCACCCGGAGCAAGATCAATCGCTTGATCAAGGCAAGCGCGCAAATCTAAACCAGCAGAACCCTCAGTTGCGTAGGTTGGCAGCGGAATCTCTTTGCCGATTTTGTCGCTAAGGATTTTTAATTGAATAGCTTGTTTCATGGTTATCTTCTCTTTTTTTCTTAATTCATGATGGGTGTTAAGACGAGGACTTAATATGTTGTTGAATAAATTCAACGAGTTGATTTGCTAGCTCGCTTTTTGCAGCTTTATCTGGAGACCAAGTTTTGTCTTGAGTAATAACAGTGACTTGGTTTTCATCTTGATTGAAGCCAATGTCGGCACGAGAAACGTCATTGGCGATGATAATATCCAGACCTTTTCGTTCCAGTTTGCTTTTCGCGTATTCGATCACATTCTGTGTTTCAGCCGCAAAGCCAACCATGGTTTTTGCGCGTTTTTGTTGAGCAAGTGTCGCGATGATGTCTGGATTTTTTACTAATGTCAGGGTGATTTCATCGGTATCGGATTGCTTTTTCATCTTCTGGTCGCTAGCGGCTTTCATTTTAAAGTCTGCAACCGCAGCGGCACCAATGAACACATCGGCTTGTGTGTTCATGCTTCGCTCACAAGCCGCCAGCATGTCATCGGCACTTTTTACAGCAATGATGTTTGCACCAGCAGGCGTTGCTATTTGCACTGGGCCACTTATTAATGTGACCCTTGCGCCACGAGCAATCGCAGCAGATGCCAGAGCATACCCCATTTTTCCTGAGCTGTGATTACTGATGTAACGAACAGGATCGATGGCTTCCATCGTTGGGCCTGCAGTAATCACCCAATGTTGTCCCGCCAAATCTTGTTTGATCGATGAACCTTGGAAATGCGTGATAACTGCAGTGAAAATATCACTCGGCTCGCTCATGCGCCCAGGCCCAATGTCACCGCAAGCTTGAGCACCATCAGCAGGTCCGATGTTTAATACGCCTCGTTCGGCCAGTAGTTTTGCATTGGCTTGTGTTGCAGAATGACGCCACATGGCTTGGTTCATCGCAGGAGCAAGCAAAACAGGGGATTCGGTGGCTAAACATAGGGTGCTTAATAAGTCGTTTGCCATGCCTTGAGCATAACGAGCCATGAAGTCAGCAGAAGCGGGTGCTATTACAATTAAGTCCGCCCATTTCGCCAGTTCTATATGTCCCATTCCAGCTTCGGCATTTGGGTCTAATAAGGTACTGCGTACTGGATGGCCAGAAATCGCTTGTAGGGTCATTTCCGTGACAAAAGCCTTTGCGCCTTCTGTTAAAACGACTTGCACCTCAGCGCCAGCCTTAGTTAGTAAACGAATTAACTCGATGCTTTTATAAGCTGCGATGCCGCCAGTAATACCTAATAAAATGCGTTTTTGAACGAGATTTGACATAAAAAACTTCTCAATTCGATCTGTGATAGATAAGGTTAACAAATAAGGCAGGAAGCCTTTTGCGGTTATGTATACGCCGCCGCTATATTTGTTTGTCTAAATAAGAGCAAGATTATCATGTATCAAGGAGTAGATCATGAGTATTAAACATTGGCCTGAGCAAGAAAGGCCGCGCGAGAAGTTAATCCAGCAAGGCGCAGGCGCGTTAAGTGACTCTGAGCTTTTGGCTATTTTTCTTCGTACTGGAACGCAAGGTATCAGTGCGGTAGAACTTGCTCGACAACTACTTACTCAGTTTGGTGGGTTGCGTTCGTTAATGTCGGCCAGTCGAGAAGAGTTTTGCCAAGGCTTTGGCCTTGGTGATGCTAAATATACCCAGCTACAAGCTGTACTTGAGATGTCCAAGCGTCATTTACAAGAACAGCTGATGCGCGAAACAGTGTTCGCTAGTGCAGAACATGTTCGAACCTATCTTTCTTCCCAGTTGCGTCATTCTCCACGAGAAGTCTTCGCGGTGCTTTTCTTAGACACCCAACACAGATTGATCCGCTATCAAGAACTCTTCATGGGAACCATAGATGCCGCGGCAGTATATCCGCGTGAAGTTGTTAAAGCCGCGCTGCAATATAACGCCGCCGCGGTCATTCTGGCTCATAACCATCCAAGCGGTATCGCAGAACCCAGTCAGGCTGATATCAGTATTACCGATAAAATTAAACGTGCGCTAGACCTCGTTGATGTGCGATTGCTCGATCACTTTGTCGTCGGTGATGGCTCGCCTGTGTCGTTAGCGGAGAGGGGATTGGTGTAGGCACTGCTTTTAAGTCTGATGATAGAAAAATGAGAAGTAGTTTGTATGTTATTTAATTTTACAATTTCGTTTAAAGTTCCTATTTGGTTACTTTATATAGATTTTTAGGTGTCAAAGTAACTGTTTTAGGACTTAGTATTGTTTTTCTTGATGATCTGTTCGGAAAGTTCTAAATTTAGGACATAAAAGTTATTTTAATCTTACAATGTCACTATATTGGAACCTTGTATGGCTATCGAAAAATCTGCGGCCGCTCTTTCTGAGGAGCTTGGTGAACGTTTAAAGCAGGCTAGGTTGAATCTTAACCTGACTCAGTCTGAGGTCGCGGCACTTGCTGGCGTTGCCCGGAAAACGGTTTTAAATGCCGAAAAAGGGAAAGTGCAATTAGAAGTGTTTGTGGCAATTATGATTGCACTGAATTTAACGGATCAATTGAATTTATTCCTGCCAAAACAAGAAATATCACCATTGCAGCTGGCTAAGCTAGAGGGCAAAAAACGGCAGCGAGCGTCAGGAGTGCATCGAGAAAATAATAAAGGGATATTAGAATGGTAATGGAAGTTATTAAGGTCTCTTATCAAGGTCATGATGTTGGGGCTGTAAGCTTTGATGTCGAAAAAGGCATAGGAGCTTTTGAATATACAGCAAGTTTTATAAAAAAAGGGATAGAGCTTTCTCCTCTTAAAATGCCGTTATCCAGACGGATTTTTAGTTTTCCTGAACTTGATTTTAATACCTTTAAAGGCTTGCCAGGCTTAATAGCAGATTCTCTCCCCGATAACTTTGGTAACTCAGTTCTTAATGCTTGGGTGGCAAGTCAAGGTAAGTCTCCTAATGACATTTCTCCTCTACAACGGCTTCAATACACTGGGAAAAGAGGTATGGGAGCTCTGGAGTATTCACCCGCTACAAAACTTCGTAGCCTAAATGCATCGCAACAAGTTGAAATTCAATCTCTTGTTTCAATCGCGCAAGAAATTTTAGATTCTCGTGGTGTATTTGAGGTAGAGCTTAATAAGGATGGACGAGAAGAAAGAGAAGCAATGCTGTCGTTACTCTCTGTTGGTATGAGTGCTGGCGGAGCAAGACCTAAGGCTGTACTGGCATTTAATAAAGACTTTACTCAAGTTCGCTCTGGGCAAACGACCGTTCCTGAAGGTTTTACTCATTACCTAATGAAATTTGATGGTGTAAATGAACACAATCAAAACCAAGAGACATTTGGGGATCCCTTAGGTTACGGAGCTATGGAATTTGTTTATTATTTGATGGCCAAAAGTTGTGGTATTAAAATGATGCCCTGTAGGTTGCTTGAAGAAGGTGGCAGGCGGCACTTTATAACGCAGCGTTTTGATCGCGTAAGTAATACCAAAGTCCATGTCCAGACGCTCAATGGGTTGGCCCATGTTGACTACAATAAACCAGGCTCATTCTCCTATGCAGAAATATTCAGTGTGGCTCGGCAATTAAAGCTGCCTGCAACTGATGCCCTGCAGATATTAAAGCGTATGGTATTTAATATTATTGCTCGGAATCATGATGATCATGCCAAAAACTTTGCTTTCATTCTGAAAAATGAGGGTTGGTCTTTAGCCCCTGCCTATGATTTGGCCTATAGCTACAAGCCTGGAAGTAAGTGGGTTAATAGTCATTGGATGAGTTTAAATGGAAAGAGAGATGGTTTTACGCGAGCGGATTTTTATAGTCTAGAGAAACTCAGCCCCTTATTTGGCAAGAGCAAAATTGACAGTATCGTCGATGAAACGATCGAATGTGTCTCTAGGTGGCCGACCTTAGCCCAAGAGTGGGGTGTTCCTAAGTTACTAATAGAAGAAATTTATTCTAATTTAAGGCTTAATCTTTAGATCAACGACAGAAAGCTAAAACTCGTTAGTGTCCTTGGTTTAGTGGGGGAGGTGTTAGCTACGTTGTCTTTTTAGAAAAACATAGTATTAGAAGAACATAGTTGGGCTCTGCAGAGGTAGACGTTGGATTCGATAAGGAGCGCCATTATGTTTTTCTTTGATGCTTTTTGTTCGACAGAGTCAATTGATCATTTTTTAACAAAAGAATTGCTCAATTGGTTGGCTTATGGGAAAATGCGCGCCGCTATATCCTCGGTATGGGATTTTTTTGATTCATAAGGAATCATGCTCCGCCTGAGGAAGTGAAACACTTCCAATAATCTTTCTGGATAGCAAAAGGTATTTAATTATGTCTCGCGTATGTCAAGTTACTGGGAAGCGTCCTGTTACAGGTAACAACGTTTCTCACTCAAAACGCCGTACTAAACGTCGTTTTCTTCCTAACCTTCATTGGCACCGTTTTTGGGTCGAAGGTGAAAACCGTTACATCCGTTTACGTGTATCTTCTAAAGGTATGCGTATTATCGATAAAAAGGGCATTGAAACAGTTCTTGTTGAAATGCGCGCTAACGGCGAAAAAGTATAAGGATCTGAATCATGGCTTCTAAAGGCGCTCGCGATCTAATTCGCATGGTATCTTCTGCTGGTACTGGTCACTTTTACACAACTGACAAGAACAAGCGAAATACTCCGGACAAACTTGAAATGAAAAAGTTTGATCCAGTTGTACGTAAGCACGTTATGTACAAAGAAGCGAAAATTAAATAATTTTTGCTTCTTGTCAAAAGGAACCGACTCATTGAGTCGGTTTTTTTGTATCTAGTAACAACACCTTGTTCATTTGGTCAATATTTTTTCTGTGGCAATTAGTAGCTGCACTTTATTTGTTTACTCAGTATTGTCTGTGTGTCTAGTCATCATTGAGGTTAACTATGCCTGAGTTACCAGAAGTAGAAACCACCTTACGTGGCATCGAACCCAAATTAGTTGGGCGCTCTCTCGTTAGGGTCGATATTCGCCAGCCAAAGCTGCGCTGGTTAATCACGCCTGAGCTAAGCTCAGAAATGATAGGTGAAGAAATTACTCATCTTTCTCGTCGTGGTAAATACATCGGCATTCATACGTCAAAAGGCACCTTGATTGTTCATCTTGGTATGTCTGGCAGCTTATATTTTGTGCCAGCTGACACGCCACCGTTATTTCATGATCATGTAGATTTTTGCTTTACCGATGATGATGTGTGGCTAAGATACACTGACCCTCGTCGCTTTGGTGCTATCTTGTGGACAACTGAAGATTGGAACGAGCATGAGCTAATAAAGCACTTAGGCCCAGAACCGCTGTCTGATCTTTTTAATGCTGATATGCTTTACGCGCGAGCGAAAGGTCGCAAGGTTCCAATTAAGACCTTTATTATGGACAGCAAGGTAGTTGTGGGTGTTGGTAATATTTATGCCAATGAAGCGCTATTTAAAGCGGGCATTCGTCCTGATCGTTTGGCCGGTAAGATAAGTAAGGTGCGTTTGGCCCGTTTGGTTGAGTGCATTAAAGTGGTGCTAGCAGCTGCCATTAAACAGGGCGGAACGACATTAAAAGACTTTGTTGGCGGTGATGGCAAGCCTGGTTATTTTAAGCAGGAGTTGGCTGTTTATGGTCGGGCTAATAAAGCTTGTATCATATGTAGTGCGCCACTTAAAGAAATCCGGCAAGCTCAGCGTAGTACAGTTTTTTGCATCAACTGCCAATCTTGACCAATTGTTTAGGTTAGGCACAAGAATTGCTACCTAGTCTGTTGACTAAGTAGATGCTCAGAAAAAGATTATTTTTGAGTGGGCTTTTTGTAAATACGTAAAAATGTTGCTTAAAATGTGCAGATTACATTGCGGTATTCTGCTAATCGGTTTATTTTTGACCAGTTAGGCAGGGTTTATAGTTGCCTAGACTAAATTACATATATAAGAGGAATTGGAATGAAAGCTGTCTTTCTTGCGTCCGTTACAGCGCTTGCTATCTCATCAACCATGGCTCACGCTGCGACAGAACCAGCGGTTGTGTATGACCAAGCAGGTAAATTTGATAAGTCTTTTAACGAAGGCGTTTACAATGGCGTGAAAGAATACACGGCTGAGACGGGCATTCAGGTTCGAGAATTTGAACCTAAGAACGAAGCTCAGGTAGAGCAAGGTCTACGCCGCCTTGCTAAACGTGGTTATTCTCCTATCGTTACCGTTGGTTTTAACATGACTTCTGCGGTTGAGAAAGTCGCTAAAGATTTCCCTGAAATCAACTTCACTATTATTGATGGTGTCATCGATCTTCCAAACGTTCAGTCTGTTGTTTTCAAAGAGTACGAAGGCTCCTTCCTTGTTGGTGCTTTGGCGGCGATGGCATCTAAAACCAATACTGTAAGCTTTGTCGGGGGCATGGATATTCCTCTGATTCGTAAGTTTGCTTGTGGTTATGAGCAAGGCGTTAAATACCAGTCCTCTAATGCCACTGTTTTGCAAAATATGACAGGCTCTACTGGTGCGGCGTTTAATGATCCAACAAAAGGTTCTGAATTGGCAAAGAGCCAATTCTCTAAAGGTTCAGATGTTGTGTTTGCGGCTGCAGGTGGTACAGGTATCGGTGTATACCAAGCTGCAAAAGACGAAGGTAAATTGGCGATTGGTGTAGATTCAAACCAAAACCATGTTCAGCCAGGCACAATGCTAACCTCTATGGTTAAACGTGTAGACCAAGCGGCTTACAAAACGTACAAAGATGCCGCAGCAGGCACTTGGAAACCTGGTTTGGTTGTTTTAGGTTTGTCTGATGGTGGTGTTGATTGGGCGCTAGATGACAACAATGCCAGCCTAATTACTGCAGATATGAAAGCGAAAATGAAAGACATTCGCGCCAAAATCATCAGTGGTGAAATTAAAGTTCACGATTACATGTCAGATAACACTTGTAACTACTAAGTTGCATCAAAAAACAGTTACTTACATAGAGTAGGTAACTGTTTTTTTTGTTCTAGTGTGTTCCATTTTAAGCAGATGAATTACTTTTAGATATGACGAATAAAACAATGCCATACGCAATTGAATTGCGAGACATCAGTAAACGTTTTGGTGCGGTTCAGGCCAATAAAGACATTTGCTTACAAGTTCCGGCTGGCACGATTCACGGTATTATCGGTGAAAACGGCGCGGGCAAATCCACTTTGATGAGTATCATTTATGGCTTTTATGAAGCCGATACGGGTCATATTGAAGTTGATGGTAAGCGCGTTGATATTCGTAGCTCTCAGGATGCTATTAATGCTGGCATAGGTATGGTGCATCAGCATTTTATGCTGGTAGAAAATTTTAGTGTTCTTGAAAACGTTATTTTAGGCGCTGAAGGCGGAGCGGTACTAAAAAATGGTATCGGTGCAGCTCGCATAGAATTGCAACGCTTGGCTCACGAATACAGTTTGGATATTGATGTAGATGCAATCGTAGAGGAACTTCCGGTTGGTTTACAGCAACGAGTTGAGATCTTAAAAGCGCTATATCGTGGCGCACGCATCCTTATATTGGATGAGCCCACAGGCGTATTGACACCACAAGAAGCAGATCACCTGTTTCGCATTCTAAAAGCCCTAAAAGATCAGGGCGTTACCGTATTGTTAATCACCCACAAATTACGTGAAATAATGGCTTCCACCGACAATGTGTCGGTGATGCGCCAAGGTGAAATGGTTGCTCATCGAGAAACAGCTCACACCAGTAAGGAAGATCTTGCCGAATTGATGGTGGGCAAAAAAGTTCGTTTAACAGTCGATAAAGATGAAGCTCAGCCAAGTGAAGTGCTGTTGTCTGCGCAAAACTTGTCGCAGTTTGACAGCCAAGGCGTTAAACGCTTAAAGAATGTAAGTTTAGAGCTGCGTGCTGGTGAAATTCTGGGTATTGCTGGCGTATCTGGCAATGGGCAGAGTGAATTATTGAATGTCCTATCTGGTATCACACCTATGGACGAGGGCGAGATTCACTTTGCTGGTCAAGTTATCACTGCGAAAGCGCCAAAAGATGCGGCACAAATGCGTGATTTGAAGATGGCTCATGTGCCTGAAGATCGCCATAAAATGGGTTTGGTAACGGGCTTTGAAGCGTATGAAGCGGCTGTCTTGGGCTATCATAATTCGCCTGTTTATAACGGCAAAATTCTAATGAATCGCAAGGTAATGCTCGATGAATGCAATGAGCGCATGGCAGCTTGGGATGTGCGTCCACCGAATCCTCATTTGAAAACGGCGAATTTTTCCGGTGGTAACCAGCAAAAAATAGTTATTGCCCGTGAAGTTGAGCAAAACCCTGAAGTATTATTGATTGGCCAGCCAACTCGTGGCGTTGATATTGGTGCAATTGAAAATATTCACGAACAAATCGTTAAATTAAGAGACTCAGGTAAAGCCATTTTACTTGTGTCCGTTGAATTGGATGAAATTATGGCACTAAGTGATCGCATCATTGTGATGTTTGATGGTGCGGTAGTCGGTGAGCTAGATGCAAAAGATGCCGATGAACGAACCCTTGGTCTGATGATGGCTAATGCCTATAACGAAGAGCAAGAAGGCGAAGAGCAAGCAGAGGTGTCCGCATGAGTCAGGCGAAAGTCCCTACTTGGGTAAATATTGCCCTTATTCCTGTGCTAAATATTATGTTGGCTTTCTTGGTTTCTGGATTGGTGATTCTTGCCATTGGTGAAAACCCAATTGAAGCTGCTGGATATCTTATTTATGGCGCTTTTGGTTACGACGAAGGTATTGGTTACACGCTTTACTACGCAACAAACCTTATTTTTACTGGCTTAGCTGTGTCTGTAGCCTTTAAAGGTGGTTTGTTCAATATCGGTGGTGAAGGGCAAGCTTATATTGGTGGTCTAGGTGTTGGTTTGATCTGTTTGTCACTGGATCACACCATGCCATTATATGTGATTGCGCCTTTGGCCGTAATTGGTGCAGCAGTTTTTGGTGCAGCATGGGCATACATTCCAGCTTATTTACAAGCTCGTCGCGGTAGCCACATTGTTATCACTACCATCATGTTTAACTTTATTGCCTCTTCGTTGATGGTTTACTTGATCGTAAACTGGTTAAAAGAAGATGGCCGTATGGCACCAAACAGCCGAACGTTTGAAGAAAGCGCTTGGTTGCCTTATCTACATGAATTGCTTTCTCCAATAGGTATCGAAATTGGTGACTCACCATTGAACCTTGCTTTCATTTGGGCTTTGTTGTGCTGTGTGTTTGTTTGGGGATTAATTTGGCATACACGTTGGGGTTATCAGCTACGGACGCTAGGAACCAATCCTACGGCGGCTCGTTACGCTGGTATTGATACTGCGAAAGTGACCATTTGGGCAATGTTGATTTCTGGAGGCTTGGCAGGTTTTGTTGGCCTTAATGAAATCATGGGTGTGAATCATAACTTGTTGCTCAACTTTACGGCGGGTTACGGTTTTGCCGGTATCGCAGTGGCCTTGATGGGACGTAATCATCCGATTGGTATTATTCTAGCAGCTATTTTATTTGGTGCCTTGTATCAAGGTGGTGCCGAATTAGCATTTGAAATTCCAACTATTACGCCTGAAATTGTCGTTGTTATTCAAGGTTTAGTGATTCTATTCTCTGGTGCGCTTGAGCATATGTTCAAGGATCGTATCGAAGGCTTTTTTATTCGCAGAGCGGTCGCGTAGGGGAAAACTATGTTTGAAACATTAATACTCATGTTAGACGCGACAATGCGCGTATCTACTCCGCTTATCTTTGCTGCGTTAGCTGGCTTGTATTCTGAACGTGCGGGTATTGTTGATATCGGTTTAGAAGGTAAGATTTTAGGCAGTGCCTTTGCAGCGGCAGCAGCAGCAGCTGTTTTTGGTTCGGCTTGGATAGGTTTGTGCTTTGGCATATTGGCCTCTGTTAGCTTAGCTATGATTCACGGCTTCGCTTGTATTACTCACCGCGGCGATCACATCGTTTCTGGTGTGGCGATTAATACTATTGTGGCTGGTTTGACGGTTACTTTGTCTATGCACTGGTTTGGTATGGGCGGACAAACACCGGCATTGGTTGGTGATGCGCGCTTTTTAGACATTACTTTCCCATTTGCCGATGCAATGGAAAGTGTGCCTATAATCGGACAAATTTATTCGAACTTGCTTAGCGGCCACAATATTTTGGTTTACTTGGCCTTTATTATGGTACCAGTGACCTATTGGGTTATTTATAAAACTCGCTTTGGCTTGCGCCTTCGTGCGGTGGGTGAGAACCCTCATGCGGTTGATACTGCTGGCATTTCAGTGTCTTTCATTCGTTACCGCGCTTTGATTATTTGTGGCATTTTATGTGGCCTTGCTGGCGCGTATTTGTCTACTGCTCATAACGCAGGTTTCTTGAAAGATATGAGCGCGGGTAAAGGCTACATGGCATTGGCTGCGCTTATCTTTGGTAAATGGCGTCCAGTTCCAGTATTGCTTGCTTGTTTGTTGTTTGGTTTCTTAGACGCTGTTGCGGTTCGTATGCAGGGCGTTGTGATTCCAGGTATTGGCGAAGTACCAGTACAAGCAATCGAAGTATTGCCGTATGTATTAACCGTCTTGTTATTAGCAGGTTTCATCGGCAAAGCTGTTGGGCCAAAAGCTATCGGTCGCCCTTACGTGAAAGAGCGAGCTTAATATGTTGGATTTAAACCATGTCTGATGTGAAACAGAGCTCTGAGCTTTTTGAACTAGCTAAAGACGCGATGAATAAAGCCTATGTGCCTTATTCTCGCTTCCATGTGGGCGCGGCGATTTTAACGGCTGGTGGCAAGATTTATTCTGGTTGTAACGTGGAAAACGCGGCTTATCCAGAAGGAACGTGTGCTGAAGCGGGCGCTATCGCTTCCATGGTGCTTGGTGGCGATACGTTGATTAAAGATATTTACGTTATTGGGAAAGGTGAGGAATTGGTAACACCTTGTGGTGGTTGCCGTCAGAAGATTCGTGAGTTTTCTTCTGTGGATACCATGATTCATATTTGTGGCGCAGAAGGCGTGAGAAAATCCCTCACAATGAACGAGCTATTACCCTTCTCGTTTGGCCCAGAAAATCTTGACCAGCAAGCCAGTTAGACGTCAGAGCTAAATCCTGATAAAAAACCATCTTCGGGTGGTTTTTTCGTTTATATGGTTTTTATTTAGATATTCTTTGATATAGAAAGCTTTTAGGCGGTCTTATTCGTTGAGAGCCAACGAGCAAGCATCGGCCCAGCAATCAGTACCAATAGAAAGCGAGCAACCTGCATGGCCATCACAAAAGACACATCAGCATTGGTTGACGCGGCGATTATGGCAACAGAGTCAGCACCGCCAGGGCTGGTGGCAAGGAAGGCCGTGAGCGGGTCGATATCGGCAAAAGTAATCAAAAGCATGGCCAAGCAGGCATTAATCGCAATTAAGGCTAGAATCGCGGCTAATACATGCGGAAAGACATGCCAAGCGTGCTGCAACACTTGTCGAGTGAAGCGAAAGCCAATCCCCCAACCCAGCATTGCAAAGCTAATCGCCAAGCACCAATGGGGCAGAATAATTGGTAAAATACCGGAGAACTTGATCACCAACCCTACTGCAAGAGAAAGCAGCAAAGGCCCGCTTGGTAGACGAAGTTTTATACCAACAATGCTCGCTACCAAGATGACTGCTAGCGTAATAGCAAAACCAGACCATGACGACACGCCAAGCCAATCAATCGGTTCAGCAGAAACACCATCGACGTGAAATACCGCCGCAACAATCGTTGCCGCGATAGCACAGCAAGCCACACGTAAATACTGCATAAAGGCGACCAGCCGCATGTCCGCTCCGTAAGACTCAGACATAATAGTCATTGCGGATGCCGCGCCAGGAGAAGAACCCCAAATGGCAGTAGTGCCGGGCAATAATCCGCTACGACTAAGCAACCAGCCCAAAAAGCTAGACGCGACAATCGTCGAGACAGTGCCAATTAGAAACAACGGCCATTCCATGGAGATTTTCGCAAAGACCGTCAGCGGAAGACTGTTGGCTATCATCATGCCCAAAATACCTTGAGCCATTAAAAACATTGGCTTTGGCAGTGTCATACCTGCGCCACTGGTGGCTAAAATAATTGCTGTAATCATAGGACCAAGCAGAAGCGCCGCTGGCAAATTAGCGTATTCAAAACAAACCACTAAAACAAAAGATACGGCTAATAAGACGGTTAATCGCCAGGTTGTTGGCCAACGAGAAGGGGTTTTGCAAAGTGATAAAAAGCGAGAAGTCATGTCTATCTGTCGAAAAAAAAGCAGTGGGTTTAATGGCGCCAAGCATACCTTAAATAAGCTGGTATTATTGGCGCCTCTGGTGATGTTAACCATACTCGCAACTTATGTTAGTGCATTGTCATGTTGGGAATTGCTATGAGCATTAAGGCAAAGAATAGGAAGATACACCAAAAAACTGACAAGAAGCTGACTGATGTTTCGTTAGGTTGAGTTTGCTAGGCGGACGTATCTGTTACTATGAGACTAAGAGCATAGCATCTGAAAATCAAAGCGACTTAAAGGAAAAGAAAAAACAATGCGAAAAATTAGCACCTTATGTGTGGCAATCTTGTCTCTTGCTCTAACCGCATGCGCAAGTGGTCCAATCAGTCGTTCCGATTCAGTAGGGTTCGAAGAAAGCGGCGGAGCCAGTTATTACGCCATGAAGTATCAAGGACGCAAAACGGCCAGCGGAGAATTGTTTGATCAAAAAGCCATGACTGCCGCTCATAAACGATTGCCTTTTGGCTCAAAAGTAAAAGTCACCAACGTCGCCAATGGCAAGAGTGTTGTGGTGCGAGTTAATGACCGTGGGCCGTTCGTAAGTGGCCGCATTATTGACCTTAGCAAAGCCGCTTTTCAGCGCATCGGTAATACTCGCTCTGGTGTTATAGAAGTTGAGATTGAGGTATTGAACTAGTTAGGAAGCATCCCGACACTTTTCCAGCAAGCTCGGTGTCAGTTTAATACTGGCGACCATTTGACCGAAATCATCTGGATCGCGTTGAATGGAAAAGCCTAAATGTCGGCAGAATTCGATCATGCGTTTGTTTTCGGCCAATACAATACCTTTCATCACACGAATGCCTTTGTCTGCGGCGACTTGCATAAGTCGTCGCATTAGATAAGACGCTAAGCCTAAACCTTGGAATTCATCGCCAAGTACCACGGCAAATTCACAACTTTGATCGTCGAAGTTATCTATGTATCGTGCGGTGCCGATCAATAAATCTTGGTCATCCCGCTGAATCACCGCGAGTAAGGCCATTTCTCGGTCGTAGTCGATGTGGGACATGCTGGCGAGCATGCGCGGTGTCAGTTCTTCGATATTGGAAATAAAACGAAAATAGCGAGTCTCATGAGACATGCTGCGAACAAAATCCGCCAAAATGCCTGAATCTCTCGGTAAAACAGGTCTAACGGTGGCGATCTCGTCATTTTTCAATACTCGCTCCGATACCCATTGTCTTGGGTAAGGATGAATGGCGAGATGTTCATAACGACGCCAATTTTTGCAAAGACGAAGGTTGGCCGTGACGTCAGCGTAAACACTACCACTGTCATGAAGCCTCACATCGGCCATTTCTAGGCTTTCAATTTCAGGTAATTCGCAAACCATAGAGGATAAGTTGCGCAGTAAACTTTCTAGCTCAAATGACTCTTCACCGGGAAAGGCGCGTTGAATTAAATCTTTCGCCAAAATGGTATTGAGAGGTGGCAAAGCAACGGCTTCAGCTTGTTTATGTTGCTGAGCACCTTCCAACGACAAACCAATGGCTGGGCCAAATACTTTATCCTGAAATACTCTAAGATGGATCGGTGCAGATAACTGATTTGAGGCCTGACGGCGAGTAATTAAGCGAATATGAAACAGCTCAAAAATATCTCGTAACGAATCCGTATGAGGCGTTTTTTCAACCTGTTTGAGCTCTTGTCTGCGTTCTTGTTTAAAAAGGCGATTAAGCGTTTTTGTTGCTTCTGAAACATCAATTTTAAAACGAAACGCATGACTGTCTGGTGATTGTTTGGCGAGTAATTGGTTACGCTGGAATTGCACCAAGAACTGAAATCCTTCAATAGCCGTCTCTGGGGTACGGAAGGTTGGAATGCCAGCTTCGTTAATACGCGTACGCATGTTAGTCATGTTGCCACCACCAAGCAAACATACCATAACGAGCTTTTTCTGTGTTCGATGCAACTTGACGATGAGATCGTAAAGGGAATCTATGTCTATTAGCGCAGTTGGGCTTAGCGTTAGTAACACCGCACCACAATCATCACTCTGCAAAGCATTAGCGGCAAGATCAATAAAGAGATCTGTGGCGCAACTTGCCCAAACCGTTGTCACCGGGCCAATGCCACCGCGACCCGCCATGGTGGATTCCAATCTATTGTGTAACTCGCCTTCTGGCGTGAGTAGGTCAATGCCTAATTCCATAGCGCGTTGTGCCGCGAGTTCGCCCGGCCCTGCGCCGTTACCTATAATTAACAACGAGCCATCTTTTACCCGACGGGCATTTGTCATTACCGAGGCTGCCGCGATTAAATCATTCAAGCGTCGTCCACGTACTGCACCAGTTCGGCTGAGTGCGGCGTCGAGTACTCGCTCATCGGCACCGACGGAATGTTCGGTGACAACGGCAACGGGTTTGCTTCGCCCTGTAGCGCGTAAGCTGCTAAGGAAGCGTGTCGGACGACCTATTTTTTGCAGATACATCAAAATGGCCTGACTGTCGAAATCATTGGATAAGTAATCCAATACTTGCGATGGCATCACATCGACAGGTGACCCCATAGAAACTACTTGAGAAAAGCCGATGCCTTGCCAAGTCGCCCAATCTACAAGCGCACTGGCGACCGTGCCAGATTGCGACATTAATGCTAAGCGTCCCGGTAAAGGCTGAGTTAAACCAAGCCAAGCAAAGACGCCTTGTTTAGGTCGACAAATACCAAAACTGTTCGGGCCAAGTAATCGAACATTGTGTTTGCGCAGCGCTTCAGCCAGTGATTCTTGGCTGTCGCCTGTCCAAGACAACATTAGTAATGAGCCAATGCCCGCAGCGCCACAGGCGGCAATAATGTCTTCCATGGAAGGTTGGCTTTCTTTGGAAGAATAAGAGCCAACTAACACGGCAAGATCAGGGCTTGTGGTTAATTCGCCGAGCGTTGAAAAAAGCGGGAAGGAGAACTCTGTCGCAGGCTGAACACCAACAAGACTAACTGGACAGGACTTTTTTGTATGAGATAAGGACGTTAACAGCGCCAGCATGAGAGGGTCGTGCGCATCATCGCCAGTGAGCACCACCATAGACTTTGGGGCGAGTAGAGATTGTAATGCGTGTTGGCTCACTTAATTTTCTCCTGAAACTCACTTTATGCTTTGTGACTGTAGCTCTGTCTTGGGACTGTATCACAGTCCTCTATAATACGAATTGTAGACCATGGTAGGGTAGACTGTCTTTTTCATTCGTGGCTTGATATAAGAAGATCGTTTCATGCTTACTGCGCTTGTAAATACTGTGTTAAAAACGGACTCGAAATGCTCATTTATAACCCATAAACTCTGCTTTCTCGTCCGTTTTTGCCTTGTCTTTACTTTGCTCATGACAGCCTGAAAGGACTTCTACAGTTTTTAAAAATAAAAAACACTGGAATAAAGATGACAACGGCTTACATCACACACACTTATTGCGACAAGCATGATATGGGAGAAGATCATCCTGAGTCTCCGTTGCGCCTTGGTGCGATTCAAAATCGTTTGATCATGGGGCAGTTGATGGATTTTCTACGTCGATTGGAATCCGATCCAGCAACGCGAGAGCAATTGCTTCTGGCTCATGATGAAGCGTACGTGGATTCTATTTTTGCGCGCGCGCCAGAAGAAGGCCATGTGGAACTAGAGCCAGAAACCTTGATGATGCCGCACACGCTAGACGCTGCTTTGTATGCAGCAGGTTCGGTGATTAAAGCGGTAGACTTAGTGATGACAGGGGAAATGGACAATGCATTTTGCGCGATTCGTCCACCGGGTCATCATGCGGAATACGACAAAGCCATGGGCTTTTGCTTGTTTAATAACATCGCCGTCGGAACACGTTATGCCATTGAACAATATGGTTTAGAGCGTGTGGCGATCGTAGATTTTGATGTTCATCACGGTAACGGTACGGAAGACATTTTTAAAGCTGATCCGAAAGTGCTTTATGCCTCCAGTTACCAACATCCGTTTTATCCCTACAGCGATCCAGGTGCTTCTCACGATAATATTCTACACATGCCGCTGGAAGCAGGATCTGGCAGCGAAGCCTTTCAAACCATTATTACCGAACAGTTGCTGCCAGCGCTGGACACATTCAAGCCTCAGCTGATTATGATTTCAGCAGGCTTTGACGCTCACAAAGAAGATCCAATGGGGCAACTAAGGTTAAGCGAGTCTGACTTTACGTGGATTACCGACCTTTTAATGGACGTGGCAGATCGTCATTGCGGTGGGAAAATTGTGTCGGTGTTAGAAGGCGGTTACAACATAGACGCGCTAGGTCGCGCTGCCTTTTGTCATATCAAAAGCTTAATGAGGCTTTGAAGCTAGATTTTTAATTTAAGCTTTTGGTTTTATTTTTTTTAGCTTTAGGCGCTAGCCAAAAGCCTTTTGCCAAGCTGGTGGTTGAACTCAGATAAATTCTTGAGTTTGTGTGGTGCTAGATCAAATTTATCATGATTAAATTCGTCAGGGTGCGGTATGGCAATCGCTTTAATGCCAGCAGCTAATGCCGCTTTTATACCGCCGAGTGAATCCTCAAAAGCAATGCATTGATGAGCTTCAATACCAAGTTTTTCCAGTGTTAGCTGGTAAACATCAGGAGCGGGTTTACCTTGGCTTACTTCATCCGCTGAGCTGTAAGCCATAAAATAGTCGGCAATATTAAGGCGTTGTAACACGCTAGGAATAATGTTTTTTGGTGAGTTGGTAGCAAGGCCGATTTTCACTTTGGCTTGTTGTAGCGAGTCGAGTAAATCATGAACGCCATGCATGGCTTGCCCTTGAGTCTCGATCAGATATTTGACTCGCTCAACAACACGATTCTCGACTTCCTCAAGAGAGGCATTTTGCCAAGGCTGTTTTGCAAACCAGAACTCAGTGACTTCTCTCGTCGTCATTGCCGCAGTTAGTGTCGCTAACTCGGCCGTAACTTCAACACCAACCGATGAAAACACATCGTATTCCGCTTGCTTCCAGAAGGGTTCGGAATCAATCAGTAATCCATCCATGTCAAAAATGACTGCTTGCATAATTGTTTATCACTTTGCTTTTTTCTTGGTGCTTTATTAGACATGGATAAGACCTAATTTGAAAGTGCATTAGGCAGCCATAAAGCGATTTCAGGAACTAGGCAAAGTATAAATGCAGCTAAGCACATCAGAAGAAAGAATGGGAAAGCGGCTTTTGCGACTTGGCCTATTTTTTCTCCGGTAAGACCTTGTAGGACAAAGAGGTTAAAACCAACTGGTGGTGTGATTTGCCCAAGTTCTATGAGTATGACAAGAAAGACGCCAAACCAAATGGGATCAAAGCCAGCTTGAATCACGATGGGTAAGGTTATGGGCAAACTCATTACCGTGATGGAAATACCGTCTAGAAATAAGCCAAGTATTATGTAAAAAATTGCCAGCGCTAAAAGTAAAAAAGCAGGCGTAAGATCCAAGCTTGCGATGTAGCCAGCTAGTTCGGAAGGCAGGTGAAGGAAGCCCATTGCGGTAGATAAAAGCGCAGCAGAAACTAATATGCTGCATACCATGGTTGAGCTCAACAAGGTGGCAATCATTGCTTCTTGTATCATTTTAAATGATAGCTGACGTTCTTTTATTAAAATAATGACGGTTGCAAATACGCCGACAGCGGCGGCTTCTGATGGTGTGGCAATACCTGTATAAATTGCTCCCATTACGATAACGATCAGTGAAATTACGGGTAAAAGCAGAACCAAGCTTTCCAGTTTACTGGCGGTATGGGATTGTTCTGGTGGACATAATGAAGGGTTTAATATTGCTCGACATATGATGTATCCAGAATAAAGTGCGGCAATTAAAACTCCAGGCAATACGCCAGCCATAAAAAGTTTACTGATTGAGACTTCTGACTGAATGCCGTATACGATCATCACAAGCGATGGCGGGATTAATAGCCCTAGGCTGCCTGCTCCAGCCAAGGAGCCGACGGATAAACTTCTATCATAACCACGTTTTTTAAGTTCAGTCGTGGTGATTTTTCCTACCGTTGCTGTGGTTGCCGCACTTGAGCCACTTACCGCTGCAAAAAGAGCGCAGCCGAACACATTCGTGTGGAGTATGCTGCCAGGGATCTTTTTCGTCCAAGGTTCTAGTCCTCTGAACAGTCGATCTGAAATATCTGATCGGAAGATAAGTTCCCCCATCAGAATAAAGAGCGGGATGGCGGATAATTCCCAAGAGTTTGCTGATCTAAAAAGGATACGGCTTAGTATGGCTCCGGCACGATCTAAGCTGACATCTCCAATTAAAATAAGAGACAACAAAGCAACGATTGCCAGACCAGAAAATACCCAAACCCCAACTCCTAGAACCAAGAGAATTAAAGTAATAACACCAACGGCTGATAATACTATTTCCATCTTATTTGTTTGTCTCAATATTGGGGATTTGGCGGGTAGATACGAGGACGAGCATTCTGACAAATAGCGTTAGGCACAAAAGACTCAAGCCAAGTAACACCATGCCTTCGGGAATCCACAAAGGCGTTTCTGCTATAGATTCACTGGTGATATTGCGTTTAAAGCTTCTGGCAACATTGATGTACCAGTAGTATAAAATCCAAGAAAAAAGGGCGAAAGAAACGAAAGAAATAACAAACTCTAGCAGCCAATGATGCCGCTCTGGGAGACGGTCATTTAATATATTAACCTTTATAAGCCCATTTCTTTCTAAACTATAACCTAGGCCGAGAAAGGTTGTAGTGGCGATAGCGTAGCCAACAAATTCATCCAAAACATACGTTGATGTTCCAAATAGACGTAAGACAATCTCTAACAGTATGTGGCACAGTAGATAGGCTATTAGCAACATTGCCAATGCACCAGACAGCTGGTTAAGCCGTCTGGATACACTGGCTAATAGACGGATGATCATTTGCTTTTCTCAAAATCCGCCATGATATCGCTACCCGATTTTCCTGTGTCTTTTAGCCATTCTTTTAAAGATGGCTTAGCTGATTCTTGCAGCCAGTTAATGAAGGGTTTTGGTAGATCTTGATGGATGACAACCTTATGTTCAGCCAGTTCTTTGTAATTACCAGCGACTCGAGTTCTCACTGTTTGCCAGTTATGTTCATCAGTTAAAGCAGCAGCTTTGAGAATAGCGCTTTGTTCTTCATTGGATAAATCGTCAAACGCTTCTTTGTTCATGTGTACCATGTTGAGAGGAATGGCGTATTGAATAGCGCTGTAATTATCAAGATGTTCCCAAAATTTACCGCTCGCACCCGCATCAGCTGAGGTAAGCACCGCTTTAATGCCACCAGTGGACAGTTGAGGAACGACATCTCCCCACGAAAGGCTAATTGGTTCTGCGCCAGCTTCACGTAATGTCAAAGTGCCATTTTTGTCATAGGTACGAATTTTTAAATTGGCGAGTTCTTCTTTTGTCGTGACGGGTTTTTGAGACCAAATACCACTGGCTGGCCAAGGAGAAGCGTAAAGTAAGATTTGTCCATTATTAGCAAATACTTTTTGATAATAAGGTTTGGCGATTTGATAAAGCTGTTCTGCTTGGTCTTCATTCTCTACGAGAAAAGGCAGTGAAGATAATAGGAATATAGGATCTATTCCAGCCATACTGCCTGCTAAAGTATCTGCAATTTGAATGGCATTGTCAGCAACAGCATAAAAATTGTCAGTAGATTTAAACCCGAGAGAGCCACCTGTGTGGAGTGTAATATCTATGTCGCCATTGCTAAGTTTTGTTACTTGATCAATGAAATATTTATCACCTTCAGCATGAATTGACGTCGCGTTGTATTCATTAGAGAAATCAAACTTTGCGGCAGATAATGCCAAAGGAGCTTGGGACAAGGCGACAGAAACTAACAATAAACTTGGATAGCGCATACGACTTTTTCCTTCGGGAGTTGGTATCTACCGACTCTAGGATGCTTATCTTTTAGTCGTATTTCTTATTGCGGCGAAAGGTTGACGGAAAGCGACAAAGGGTTTTAAAAAAGTAAGCAAGGGATTTGTAAGTAAATAGCTCACTTCATAAATTCTCCCTGAAGTATTCATCTATCGTTTCTACCTAATCATACACATAGAAGTTCTGGATGTTCGTTGCTGTTACCCAATGCATTGAACTGATGAACTGATGAAGTGTAAGTTTAGCTTGCTTGAGATGTCCGACGAGAATCGATTGGCGATTGGCCAAAGAATCTATGGTAAGTACGACTAAAGTGAGCTGAGCTTACGAAACCGCAAGCAACGGATACTTCAAAAATACTAAGGTTGGACTGTTGTATTAATTGGCGTGCATGAGTTAATCGGTACTCCATGTAGTAGCGTGCAGGAGTCACCCCGACATTAGTTTTAAATAGTCTTTCTATTTGACGTCTGGAAATACCGACAAGTTTCGTCAGTTCGTCTATGGTTAATGGGTCCTCAACATTATTTTCCATTAGTTGTATCGACTCTTTTATGCAATCAGGAGTGTGTGATTCAGCAAGTAAAAAGCGATTAATGATTTTTGAATCTTTTTTATTGGATCGATCAGACCCAATTACTTCTGCAACAGCTTGTGAGTAATCTGTTCCATGTGAGCCTTTAATGAAATGGAGCATCATGTCTAGTGTGCTGTTGGGTCCTGAGCAGGTTAATAAAGTGCCTTCCTCAGTAAAAGTGGATGTTGATAAATTTAACTCGGGAAAACGCTCTTCCATTATTGCTTTGTTGTCTTGGTGAATAGAGATAGTGGTTCCTGTTTTTATTTTGCTATCAGCAATATAAAAACTTCCGTTCCATATACCTATTATGGTTGCATTTGACTGGGCTGCTTTGGCTAATTTTTTATTAAGCAATGGTTCTGGTTTGAGAGAATTACGAAAGCCGCCACAAATCACCAAAATAGAGTCTTTGCTTATTTCAATATCTTGTATATTGCCGTCAGTTGCTATTTCGATAGAGATATCTGATAGCGCTTTGTTATTGTTTACGCTGTACGTTTTACATTCGTAAATAGGGTTGTCATGTACTAGATTAAGGGTCACTAGAGTATCTAAAGCAACGGAAAAAGAAGACATAGAAAAATGATCTAGCAGTACAAAGTTTGCTCTTTTTGGCTGTGTTGAAGAGTTCTTAGAAGGGGTGGGGTGAGTAAAAGCAAGATTAGAGCGCTTCAAATGGCTTTGAAAATAGGATGTATTTGCCTTGTTGCTTGTTTCTAACATACTTTGATCCCCTCATAAGTATTTTTTACGAACACAATATCTTATTTTTTATGCAAATAAAATGCCGTAATTTTCGAGGGGAATTGTTAGGTTCTAGTCATGAATCTAGATGCAATATAGTGACGGATTATTATTTTCTGTGCGGTTGATGTAAAAGAGCGACACCATATATGCCGCTCTTTTGGTTGTTTAAATTATGCTTTATCAGCCGTTTTGGCTTTCTCTGTTTCCCAATTCAATAGCTCAGGTTTTTGTGCGTCGTGGGCGAAGAAGTAACCTGCTTTCGGGGTAACGTATAAGGTTTGGCCTTTCTCAAAGCAGTTTTTGTCGAACGCTTTGTGAGGCAGGTCGATTTCCCAGACGTCGTTACTTTGCCAATCAATTGGGGTAAGTTCTAGCCGAACTTCAGCGCCAATCGGGTTGATGGCAATAACGCGTAACGGCAAGTTTGCATGAGCTGTTGGTTCTTTCGATACAAAGAACTCATGGGAACGAATGTATAGCTGACCGTCTTTCTGTTCTGCGCCATCAGGTAAAATGATGCTCGCTTGTTGGTTATGCCATTTGCCGTTTTCCACTTTGCCTTCAAATACATTGGCGTTGCCAAGGAAATCGAATACAAATCGGCTGTTAGGTGAGGCGTAAAGCGCACCGGGTTGGTCGATTTGCTCAATGTGTCCGTTGCTCATGACGACAACACGATCCGACAATTCCAAGGCTTCTTCTTGGTCATGGGTCACAAATACGCTAGTAAAGCCAAGTTCATCGTGTAAGCCGCGCAACCAGCGACGTAGCTCTTTTCGTACTTTTGCATCCAAGGCGCCGAAGGGTTCGTCTAGCAGTAATACTTCCGGTTGCGTTGCCAAAGCACGCGCTAAAGCAATACGCTGTTTTTGACCGCCAGAAAGCTGTGACGGGAAACGGTTAGCAAGATGTTCAAGCTGTACCATTTCTAATAAATGCATCACGCGGGTTTTGATTTCTGTCGGGCTTGGGCGTTCTTTGCGTGGTAAGACTTCTAAGCCAAAGGCTACGTTATCAGCCACTGTCATGTGACGGAACAAGGCATAGTTTTGGAATACGAAGCCCACGCGACGATCACGGACATGTAAGTTGGTCACGTCTCGGTCGCCAAATTGAATGCGGCCAGTGTCTGCGCCTTCGAGACCGGCGATAATACGTAACAGGGTGGTTTTCCCTGAACCGGATGGTCCAAGCAAGCCAATCATTTCGCCTTCGTTAATATCTAGTGACAAAGGTGACAAGGCTTGAAAATGCCCAAAGTGTTTGGAAATGTTTTCAATCAAAATGCTCATTGTGTCACCTGTCTTTCTTTTTCAGCTTCAATTTTTAAACTACGTTCCTGACGCCATTCGATGAAGGCTTTCAACAACAAGGTAAGTAGGGCAATCATCGCCAATAGCGAGGCGCTGGCAAAGGCGGCAGCGGCTTGGTAATCCTCATATTGCAACTGAACATGCAGTGGCAAGGTATTGGTTTCACCGCGAATGTTGCCAGACACCACAGATACCGCGCCAAATTCACCCACAGCACGAGCATTGGTAAGGATGACACCATAAATCAGCGCCCATTTGATATTCGGCAAAGTCACTCGGCGGAACAATTGCCAGCCTGAAGCCCCCAAAATGACAGCAGCTTCTTCGTCTTCTCGTCCTTGTTGTTGCATCAAAGGAATCAATTCACGCGCCACAAACGGACAAGTTACAAAAACTGTCACCATGACGATGCCGGGCCATGCGAACATCAATTGGATGTCTTGGTCATACAGCCAAGAGCCAATCCAGCCGTTATTGCCATACAACAAAAGATATAACAGGCCCGCCACCACAGGAGATACCGCGAAGGGAATGTCCATCAAGGTCATCAATAGTTTGCGGCCGGGGAATTCAAAACGCGTTACGGCCCATGCGAGCATCACGCCGAACACCAAGTTAATCGGCACAGTTAACGCCGCAACCACCAGAGTCAAACCAATGGCGTGCAAGGTATCGGCTTCAATCAAACTGTTGAAGTAATGCGCTGCGCCTTCGACAAAAGCCTGTTGGAAAATGGCAATGAGTGGCACAACTAATAATATTGCGGTCAAAAATAAAGTAATGCCGATGAGCAGTCCTTTTACCCAAGGACTGTCGCCAACTCTTAGCTGGTGGCGTTGCCCAGATGATGTTTTAGAAGATGACATAATATTTTCCTAACTGCGTCCATGAAGGCGACGTAAATAACGCGCCTGCCAGATATTGATGGCGAACAAGAGGATCAGCGACGCCATCAGCACAACAGACGCAATGGCGCTGGCGGCAGGGAAATCGAACTCTTGTAAGCTAACGAATATCATCAAGGACGTAATTTCGCTGACGTAAGGCATGTTACCCGCGATAAAGATCACCGCGCCGAATTCGCCTAAACTACGAGTGAATGATAAGGCAATGCCCGTCATCAATGCTGGCCACAAGGCAGGAAAAATGACGCGACGAAATACCGACCAATCGGAAGCGCCTAATGTCATACCGGCTTCTTCCTCCTCTGGAGATAACTCTTCCAATACTGGTTGAACGGTTCTGACCACAAAAGGAATACTGGTAAATGCCATGGCAAGCACGATACCCCAAGGTGTGTAAGCAACCTTGAGTCCTAGGCTTTCGAGTATTTCACCGTACCAACCATTTTGAGCATATAAAGTCGCCAAGGTGATACCTGCAACCGCGGTTGGCAACGCAAAGGGCAAATCCACTAACGCGTCTAAAATACGGCGTCCAGGGAATTCATAACGCACTAATACCCAAGCGAGTAAAAGACCAAAAAAGCCATTAAAGATAGAAGCTATTAAAGCTGCCCACAGAGTCACTTTGTAACTGGCAACCACACGTTCATCGCTGATTACCTGCCAATATCTGTCCCAACCCATGTCGACCGATTGCATGACCAATCCGCTCATTGGGAGTAACAGAATCAAGCTGATAAACAGCAGGGAGGTTCCCAAGCTTAAACTGAGTCCGGGCAAGACTCGCTTATGGCGAGGTCTGGTATCGGCCGCGCTTAAATGTGTTGCCATGTATTTGCCTATTATGGTCTTAACAAAAGTATTTCAATGAAAATGCTAGTAGTTATAGAGACAGAAAAGCCGGACACGCAAGCGTATCCGGCTAGTTGTTATCTATTCTGATATTAGCGACGCTGAAGTTGGTCTAGTTTACCACCATTTGTGAATATTTCTTTAGTCGCTTGTGGCCATCCGCCTGCAATATTTTCTACTGTTAATAAGTCTACTTCTGGGAACTTATCAGCGAATTCTTTTTTCACAACATCGTTGTGTACGCGGTAGTTAAAACCTGCCAATAAACGCTGAGATTCTTCGCTGTACAAGTAGCTTAGGTATTCACGAGAAACTTCCTCTGTACCGTTTTTCTTCGCGTTTTTCTCAACTACGGCTACTGGGAATTCCGCCAATATAGAGGTTTTTGGGACAACTACTTCGTAGTTGTCTGCGCCGTACTGGTTACGGATATTGTTTACTTCGGATTCGAAAGTAATCAATACATCACCAATGCCACGTTCAACGAAAGTTGTTGTCGCGCCACGGCCACCAGTATCAAATACAGAAACGTTTTTAAGGAAGGTACCTAGGAAATCGTCGATCTTAGTTTCGTTGTCTTTACCAAAGGTTTTTTGTGCATAACCGTAAGCTGCTAGGAAGGTGTAACGACCGTTGCCTGATGTTTTAGGGTTTGGGAACACTAATGCCACATCATTACCCGCTAGGTCGCCCCAGCTTTTAATGTTTTTTGGATTGCCTTTACGGACTAAGAAGGCAATCGTTGAGTAATAAGGAGAGCTGGCATTTGGAAACTCGTTTTTCCAATCTGCTGGGATCATCTTGCCTTTGTCATGCAAAACTTGAACATCGGTTACTTGGTTAAAAGTTACAACGTCCGCTGACAAGCCGTTCATGATGGCATTGGCTTGCTTTGAAGAACCAGCGTGAGACTGTTTAATCTCAATGGTTTTGCCCGTTTTTTCTAACCAATGTTTTTCAAATGTTGGGTTGTAAGTGGCGAACAACTCACGAGCGATATCGTAAGATGTGTTAAGGATAGTTTGATCTGCTGCAGACGCTTGAACGGCTCCGCTCAACAATAATGTGCCAATAATAGATTTCAAAAAATGCTGTTTAGATTTCATAGTGCCCTCGTGTGGGAAGCAGTGAATTATATTGAGAGCGAGATTACTTAAAAGATTTAGTTATTACAATGGCTGCAAATAAACTTTTTTGGAATATACATAAGGTTTTTTTCAAACCAGATGTTTTTCAATAACTTGACCAAAATCGCTGTGACTTTTATTACGTTGCTTGAGTTATTGATTGCAGCCAATCCATAAATACAGTCAGGCGTTTGGTTGGTTGTCTGCGTGATGGATAGAGCAAGGATACCGGCATTGGCTCTGCTTCGAATTGAGGTAATACTGGAATAAGTAAGCCTTTTTCAATAAAGTTTTCAGCACCAATAACGGGTATTTGAGCAATCCCAAGCCCTGATAAACAGGCGTTCAAATAAGCGTCTGTACCATTCACAGCTAGGCTGCTTGGCATGGATTGCTGTTTTACCTTGTCGCCTTCTAGGTATTCAAATTGTGCGTCGAGATTACCTAGCGAATGGGAATACTCGATCAGCTTATGATTCGCTAGCTCTTCGATTGTTTGCGGAATGCCAAATTGTTCCGCATAACTGGGTGAGACGCAGTTGAGGCTTCGGTATTGCGTTAAAGGTCGAGCGATAAGGCTGCTATCGTCGAGGTTACCGACTCGAATCACGCAATCAATGCCTTCTTTAATCATATCTACTCGATAATCCGCGCTGCTGATCTTTAGGCGTATGTTCGGGTATTTTTCGAGAAAGTCGGATAAATGCGGAATGACAACCGTAGTGGCAAAACGGCTTGGCATGTCGACTCTGAGTACACCGCGAACATCATCAGGGTTGCGTTGGAACTGGCTTCCCAAAGCGTCTAGCTCGGCGAGCAGTACTTGGCACTGTGGTAAGTAAGTCTCGCCGTCTTGAGTTAAGGTGATGCTGCGCGTGCTGCGATGAAAAAGCCGCGTGCCTAATTCACTTTCAAGCCCTTGTATAGCACTGGATATGCTTGATTTTGGTAGGCCAAGGGCGTCTGCCGCCTTGGTGAAGCTACCGAATTGAGCAACCAATACAAAGCGCTGCATGGCTTCAAACTTGTCCATCACCTCTACCTTTGTTCGTTTAATACGAACAATTTTATCACTTTTGGTGTGTATATCCAGACTAATAAAATCTCTATTCTGCACTTGTGTTTCGACATCGAACAAATAAACAAGAGGGATAGACTATGAAAAAGTTAGCGATCATCACAGGTGGTAGCCGCGGTTTAGGAAAAAGCAGTGCCTTAGCGTTAGCGGATAAAGGTGTAGACGTTATTTTTACTTATCACAATAATGTCCACGCAGCACAAGATGTGATTGACGAGATTAAACAAAAAGGACAAAAAGCCTTTTCTTTACAATTAGATACGAGAAATGTTGTCACTATTTCTGAGTTCGTGGGCCAAATTCAAACTGTGTTAACTAATGAGTTTTCACGAAGCGACTTTGACTATTTATTAAATAACGCTGGTACGGGGTTACATGCGAGCCTTGAAGACACGACTTATGACGAGTTGGAAGATATGTTGGCGATTCATGTCAAAGGACCCTTCTTTTTGACTCAGTCGCTTTTACCATTGCTTAAAGATGGTGGACATATTCTTAATGTTTCTTCTGGTTTGGCACGTTTTAGTTTGCCTGGCTCTGGTGCTTATGCAATGGCCAAAGGCGCGGTTGAAGTGATGACGCGTTATATGGCAAAAGAGCTTGCAAACCGCCAGATCCGTGTGAACACATTGGCGCCAGGAGCAATCGCTACGGATTTCCGCGATGGTAATGTCCGAGACAACCCACAAATGAATCAAATGGTAGCTTCTGTTACTGCCTTGGGCCGTGTTGGCGAAGCAGGCGACATTGGTAAAGCCGTTGCTATGTTGTTGAGTGAAGACAGTGGTTGGATAACTGGACAGCGTATTGAAGCGTCAGGAGGAATGTTTCTTTAGTCTGTACGTCGCATGATTGGGTAGCGGCAAAGACTGTAAGGAAACCTGATCATGCGGCATTGTTATTAACACAGTTGAACGCCTTGTATGTTTTTAAACGGCAGGAAAACTGTATTTTGGAGACAGGTATTATGATTCGTCATATTTTACTTATTCAGTTTAATGAACTTGCAGCGGCCTCAAATATCTCACTATTTTTTGAAACGCTCGATAGCATCACCGAGAGAGTAGAGGGAATTGCGTCAATAGAATGGGGAGTAAATAATAGTAAGGAAGGAGCTAATAAAGGGTTTACACATTGTGTGACGATGACCTTTATTAATGAAGCGGCACGCGATCATTATTTGCCGCATGAAGCGCATGACGAGATAAAAAAACTACTAGGACCGTTGCTCAGTGATATGATTATTATTGATTACAGTATTTAAAAGCCTCCTTTACACCTTCCAAAGCCCTCTTCGCGAGGGCTTTTTCATCTTTTTTATGCCTTTCTGATTTTAGAATTTTTTGTTTATGTTTACCGAATCGTTACATTTTTGTTCTGGTGACTCTCTACCTGTGTGAGCGATAATAACCGTACAATTTGATTTGATAATTATTATTACGTTTGTTCTTGGAGAGATAATGCTTCTATCACAGTTACCGAAAGGTACGGTTGCTGAAATCCATTCTGTTGCTCATCCACAAGAAGACATGCAACGCCAACTTTTAGCATTAGGTTTTGACCCCGGTGAAACTGTGCAGTTGATGACGAAAGCGCCATTTGGTCATTCTTTGCAAATAAAGGTCGGCTCTACTTTGGTCGCCATTCATTCTGAAGACGCAAGCTATATTCACCTCTGCGATTAGTATTTAGCTTCAACAAGAGATCACCACAAGCATGACATTCCACATCACTTTAGTCGGTAATCCAAATACAGGGAAAACGACTTTATTTAATAAGCTGGCAGGAACTCGGCAAAAAGTAGGCAATTGGGCTGGCGTTACAGTGGATTGTAAGACTGGATTTTTCACTAGTTCGGATCAACGTGTTGACATGACCGACTTGCCGGGCATTTACAGTTTGAATAACCAGACTGGCGGCATGGATGAAGTAATCGCGCGACATTTTTTAACCGAGAGCGATTACGATGTTATCGTTAATGTAGTAGATGCCACCAACTTAAAACGTAACCTCAAATTGACACAAGAACTGGTCGCCTTGGGTCGACCTATGGTGATTGTGCTTACCATGACCGATTTGGCCCGCAAGCTGAATATCATGCCGAATCTAGAGATATTATCGAAGAATATAGGCGTGCCAGTCGTTGATGGTCATCAGTTGTCAGTAACTGATTTACAACGCCAACTACTAGTACATTTTCATGCTTTGCCAACGGATCGTGAATTGGCCCTGCAACGAAGCCTCAGTGATGAGTATTCCGATTCTTTAAGCGTTCCGAGTGTGGCAGTTTGGTTGTCTAACGTGACCAAAGGACGTACGCAGGCGAAAAATTTTACTGACAGAATAGATCAAATCGTGCTGCATCCTTGGTTTGGTATTCCGATCTTTTTGTTTGCGATGTACGCCATGTTTGCAGTGGCTATTGGTGTTGGCACCTTATTTATCGATCCTATCGATATGTTTGCAGGCTATTGGTTTGTGAGCTTTCCAAGCTACTGGCTAACGCAGTTAGGCATTCCTCAGTGGACCATTGTCATACTTGCCAATGGTTTAGGCGGTGGTATTCAGCTGGTGGCGAGTTTTATCCCTGTTATTGGCTTCCTCTATATATGTTTAAGTATCTTGGAAGACAGCGGATATATGGCGCGAGCGGCGTTTATTGTTGATCGTATTATGTCGTCGATTGGTCTGCCCGGTCAGGCGTTTATTCCGTTGTTGCTAGGTTTTGGCTGTAATGTGCCATCTATTATGGCGACGCGAAGTTTGACCAATGTTCGACAACGCATGCTGACCATGGCGATGGCGCCTTTTATGTCTTGTGGTGCGCGTTTGGCCGTTTACGTGATGTTTGTGTCGGTATTCTTCCGCGAGTACGGCGGGCTTCTGGTGTTCGGTTTATACCTGTTTGGCATCATCATGGCGGTTGGTACAGCGTGGATTTTCAGAAAGCAATTATTTCGTAATGTACGAGTGAGTGTTTTGATGGAAATGCCCCATTATCATCGTCCACGTTGGAGCAATGTCGGTTTGTCGAGTTGGCATAAAGTGCGCAGCTTTATTTTGCGTGCCGGCAAAACCATAGTGCTTGTTTCAGCGATTCTAACTATTTTGAATTCAGTGCCATCTTGGCGCGCCGCAGACGAAGGTGGCAAGCCTTCCGCCTTGGCTGAAATAGGCCAAGTCATCACGCCTGTGTTTTCACCGATTGGGATGGGCGATGACAATTGGCCAGCGGCCGTTGGTGTGTTTACTGGCATCTTAGCGAAAGAAGCCGTGGTCGGCACCATGGATGCCTTGTATTCCAATGCCGCCAATGAACCGACCAACATTGAGTACGAATCCCCAATAAGCAATATCGTCGGTGCTGTGACCTTATTAGGCAGTAACCTTGCGGGCATTGTAACGACATTAACCGATCCGTTAGGTTTGACCAGTGTCAGCGAAGCCAAAAGCCAAGTTATGACGCCTGGACATCGTAACATGGTGTCTTTATTTGAAGGTTGGAAAGGCGCGTTTTCGTATCTGGTCTTTGTACTGCTTTATACACCTTGTGCCGCGACCATTGGCGCCTTAGTAAAAGAAGGTGGAATGCTTTGGTCTAGCGTGGTTGTGGCTTGGAGTACGACGGTGGCTTATGTCGCTGCGGTATTCAGTTTTCAGCTATTAACTTTTGGCGATCATCCGATTCGTTCGTTGGTTACCATTGGCACTGCGGCCGCTTTTTTAATTCTCTTTATTATCGGATTAAAAGTCTGGGTGAAACCGAGGATAGAAAGCAACATCATTGCTGTTGGATGATTTGATTACTGCTTAAGATAGAGCTTGAGAAAGAGCCCAATAAAGAGCTTAGGTATTAGTTAGGTTGGGTGTGAAGACAACCGCGCAGCTTTTACCTGCTTGCTTGGCAAAGTACATGGCTGTGTCGGCGTCTTTAATAGCCGTTTCTGTATCTAGTTTTTCAAACCCTAATATGCGGATACCAATGCTCGCGCCCACATTTAGATGTTTGTCTTCAAACTCTATGGGTTGCTTGATGATGTGACAAAGTTTGTTGGCGACCTGCATAGCAGAGGCGCGTGAAATTTGTTCCTGATTGTCTAAATTGGTTAGCAGAACCATAAACTCATCGCCACCTAAACGCCCAGCGCTGTCTTCAGTACGAACATTATCATTTAAGCGCTGTGCGATTTCGATAAGTACCGCGTCTCCTGCCGCATGTCCTTCAATATCATTAATGACCTTAAAGCCATCTAAGTCAATAATTAACACTGCACCTGATGCGCCATGACGCTGTGTCTGTGCGATTAACTTTTCTAAAAATAAAGACAAACCACGGCGATTGACTAATTGCGTGAGGGGATCGGTATGAGCAAGGTGATGGATCTGCGTAATAGCTTGATCGCGAGCTAGAGTAAAAGGGCGTATTACCCAGAAATAAATACACGGTGTAGACAGTATAGACAAAAACAAGATATCCAAAGCCGCCAACCAATAAAGGCCAATATCTACTTTTAATATGCCCAGCGCCAGCATGATGACAAATTCCCACAGCATAATAATCGCAGTAATACGAACGATAACCTGAGTGGTGCTAAGGGAATGGTAGGCACTGTAATCAGAAGGCTGTGGAAGATTCATAGGCTAACATCATATAAATTTTATTTATCCACAGTAATGGAATCTATTGTCTAAATCAGTGGATCTTCTGTAAGAAAATGTGAAAATAAACAACAAGATAGTGAAGTAAATAAACGCCTGACTTTAAACGCTGCCTTCTTTTTCAATCACCAAAATACGGGCTTCCCCAACAGGATCTGCTACGTGTTCAGTGCCAATCGCCGCGTAGAAAATATCGCCGACAGACATTAATTGAACAAGCTCTTTCCCATCGACTCGATAGTGCATGTTCACCTCGCCATCTAACACCACAAACACTTCTTCACCATCGTTGATGTGCCATTTATACGGCTGATCTGTCCAGTGCAAGCGTGCCGTCACGCCATTCATATTGGCAATGTCCAACGCGCCCCAAGCGCGATCGGCAGTGAAGTCTTTGGCTTTGATGAATGTCATGAGTAGGCCTTTTGGACGTTGATAAATTGTTTGATAAATCAAAAGTACAAGCTAGTTAATCGTTAGACAATCGAGAAAGCGATAAAACGTCACTTTGACGGCGAAAGCGACGTTTTATCTGAGATGGAAGGAATAGTTACACCTGACAAACTTTATTGCTGTGATTAAAGAAACTCTATTTCGAAGACCACCACAACAAGGCTAAGTTAAAAGAAGAGTTAGATCAGATTTCTAAGCTCTAGTCGACTAGGGCTATAAATCCTTTTCTGTGAGCATCTGTCGGCAGTTACGCACCGTTAATATTCGGATTTCGGTACTGATCATGTAGATGATTCGATAGTTACCAAAAATGAGTTTACGGAGATTTGCTTTTTGGAGTTCTGGAACGAGTCGTCCCATTTCTGGTTGACCAGTTAGTAACTCTGTTTTATCGAATAGATCGTTTACCCATTTCTCAGCTGCATTAGAATTATCTAGAGTAATAAAATCGGCAGTATGCCCAAGCTTTTCCATAGCGAGAGGTGACCAACTTACTTTCATTTTTTCAAGCGCCCTAAGATTTGCTTTCTTGCTTCCTGATTCGAAATGCCTAATCCTTCGGCAAACTGAGCTTCAGCGGTGCGTATTTCTTCGAGTAATTCTATTTTTTCTTGCATGGCTTCGTATTCAGCCACATCAAGCATGACAGCGACACCTTTGCCACGTTGTGTAATGAGCAAAGGGCGACGAGTTTCGTTAATTTGTTTAATAAATGAAGTCACACCAGAACGAAATTCTGATAATGGTTGTATGTCTTGATCTAAATTTA
This sequence comes from Marinomonas sp. BSi20584, assembly GCF_002792415.1. NCBI lineage: Bacteria > Pseudomonadati > Pseudomonadota > Gammaproteobacteria > Oceanospirillales > Oceanospirillaceae > Marinomonas > Marinomonas sp. BSi20584. Next base: position 72,412 of record NZ_KZ454874.1, read on the forward strand.
TGCGGCTCATATATAATCTCATTTGTACGTTTATTTGTACAAACTATAGGTCAATAGTTGCCTATTAACAATATGAAGTGTTTTTTGATTTGCCTAAACAATAATTCATTTCTATCTTGCTTCTCTTCTTTCAAATCTATATTGTACTAGTACATGAATACAAACCTTCTTGTGAGAGTTGAATCCTATGAAGGACTTGGTCCAGTTTTTAACCGAAGTAGATGATAAGTCTGTGTTGGAGAAGCGCTTAAAAGTGCTGCTAACGCCGAATGAAATTAATGAAATGGTGAGCCGTTTGAAGATCATTGCCTTGTTAGACGAAGGCGTGCCGCAGCGAGATATTGCGAAACAGTTGGGTGTGGGTATTGCCACTGTGACCCGTGGTTCCCGTGCATTGAAGGAATTAAAAGAGATATGAGTTCATATAATAAAAAGCCGCAGCGCATCACGCTGCCGCGTAAACCTAAGTATGTCACTATCAGTTCCGATTGCGATTTTTTCGATTTGTTTAAAAAAGTCGAGAAGCGTTTTGATAACTGTTTTATGTTGGAGTCCCTTGGTGAAGAGAGTTTTATTTCCCGCCATTCGATCATTGGTTTTGATCCTGAGAAATTGATCTGGGCGGAAGGCAAGCAGTTGTTTATCCAAGAGCGTGATGGCAGCACTGAGTCTTATGAGTCGGATAATCCTTATTACTTGTTGCGCGAGATAGTGCCGCAAAATATTTTGTCCCGTGGTTTTGCTGGTGGTTTAACGGGTTATATCGGTTACGACAGCATGAATTACTTTGAGCCAACCTTGGATCTGCAGTCGAGTGAGATGTTCGATGCGTTTCGTTTTGGTTTGTACAAAGATGGTTTGATTTTGGACAAGATGACCGGTGAGGTTTTTTACTTCTATTACGACGACCATTCCACGGGTAATCGTTTGGAATTAGTGAACGCCATGATGGCCGAGCCGACGCCAGAAAACGGCCCATTTGAGGTTCGTCCTGCTGGCGAATCGATGAGCAAAACTGATCATGCGGATGCGGTTGCCAAGGTGAAGCAAGATATCATCGAAGGTAAAATCTTCCAGTGTGAAGTCGGCTTCAAAAAATGGTTCGATATGGAAGGCGACACCATCAATTTGTACGAGCAATTGCGTGAAGTGAATCCATCCCCGCAAATGTATTACATCAAGTTTGGTGAGCAAAAAGTTATCGGCGCGAGCCCAGAATTATTGTTCCGTGTTCGCCAAGGGGAAATGGAAACCTTCCCATTAGCCGGAACGGCAAAACGTGGTAAAGACGCCGCAGAAGACACCGCCTTTGCGCGTGCTCTGTTGAATGATCCAAAAGAAATCGCCGAGCACAATATGATTGTCGATCTTCATCGTAACGACATTGGCCGAGTGGCGCGTTTTGGTACAGTGAAAGTGCGTAGTTTGATGGACATTAAACGTTTCAGTCACGTTCAGCACATTTCCAGTGAGATTGTCGGCATCATGGCCGAAGATCACGACATGTTCTCAGCGTTGGCGAGCAATTTTCCTGCGGGAACTTTGACTGGCGCACCGAAAATAGAAGCGATGAAGATCATCGATGACTTGGAAAACGACGGTCGTGGTCCTTACGGCGGCGCGGTAGGTCAGTTCTCTTTCAATGGCGATTGTATGTTTGCGATTCCGATTCGTACCGTGTTTGCCAATGGTAACAAAGCCTATGTGCAAACCTGTGGCGGCAATGTGTATGACTCCAATGCCGAAGACGAATACGAAGAAATCCAACGCAAATTTGCCGGCACTAAACGCGTGCTAGACAGTTTCGCACCAAAAGCGAATAAGGAGTAAGGGAAGCATGAAAGTTTATATTATCGACAATTACGATTCCTTCACTTACAACCTGTATCAGTTTATTGGTGAAGTGTTAGAAACTGAGAAAAGCCGTGGTGAAATCGACGCGTTTGAAGTGATTGTAAAACGTAACGACGAAGTAACATTAGACGACATCCGTGCCGCCGCGCCAGATCGCATCATCATTTCTCCAGGACCAGGTTCCCCAGACGACAAAGCTTACTTCGGTGTGTGTGCCGACGTCATTCTAGAGTTCGGTAAAACCATTCCATTAATGGGCGTTTGCTTGGGAATGCAGGGGATTTGTCATGTATTTGGTGGCAAAGTAGTCAAAGCACCCTTGCCAATGCATGGTAAAACCAGCCCGATTACCCACAACGGCGAAGGCATCTTCCACGACATTCCTGATCAACTAGAAGTCATGCGTTACCACTCGCTAATCGCCGAAGCAGAAAGCTTTCCTGACGTGTTGGAAGTCACAGCCTCAGTTGGTGATTTAAAAGACGCTGACTTCAAGGATATCGCGAAGATCCACCAAGGTGGGAAATTTGAATTGATGGGCGTTCGTCATAAAGAATACCCAATCCAAGGCATTCAATTTCACCCAGAATCCTTCGCAACAGAAGGCGGAAAAGACCTGATCAAAAACTTCTTGTTTCAGGTTTGATTAATTAAAAATTAAGTGCCTTTGAAATATTAAAAAGCAGCGCCCAGCAATGGTCGCTGCTTTTTTGTTTGTAAAATAATGTTGTCTCTTTTGAGAGACTGATCTATAGTTTTATCTATATAAATATCGAGGGGTAAGGATGCCTGAAATCGATGCGTTATTAGGATTATCGTTTTGCTTATACTTTTTTGATAATCAACAGCACAAGTTACCTCACTTACATGTGAAATATGGTGATTATGAATTGATTATTGCGATTGAAACCAGTGAATGCTTAGAAGATTATTTGCCCAGTAAGCAGCGTAAACGTGCCGAAGCTCATATAACCATGTATAGGTATCAACTCATGCAGATGTGGAATAAAGCTGTGAAAGGTGAGAACCCGGGGAAGTTGGAGGATTTATGTTAAAAATTATTGATGTAGATTGGGTTAAAGATCACACCTTGGCTTTAATCTTTAGCGATGGTTTTGAAGGCGAAGCAGACTTGTCTGATTACTTTTCAAGACAGCCATTTGCTAACGTGAAAGATTTTAAACGCTTCGCTTTAACCTCTGACGGAGCATTGAATTGGAATGGCAATGAACTTACTGCGAGCATATTACGAGGCATCACAAAAGGTGTTTATCAGACATCAAACGTACGGTTTGATGTTGAACAAATGGAAGAAGTGATTAAACAGGCTTCATGGGACTCTATGAAAGAAGGTCGCCCAGACATTTTGCAAGCCGCTATTCGTTCCTATGTTGAGTTATTCGGACACAGTGTCGTGATTGCAAGAGCGGGGATTAAAAGCCGAACCAGTGCTTATCGATCTCTTAAACCTGAAACTAAGCCTAACTTTGCGACCTTGGTACAGCTTGCCCATGCGGTAATTGAAATTGCCAAAGAGAGAGTTGGGGAATCGTTGCCAAACTCGACCATTGTTTTGCATTAGAGGGTTTAGTTCGAGACAAATACAGCAATGTCGTCTTTCACGTTGTTAAAAGCGACGATCAGCAGTTCAGATTGAGTCAGTACAGCTTATTTTTAGCTCGAATTTTCCTTTTAAACTCAGTCATCTGAGCATTAGCTTCTTCGTTCGACACAAATACAGCAAGGCCGTTTTCCATATTCTCGAAAGCGGCGTTTACTTGCTGTGTTAACCAAGCATCATGAGATATTTGGTTATCTTTTTCATCAACTTCGTATGTAATTATAGAGTTCATTCTTTAGCCTTATAAGGTCCTTTGTCGTATAAATGCTAGTAGGAGACATGACGTATAACAACCAACTCTACTGAGTCATTTTTCCATCCATTTAACGATCTATATCAATAAATTCTCTTCTATTGCTGGAGTAACTGATTATCTGTGCTTTAATTTATATATTAGTATTTTCTAATGTTTGTTTTTGCACTGGTATTATTGCTTGATAGGAGAGCGAAATGAAGAGCGTTAAATTATGGTTGAGTGGTGTACTTGTCTCTTGGGTGATTGTTTGTTTTCCGTCTATTGCTGCGGCTGAAGGCTATGGTGCTGCTGGCGCACAGAATGAAGTAGATAAAGTGCTGACGTTGGAGTCCATGCTGAGCTATGCCTTGTAAGATGAATATTTAGCGCGAGGAGAATATCAAGAGGTGATTCGTACTTTTTGTGGACAGAAACCTTTTACTAATATCATTAAGACCGAAGAAAGACACATTTCTTGGTTAGAGCCTTTGTTTGAGCGTTATGATTTCGCCTTGCCAGTGGATCGTGGCGTGGAAAGCGCGGTGATGCCTGCGAGCTATGCCGAGACATTTGCTGTTGGTGTTGCAGCTGAAATCGCGAATATCGAGATGTATGAACGCTTTTTAAAACAAGATTTACCAAGTGATGTGAGAGACGTGTTTATTCGCTTACATGATGCTTCAGAGAATCACTTAGCGGCTTTCCAAAAGTGGCAAAATAAGTTTTAGCCTTTAATCCACTGCCAAGTACGTCCAAGCCATTCGTAGAAGGCGCGTTGGCTTTTGTAGGCGGCGGTGGCGTCGATTTGCCAATCGCTCTTTTCCGAACCAAGGTACATGGCTGGAGCCGGAATAATCTTGAAGCCTGCTTTTTCGAAGAAGATAGACGCACGTTTTAGATGTGAGGCTTCCGTTACCAAGGCGACATTTTTCCCTTCTAAGTAAGGTTTCATGCTGTAGGCTTCCTCTTCTGTGTCTTTGGCGAGGGGGAAGGCTTTGATCCTGTCTGGTTGTATTCCTAATTCAATGGCGGCTCGGCGCATGACTTCTGCGTGGGGTTCTGTCATTTCACCAGAATAACCAGAAACAAATAATTGCGCGTTTGGGTTGGCTTTTAGAATACGCAAACCTTCTTCGAGTCGAAACAGTGCGCTGTTGCCTAGCGCCATGATCGTTGGTGTATTGCTAAGATCTTTATGGCCACTACCGAGGACGATAACGACATCAACAGGTTGCTTAGTATCAAATACTGGGAAGTCGTGTTCTACCGTCGCAATCAATGTATTTGCGACAGGGTTCCAGCTGGTTAATCCCAACATTAATATGCCGCATAACAAGAAAAATCGGGCGATTTTCGGCCATTTCTTCATCAGTAAAAACGCAAGGCACATAGCTACTAAGGTTAGAGGAATTGGCATCAGCATATAGCCGATGATTTTCTTGATGTAAAAAAGAACAATGCCCAAGGTGTTATATCTCTTTAATCGTGTCAGTTTAGAATGCAGCGATGATAAAGGAGTATGGTTTTGCCTTAAAGCTTAAAAGGACTCTATTAAGTTTTGTTTTTCAGGTTGTTTTGTCGGTATTATTTTGCTTATCAAGTTTTCAACGTAAGGACACTACATGTTTTCCATTCGCCCTGCCGATTTCCCACATGACAATGACAGTGTGTTAGCTATTTTTCGTGAATATATCGCGTCGGCGCCAGTAAGCTTGGACTATCAGCAGAATGAACAAGAGTTTGTTGCTTTAGATGGTAAATACTCGCTTCCTAATGGTGTGGTTTTACTTATCTGGAAAGATAACGAGGTCGTCGGCTGCGCGGCTTTTCGTCGAGTTGATGCGAAAGTTTGCGAAATGAAGCGAGTCTATATTCGTCCAACAGAACGCGGTCATCATTTGGGCGAGAACTTAGTCACTGCGCTTATGTCTTGTGCCAAGGAAAATGGCTATCAGCGCATGTGTCTTGATGTATTGGCAGATTTTGAAACCGCAAGACGCTTGTATGTTCGTTTGGGTTTTGAGCCTTGTGATCCGGTGAGTTACAACCCAATTCCGGGAACGCATTTTCTAGGGTGTGATTTGTGATGAAAGCATCAAAAAAGTTACCTACAGAACCTTTATCTATCAAGGCAATGCCACAAGAAACCATTTGGTGGTTGCCTCGTCATGAGGAAAAGCTCGCCGAAAAAAATGCCATGGAGCGAGTGGATTTGGTGTTCCTTGGGGATTCCATTACACAAGCTTGGGAGAAAGAAGGCGCGGATGTTTGGCAGGCTTTTTATCAACCAAGGCATGCACTGAATTTAGGATTCAATGGTGATAAAACAGAGAACGTTTTATGGCGACTTGCCCATGGGGAAGTCGATAATATTCAGCCTAAGTTATTGGTTTTATTAGTTGGTACGAATAACGCAGGTCATCGCATGGACAAAGCTGAAGATACAGCGTTGGGTATTAAGCAGATTTTGTCTGTATTGGCAGAAAAGTTACCGCAGACAAAAATTCTGCTCTTGGCTATTTTCCCTCGTAGTGCGAAACCAACGCAGAAACTGCGTATGTTGAACAACGAAGTGAATCAGATTATTTGCAGCTATGCAGATGATAAAAAGATATTTTTCCAAGACATTAATCACGTTTTTCTGGATGAAAAAGGTCGCCTAACCAGTAATATCATGAGTGATTTTTTACACCCCAACGCTAGCCAATATCAAATTTTTGCTGATGCCATAGAGCCTTATATAGTTGAGTTAATGGCAGAAAATTAATTTTATGGTGAAGGTTTTTCGTTTAATTCTACGTATTAATACTGAGTCTAGTACGTAGTTTCCGCTTTATAAAGTCGGTATTCGTACGAATTGTTTGCACTTTCTGTACGCGCGATTATTAATCCTGCTCGATCTTAAATTATAAAAAATAAGACTACAGGATGATAAAAACAATGAAATCCTTAAAACTCACAACTCTTGTTGCTGCAACCGCAGTGGCATTAAGCGCTTTCTCTTTACCTGCTCTCGCAGCAGAAAAAGTTTACAAATTGAAAATGGCCGAGACTTGGGCAACTAACTTTCCTATCTTTGGTGATGCACCAAGAAACATGGTTCGTATTGCAGAAGAAATGTCTGGTGGCCGTCTTAAAATCACCATCGACTCAGCCAACAAACACAAAGCGCCTTTGGGTGTGTTTGATATGGTGCGTTCTGGTCAGTATGACTTAGGTCACTCCGCGTCTTATTACTGGAAAGGTAAAGTACCTAATACTGTTTATTTCACCACTATGCCTTTTGGTATGACTGCGCCAGAGCAATACGGCTGGTTCTATTATGGTGATGGCATGAAGTTGATGGAAAAAGTGTATCAACCATTCGGTTTGCTTTCTTTCCCAGGTGGTAATACTGGCGTACAGATGGGCGGTTGGTTCAGAAAAGAGATCAATTCCGTTGAGGACCTACAAGGTCTGAAAATGCGTATTCCAGGTTTTGCCGGTGAAGTGTTAGCAAAACTAGGCGCAAAACCAACGAATATCCCACCGGGCGAGTTATACACAGCGCTTGAGCGTAACACGATTGATGCGCTTGAATGGGTTGGGCCGTCACTTGATTTGCGTATGGGCTTCCACAAAATTGCGCCTTACTACTACACAGGTTGGCATGAGCCTGCAACGGAACTTCAGTTCCTTGTGAACGAACGGACGTGGAAAAAACTGCCAGACGATCTTCGTGAAATATTGCGCGTAGCGATGAAGGTGTCAGCTTATGATATGTATATTCAGAGCTACCATGAAAGTGGTGTGAACTGGGCGACGATGAAATCTGAATACCCAGATATTCAAGTTAAAACCTTTCCTCAACCTGTTTTGAATGCGATGAAAAAAGCCAACGACGAACTTTTGACGGAAGAAGCCGCGAAAGATCCATTGGCGAAAGAAATTATCGATTCTCAGGCCGCGTACATGAAAACAGCACGTGTTTGGTCGAATATCTCCGATCGCGCTTATCTTGAAAGCGTTGACCGTCTAGATCAATAAAACCTCTGACAGGGTGAGTGAGTACTTAGTATGACCTCGCCCTTTGTCTTTTCTAGGAGTTTGTTATGTGGTTAATCGGCCTAGAACGGGGTATCACTCGTTTTTCGAATCTACTGGGTATTATTTCTACCATCTTATTTATTGGCTTGTTGTTTAACGTTTTTTACGACGTTTTGATGCGTTATGCCTTTAACGATGTGTCGATTGGTATGCAGGAGTTGGAGTGGCATTTATACGCTGCGATTTTCTTATTAGGCATTCCTTACGGTATTCAGCATGGTGGTCATGTACGTGTGGATTTGATCTATGAAAATCTATCGATTCGCGGAAAAGCTTGGATCGATTTGTTTGGTTGTGTTGTGTTTCTAATGCCTTTCACCATATTGGTTGGTTATTACGGTGTAGGCTTTTCTTACGAGGCTTTTTCCCTTGGTGAAACCAGTGGCGATCCTGGTGGTTTGCCTTATCGTTGGATCATTAAAGCGGTTATTCCTGTTGCTTTTTTCTCTATGGCAATCAGTGGATTAGGAATGATTATTCGCTGCATCAATGTGCTGCGCGGCGTAAGTGAAGAAGGTTTTTCACATCCGCCTATTCAACATTAATTCTTGTCTCCATTTTAAGCTTATAGGTTATTTATGATTGGAATAATCATGTTCTTTGTTGCCCTAGTGTTGCTTTTACTGGGGTTCCCTGTGGCCTTTACCTTTGGTGGTGTGGCCTTGATCTTCGGTGTTTTTGCCGAAGGTTTTGATATGTTCGCTTTTATGCCGTTCCGCATTCAAAGCTACATGGAAAATACCGTTATGATGGCGGTGCCTTTGTTTGTGTTTATGGGCATCGTGTTGCAAAAGACGAGGCTAGCAGAGCAGTTATTAGAGGCCATGGGCAAACTGTTTGGTGGCGTTCGCGGTGGCTTGGCAATTTCTACTATTCTAGTGGGCGCGTTATTGGCTGCATCGACCGGTGTGGTTGGTGCGAGTGTCGTGGCAATGGGGCTAATATCTTTGCCTGTGATGCTGAAATATAACTACAACAAATCTTTAGCCTGCGGAACGATTTGTGCTTCTGGTACCTTGGGGCAAATCATTCCACCGTCGATTATTTTGATCATTTTGGGGGATGTTTTGGGCATTCCTGTAGGCGATCTTTTTCATGCTGCTTTGTTTCCCGGCATGATTTTAATTGTTTGTTACATTGTTTATATCTTGATCCTTACTTTTTTAAAACCTGAGCTAGCGCCAGCTATGCCGCAGGATTTAGATAATGAAACACGCGCACAACAAATCCGCAGCGCACTAAAAGCGATTATCCCGCCTTTGGCTTTGGTGTTGATTGTGTTGGGCTCGATCTTTACAGGGATTGCCACACCAACCGAGTCTTCTGCGTTAGGTGGCATGGGCGCGATAGTATTGGCTCTTATTTATCGTCAATTTAGCTGGAAAATGCTCTACGACAGTGGATTGGAAACAGTAAAAGTTACGGCCATGGTATTTGCTATTCTGATGGGAGCAACCGCCTTCTCTATGGCGTTTAGTTACACGGGTGGCGATGCGATTGTCGAAGAAGTCTTACTGAATCTTCCTGGTGAGAAATGGGGCTTTATTATCTTAGCCATGATTGCCATTTTGATCTTGGGCTTCTTTATCGACTTTGTTGAAATCGCATTTATCATTGTGCCTATCTTGGCTCCTGTTGCCGAAGCATTGGGTATAAATATGGTGTGGTTCGCGATTTTGATTGCGATGAATCTACAGACATCCTTTTTAACCCCGCCGTTTGGTTTTAGTCTATTCTATTTAAAAGGTGTGGCGCCTAGTTCGATTAGAACAATGGATATTTATAAAGGCGTCATGCCGTTTATATTGATCCAGATCCTCGTTTTGGTCAGTATTATGGTTTTTCCTGAGTTATATGGAATGGACTGATTCTAAGATGGTTTAGACTCTAGTTTAAAAGCGGGTATTGCCCGCTTTTTTGCTATTTTAGGAATACTAAGAATGAGTTAAATGTATGATCTTGACAGTATAAAATAATAAAAAAGGTCTTTATCCGTGGGATTAAAAAGTAAAATCATTCTCCTTGCCGTTGCGCCTTTAATTGTCGCGACAGCCATCATTACCTATCTGGGCTTTCAATCTGCTCGCGAGTTGGCTTCGCAAGAACTGTCTATTTATGAATTCAATTTAGTAAATGCTAAAAAGTTAGCGTTGAAGAATCACGTTAATATTGCTATGTCAGCTATTCGTCCAATATTGGAGGATGATCAGTTAGGTGATGCTGAAGCACAAAGTCGAGTGAAAAAAATTCTGGAAGGATTAAGTTACGAAGATGACGGTTATTTCTTCGCCTATGAAATGTCTGGGATAAATTTAGTCCATCCAACTCAGCCGGATTTTGTCGGTAAAAATTTATGGAACTTTCAGGATCGCACTGGAAACTATTTAATCCAAGGCTTAATTCGTGCGGCTCAGGCTGGTGGCGGTTATCACAGATACATTTGGGAAAAGCCGCCACTAATGAAGCAAGAAGATAAGTTGGGCTATGTAGTCGCCATTGATCGGTGGCATTGGATAATGGGCACCGGACTGTATCTTGATGATATTTACGCAGAGCTAGCCAAAACCAAAGCCACCATGAATGACAATATTCAGCGTAGTTTTTTTACCGTGATTGCCGTGGTTGTAGTAACCGTAGTTTTGGTTATTTTGTTAGGTTTGGCGATTAATCTTCATGAGCACAAATTGGCGGACTCAAGACTAAAAGAACTGGCTCAACGTTTTATGCGTCTGCAAGTTAATGAAAGACGAGGCTTTTCTCGTGAACTTCACGATGGCATTAATCAATTATTGGTAAGTTGTAAGTTTCGTATTGAGTTAGCGGAAAATAAATTAAAGCGTGGTCATGAAAAAGAAGTGATTCATCAAGAATTGGCGAAAGCGGGTGATCTGATTAATCAGACCATCAGTGAGGTGCGGCAGATTTCCCATAATTTACGACCAACCTTATTGGATGATTTAGGTTTGGATACGGCGCTTAAAGCCTTGATTGACCAATTTATGGAACGCACTGAAATTCAGGTCACGTATCGTTTTGATGTGTCTACTAAGTTACCTGATGAAATAGAGATTACAGTTTACCGTCTAACTCAAGAGTCGTTAACCAATATTGAAAAGCACGCTCAAGCCAAAAATATCTCACTGCAAGTTTTGCAATCTCATCGACATGTGATGTTTGAGTGTTTTGATGACGGCAAAGGCATCTCGAAAAAATCAGATCTGTTTTCAGGGATTGGTTTGATCAATATGCGCGAACGAATCGAATTAATTGGTGGTGATTTTATGTTGGAATCACAACGTGGCAAGGGCACAAAAGTGCATGCTTTGTTGCCTCTTGAGCAACGCTTTTAGTACATAGAGAAGATTAATAATGATAAAAAATATTCGAGTTCTCTTAGTTGATGACCACATGTTAGTTTTGGATGGACTGCAAGCTCGTTTGGAACTAGAGGGCAATATCGACATTATTGCAACGGCATCTAATGGCTTGGATGCGTTAGAAAAAGCCAAAGAAGCCCAACCCGATCTGGTTCTGATGGATGTTTCTATGCCGATATTAAATGGACTAGAAGCCACTAAACGGTTTAAAGCAGAGCAGCCCAATGTCAAAATTTTGATGCTTAGTATGCATAATGACAAAGAGTATATCTTGTCATTAATTCAGTCAGGTGCGAATGGCTATGTTTTAAAAGATGTGTCATCAGAAGAGTTAGTCCAAGCCATTAATACCGTGTGCCAAGGTGGCACGTATTTTAGCTCAGGAGCGTCCGATTCGCTGTTTTCATTGGCAGCTTCTCCCAAACAGTCTGATGACTTAACCAAGCGAGAAGTGGCTGTGTTGAAAGCGCTAGCGGCAGGATTATCTAATAAAGAAATTGGTCAATCCTTGAATATCAGTGTGAGAACTGTCGAAACACATCGACAGAATATTAAAAACAAGTTGGATATTCATACATCTGCAGGCTTGATAAAATACGCTTTAGCCAATCAGTTAATTGAATAACCAGAGGAATAAGGCAATGGATTTTCGTAAGTATCATGCGCTAGGTAATGTGTATTTAGTCGTATCGCCAGATGAGTTTCCTGATGAGCCTGCCGCCTTGATCATTAAAAACATTTGCCACAAACATTATGGCGTGGCGTCAGATGGTGTGTTGATTGGTCCATTTTCTTCTAATGTCGCAGACTTTGGTTTACGTATATTTAATCCCGATGCCAGCGAAGCGGAGAAAAGCGGTAACGGCTTGCGGATATTTTGTCGTTCTCTATGGGATCAAGGTTTGGTGAAAGATAAACCTTTTACCATTGAAACCAAAGGTGGTGTGGTCAAAGCACAAGTGTCTGACAATGGACTGCGAGTGGATGTGGAAATGGGTAAGGTGTCTTTTCTTAGCCAAGACATTCCAGTTTGGGGTGAACCTCGCGAAGTCTTGTTAGAAAATCTTAATGTAATGAGCCTGAATCATATTTACAGCGCGGTCACTATTGGCAATCCTCATTGCGTGATTTTGGTCGAGTCGCCAACCGAAATCATGGCAAAAGAATTTGGCCCCTTGATTGAAACACATCCCAACTTTCCTAATCGAACCAATGTGCAATTTATGCAAGTCATTGATCGTAATCATATTGTAATCGAAATCTGGGAGCGAGGAGCAGGTTATACCTTGGCATCAGGCAGTAGCAGTTGCGCCGCTGCCGCAGTGGCGTATAAGTTAGGTTTATGTGACTCGTCTATCAAGGTGATGATGCCGGGCGGCCAGATCGATATTGAAATTAACGATGATTTTCGTGTCAGCATGAGCGGCGGTGTCACATCCATCTGTCATGGCAGTATTTCCACAGAATGCCTGTCTCAGCTGTTCCACTAGAATCTAAGCCATTAGATTGAGAGCCTTTCACGTCATAACAGAGTAGAGTGGGGGCTTGCGGCAAGACCTGTCGCGGGCTTTTTAGCCTTTTGAGCATATGGAGTCCACTATGCGCGTTCTACTTTTTCCAGTCAGTGTGTTGTATATGCTGCTGTCGTCTCTTTTTTCCCCTCTTTATGCGGCGGATGATTGGTATCGCCCACCGGTTTCTGTGACTTGGCAGTGGCAACTTGACGGCGTTGTTAATGAAGATTACGACGTGGATTTATACGACATCGATTTATTTGATTCTTCTGTTGAGCTGATCCAACGTCTACAAGCGTCCGGTAAAAAAGTCATTTGTTATTTTTCAGCCGGTTCATACGAAGATTGGCGGCCTGACGCAGTCGATTTTGCTGCCAAAGATTTGGGTAAAACCTTAAGTGGTTGGGATAATGAGAGCTGGTTAGAGATTCGTTCTAGCCAAGTGCGTGATGTCATGATTCGTCGTCTTGATCTAGCCGTCTCAAAAGGATGTGATGGTGTAGAGCCAGATAACGTCGACAGTTACCGAACTAATACCGGTTTTTCATTCCGAGCCAATGACCAATTAGATTACAATCGCTTTTTAGCCGCGCAAGCCCACGCCAGAGGTTTGGCAATTGGTTTGAAAAATGACCCTGATCAGGCTCGGGCGTTGAGTAGTGACTTTGATTTTGCAATCACAGAGCAATGCTTTGAATTTTCCGAATGCCGTTCTTATTCAAGTTTTATTAAAGCTGGTAAGCCTGTATTGAATGCGGAATATCGTCGAATTTATGTGGATGATGAAGCACAACGAAATGCTATGTGTAAGCAGTCGTTGGCGTTAGAATTTAGTACTTTGGTTTTGCCTGTCACTTTAGATGACAAGTTTCGCCTAAGTTGTTTACCATAACCTACCTGATTGAATAGGACGACAAGATGACACCTTCTACCCATCCTCTTTTTTGGCGAGATCAGGCTTTGCCTTATGTGGAGCTTCGCCAAGTATTGGATGGTAGAAACGTGAGCTACGCACCGCATTCCCATCAAGAATGGTCGATTGGTGCCATTCTAAAAGGTCAGAGTGAATTCCTCTGTGCGGACCGTTTACACGCTGTTGAACATGGTGCTTTGGTAATGATGAACCCTAGTGTCGTTCATGCTTGTAATCCTCGTCAAGATTCTCCATGGGCTTATTACATGATGCATTTAGACAAGGATTGGTTAGCGTCCTTATTGTTCGCCAATGGCTCTAGAGAAACTCAGATCTGGCAAGATACCTTGGGTGATACTTTAATGTCAGTTCAGGCTTATCAGGCATTTGTAGAAGTATGTGAGTGTTTAATGTCGGGTGTTCTTTCGTCTTTAGAAAAAGGCCAAAGGCTAGAAGCGGTGCTGGTGGACTTGTTCACGGAGTTGGATGCGAATAACATCGAATCTTCCACAGCTTTGCCTGTGAATAACTTATATCAAGTGGCGGACTATTTGAATCAATACTGTTTGCACGATACCTCGATTGAGCAAATCAGTACTGAATTTGGTTTCAGTACTGGCTATTTAGTACGTGCGTTTAAGCGCCACTTTAATATGACGCCACACGCTTATCGTTTGAATCGTCGTATTCAACTGGGCCAGCAAGCGTTGAAGCAAGGACAAGCCATTGTTGATGTGGCACAGACCATTGGCTTTAGTGATCAGGCGCACTTTCAGCGTGTGTTTAAACAGCGAGTAGCGGCAACGCCAGATCAGTATCGCCGCTCGGTTTCTTCTTAAATTTTGAATCTCTAGTTATAAGGATGGTAACTAAAAATGATGTTTCTGGTTGAATTTGGACCTAGGATTATAGGCTATGGAACGATTTTGTTCGCTTTGGTTGTTAGCTATCGCATGCGAGCGTGGGATCATTTTTTGCTAAGAACCTTTGCCGTCGCTGCATGTGTATATATTGCCTCGGTTTTTCTCACGTTTTTATACGAAGGTATGTTGGATGTTCTTGCTTCGACCTATGATACTAATGGCGATGGAATATTTAGTAAAAGTGAATCTACCCACGAGCTAAGCATTATTTACCAGAAAATTGTTCAAGATACGGGAAGAACGTTTTACCCAATTACTGGAATATTCGTCTCTCTTTTTTTAAGTGTTATTTTCTTAACTTTTTTTTCAACGTGTCTATATCTGAAATCGCTCATCATGAAGGCTGGAAAGCTATAACTGATTCGCTCAGGTGGTTTTTTGTATATCAGACAAGGATTAGCACACAACTGCCTGCCAATAATGTCGCCAAGGTTTTATTCATCAAGCGCATCTTGGCGGGGCTTTGAAAATATTGCCCGAGTATTTTTCCTATCCACACCCAAATACCTAAAGACAACCAACAAATTGGCAAATATAAGCTCGCAAAAATTAACACCTCTGTCGCTTCCGCATTGGGAGTATAGGCCGCAATTCCAGACAACGATGCCAGCCAAGCTTTTGGATTGAGCCATTGCATAATTGCACCCGTCATAAAGGTTGGCGCATTGTTGTTTTTGTCCGAATTTAGCTCGCCATTGTCGGTGAATATCTGATAACTCAAGTACAGTAGAAAAGCGATGCCTAACCATTGCAGCACTTTGGTGATCCAGCTTAATTGATCAATTAAATAATGTAGCCCAAAGCCAATCAGCAAAAACAGCACAATAAAACCAAGCGTCGCTCCCGTTACAAAAATAAGCCCCGTTTTGATTCCATAACGAGCGCTGCCACTTAGCGATACAAGGTTCACCGGTCCGGGAGACAGCGATGCAACCAAGGCAAACAAAGACATAGAAATGATTAACGAGAGAGTCATCAGGTATTCCTAGAAAAATAATCAACAGGCACTCACTATCGTTTTTTAGGAACCTTGCGTATTGAACAAAATTGACCTTTTAAGGAATGTTTACCATCCGCATGTTTTTAGTGGGAAGAGCAGAGTATGATTTTGCTAAATCATTTTATTTAAACAGGAGTCTTTATGATTCGTCATGTGTTGTTTATTCAGTATAAAGAACAAGCCAGCGAAGCGGATATTGCAACGTCTTTGGCTAATTTCGATGCGATTAAAAGCAAAATCGATGGGATTGAGTCGGTTGAATGGGGACTAAATAACAGTCCAGAAGGGCGTAATAAAGAGTACACACATTGTGTGTTTATGACCTTTGTGGACGAAGCCGCGCGTGATGCCTACATTCCTCACCCAGAACACGAAGTATTAAAAGCACAACTAGGGCCGATTTTAGAAGACATTATCGTTTTCGATTACGCCATATAACATCTTGTTAATAATATTTAGTCACTTTTTAGTGATGCAAAATAGAAACCCCGCCTCAAGTTTCCTTGAGGCGGGTTTTTTGTGCTTATGGTGATTGGCGCTTATTTAGCCAATTGAGCCAATAGTTTTTCAGCCACTAATTCAGAGCTTGCAGGGTTTTGACCTGTGATCATCAAACCGTCTTGAACTGCAAATGGTGTCCAGTCCGCCGTGTTTTTGTAATCTGCACCGCGTTTTTTCATTTCATCTTCTAACAAGAAAGGCACAACTTCTGTTAATTGCACGGCTGCTTCTTCGCTGTTAGTGAAACCTGTCACGGTTTTACCCTTGATGAAGAACTCTCCGTCAGCATCTTTAATGTTCAAGAAAGCGCTTGGTGCGTGGCAAACAGAAGAGATTGGCTTATTCGCTGCGATGAAGCTTTCGATCAAGGCAATGGATTCTTCGTTTTCAGTTAGATCCCAAAGTGGACCGTGGCCGCCTGGATAGAAGATGGCATCGAAGTCATCTTGTTTCACATCGCTAAGCTTTTGCGTGTTAGTAATAACATCTTGTGCGGCCTGATCTTTGTAGAAGCGTTCAGTTGCTTCGGTTTGCGCATCTGGCGCTGTGCTGTTTGGATCGATTGGTGCTTGGCCACCTTTTGGTGTAACGACAGTTACTTCTGCGCCAGCATCAAGAAACGCGTAATAAGGTGCGGCGAATTCTTCTACCCAAAAACCTGTTTTGTGACCTGTGTCGCCCAAATCTGAATGTGATGTTAGAACGACTAGAATTTTTTTGCTGCTCATAAGACTGTTCATAAGTGAATCCTAAATGTTTGAATGAGTTGTTTTATTAACTTGTGATTAGTCTATCTAATTAATCGAATGAGCATAATGGGGTGAATTTTGACTTCATTAGTCAAATAATTGATACAATAAAAATCTATTACTATTCATCTTAAAAAAAGAGTCGTCACTATGGAAGTCTCCTTTGAGCAGTTAAAAAGTATGGTGGTGTTTGCCCAAGTGGTGGAGCAAGGCAGTTTGACGGCCGCCGCTAAGTTCATGGGGATTTCCCGAGGCGTGGTGAGTTATCACCTGAAAAAATTAGAAGAGCAGCTTGGGGTAAAACTACTGAATCGTACTACTCGATCTTTGTCATTGACCGAAACAGGCGAAGCTTATTATCAGCGTTGCCGAGCCATTGCTTTTCAAGCTCATGAAGCGAACCTACAGATAGAAAAAGCCAAGCAAGAGCCAGAAGGAAAATTGAAGATCTCTTGTCCGGTGAATTTGGGCTTGCAGGTGATTGTGCCGGCGCTGAATGAATTTCGACGACTCTATCCTTTAATCGAACTGAATGTTTCCCTAAGTGATGAAGTGGTCAATATCATCAAAGACGGTGTTGATCTCGCGATTCGTGGTGCTCCCTTATTAGACTCTGGGTTGCAAGCCAGTAAGTTAAAGACCTTTGAGACGTGCTTGTGCGGTTCGCCAGAATATTTTCGTCGTCGCGGCAGGCCGACTAAGCCCGAAGAACTTTATGACCATGATTGGGTGGTGTATACGCCCGCAGCAAATACGGTACATCTTAGCCAAGGCGATAAGTCGTTTAGTTTGTCTGTTCATGGTGGTGTTAGTACCAACAACGCAGCAGCGAGGACGATCTTTTTAGAAGGCGGTAATGGTATAGGACGAATTCCTATGTACGACGCGCTACCGCGTATCGCCAATGGCAGTCTAGAAAGAATTTTGCCGGATTATAAATGCACAGGAATTGATGTTTACGCCGTCTTTCCGCCAGGAACAGCGGAGTCTAAAAAGTTACGCTTATTGCTGGATTTTCTAAAAGCATCCTTTGCTCGGTTTTGATGCGCGATGTTTTTCTGTAACAAACCTTAGTTAGCTTTGTTATTTCCTGTGACGTTTATTATGGAATTGTGCGAATCGAGGATCTTCTGTTTTTTATGAATTATCATATAGATAGATGGAATTATTTTAGTGTAAGTAAGGGATCGTTTTTTTTTGAATGACAGGAGCCAATTGTGCTCATTAAACATAAATTAATTTTAAATACCGTATTATTGGTTGTGGCGCTCGTTGCCATGTTAGGGCTTTTTTATAGTACGCAGAGCAATCTAGAAAAGCTGAACTATGCCAAGAATCTTGTAGTACACCAACAAGTTAATATGCTTACCTTGCGCCGTAATGAGAAAGATTTTCTTGCTCGTCTCGACCTTTCTTATGAAACAAAATTCAACGAGACAATGACTTCTCTTTTTGCGGATCAAACATTACTTGAAAACGTGATGAGTGACTTTGCCATCGATACTGATACTTTGCTGGAGCTCACCGACGATTTTAAAGAATATCAGACAGATTTTACCTCTGTTGTAACGGCATCTAAAGTATTGGGCCTAACACCAGAGACAGGATTACAGGGGGAGCTTCGTGGAGCGGTACATAATATTGAAAGCGAGTTATCAGCCCTGAACCAAGATGCGTTACTTGTGACTATGTTGCAGCTTCGTCGACATGAAAAAGACTTTATGCTGCGCAGTAACCCTAAATATATTGCCTCTTTTAATAAAACCTTAGACCAGTTAGAAAGCAACTTACGCAATGCTTCATTGCCAGCGGGTAAGGTTCAGTTATTAGTGTCTCTTTCTGACCAATATAGAAAAGGTTTTAACCAATATGCGGATGGAAAAAAAGCCTTAGGTTTGAGCAGTAAGGAAGGAAAACTACTGGCCATGCGTGAGTCTATTCATAAAACCGAAACTGCGCTCGATTCATTAGAAGCTCAGCTAACGTCGGTTATTCAAGCTAAAACATCTTTCGCCATGATGATGACAACTATTCTTTGTGGCGTCATCATTGTTGTTGGAGTATTTGTGGCGTGGATTATTAATCGTACGATCAATTCGGCATTGAATACTATCCAAGCGACGATGCGAGACATTCAAACGACTCACAATATAGGTTTACGCGTCGATTTGCCGGCGAAAGATGAGATTGGTTTTGTTGCTTCCAGTATTAACGACATGTTGACGGATTTTAGTCGTGTCATTGCGAATGCAAATCTTACTGTACAAGAGATGAATACCACCACAATGCAGTTGTCACAGAACGCAGCAAGAACCTCAGACGATGCACAGAAACAGCGAGCAGAGACAGATATGGTTGCTGTATCGGTCACCGAAATGGTGGGCACAGTGGAAGATATTTCCCGTAGCATGGAAATGGCTGCGGCGAAGGCTCATTCAACGCAAGAAAATGCACGACAAGGGCAGTCTAAAGTGAACTCTGCGATTGATCGTATTCGTCAGCTTTCAGACAGACTTGAAGGCTCTGTCGAAACCGTCAGTGCATTAGCAAAAGAAAGCGAAAGCATTGGAACTGTTTTGAACGTTATCCAAGGTATTGCCGAACAGACTAACTTGCTAGCGCTTAATGCCGCTATTGAAGCCGCAAGAGCAGGTGAGCAAGGCCGAGGCTTTGCTGTTGTTGCCGATGAAGTACGTGCCTTGGCAAGTCGAACTCATTCCGCGACGGAAGAGATTTCTGACATTATTGTTACCTTGCAAGAACGCACCAAAGGTATTGTAGCTCTGATGGAAAATTGCCGTCAGGATGGTGCGTTAAGTCGCGATGAAGCGGCGACGACCGGAACCGTACTTGAGCAGATTATTCTTGATGTAGAAGAAATTTCAGATATGGCGGGTTCTGTATCAACCGCGATTGAACAGCAGACTATCGCTGCAAACGAAATTAGTAAGAACGTCGACACAATACGTGAAATCACCGAAGACACGTCAGAATCTGTGGCGTTGAACTCTAAGGCGAGCCAGGCTATTGCAGATCAGGCCGAATCGTTAAACCGTAGCATTTCGATTTTTAAAGTGTGATATAGGTTGCGATAGAAATAGCCAAAAAAATAACTAGAAGACTTAGATTAAAGTCCTTAGGTTAAGGAACTTAGAGATAGATGAAGCCAAACATTCAACTAAAAGAGCTTGGTTAGAATGTTTGGCTGATTGCATGTTAAATCGAGAATCTCTGTACGCTGATTATTAGGCTTTGCGCAATATCCTTAAGGTGATGGGCCGCAGTAGAAACCTCATTGACCGCTTCACTATTTGATTTATTAAGCTGAGCACTTTCCTCGACACTTTGTGCCACTTCGTTACTCGCTTTGCTCTGTTCTGCTAGTATCATTGTTATTTGGTCTAGCGAGTCTAGAACTTGTCTCGTGCCATTTTCTATTTCACGCATGGCAATGCCAGTTGCATCGACACCGTCTATGACGGGTTGCATTTGGCTTGCGCTACTTTCCATAACGCCAATCGCAATTTTGGTATCTCTTTGGATCATGTTGATAGTGTCAGAAATCTCTGCGGTGGATTTGCCGGTTTTTTCAGCAAGTGTTCGCACCTCATCTGCAACGACTGCGAAACCTCGTCCTGTTTCTCCAGCTCTTGCTGCTTCTATGGCAGCATTTAATGCTAGTAAATTGGTTTGATCTGCTATTTCTTGGATGACGCCGATGACACTGTAGATTTTTTCCGATTGAGATCCCAGTTTATGCATGGACTGAGTGGCTTCTTGAATGGATTGAGCAATGTTTTTGATGTCGGTGATGTTTTTTTGCATCTGTATAGCACCACTTGATGAAGCATCACGAGCATTACTCGATAACTGATGAGCTTCATCTGCGCTGCCTGAGACTTGGCTGATACCGTAAGTGAGCTCTTCTACTGACGCGGCAATAGTAGCTGAAGT
Organism: Marinomonas sp. BSi20584; assembly: GCF_002792415.1. NCBI lineage: Bacteria > Pseudomonadati > Pseudomonadota > Gammaproteobacteria > Oceanospirillales > Oceanospirillaceae > Marinomonas > Marinomonas sp. BSi20584. The sequence continues at coordinate 93,139 of NZ_KZ454874.1, forward strand.
ATCACTTTGTAGAGTGCTGCTAACCGCAACTTGATGGGATGAGGCCGCTAATTGTTGAGATGAACTGACAAGGGAGTGACTAGCATCTCGGATTTGTTCTATGACGCCCCTGAGGGCTATTTGCATGGTGTGCATTTGAGCGAGCAAGCTAGTTTTATCGTCTGATTTTAGAGTGATTGCAGTGGTCAGGTTACCTTCTGAAATACTTTTAACAATGCCTGCAGCATAGGCCGGATCGCCACCAAGCTGGCTCATTACATTACGATTAATCCAAAGTGCCATTACAATAATCAGTAAAACGATGGTAAAGCAAATGACTAGTGATTGGCTTAACGCGCTTTGGCTTGTCTCATCAAGAAAGCCTATTTGCTCTGTAATTAAGGTGCCGTATTCTTTTTCGGATGTTTCTACAAGTGTATCCATGGCTGCTAAAGCTGGGCGATCAATTCCTTTCACCATTAAGTCTATTTTTTGACCAGAATTACTATCTTTTGTATCGAATTTATCTAATGCCGATTGATATCTATCACTCAGTTGATTGTGAAGTAATGCCAGTTCATCGATCTTTTCTGATCCTATATTAAGTTCCTTCATTAATGCTTTGGCCTCAACCAGATCTTCATGAACTGCTTCACGATGTTGTTTGAATTCTGCGTTATATTTCGTATAGTTTTGCGGGTCGTTTCCTCTTATTAAGGCATCTTTAAAGGCTTTTACTTGCAAAAGTAAGTTCATTTTTGCATTTTCAATCGCAAGCAAGTTATTGCTTTTAAGCTGAATAGTCTCAAGGTTGTTGTGGGTGGTTTTACCACTAGAGGAAATAGTTAATACTCCGTTTATTCCTATCGAGGCAGCTCCAAGGATAGCAATAATAGCAAAAAGCCAAAGTCGGTTAGCGGTCGTTAGATTTGTGCGCATGGAGTTACATCCTTATGTTTGAGTTGTGTTCTTATTATGTCGATGCAAAATAAAAGTGTAGTTCAGGGATTTTTGTTTGTTTTGTTATTTGCTTTGAGTAATGTACTTTGTCGTAAATAGATATTTTTATTTATAGGATGAAGGCAGCATTAAGTCGAAGAAGCAGATAGAGTACGTATACCAAGTGACTAATTTATAATTCATGCTTTTGTGCGTGTTATACAGAGGGAATGTTATGTTATATCGATTGTTGTTGTGTTTGCTTCTTGGAAGCTTTGTATCGGTTTCTATGGCCGCCAATAATGTTTCTGAAGACCAGCAGAAGCTAACTCAAACTGTCTTTGAGTTAGAGCGAAGCGTGGCTATTTTGCAATTGTCCACTGCGTCTTTAGGTGATTACCAATCGCTTGCTACAAAAATGGCCCACGTTAAATCATTAGAATATCGCGTGAATTTTCTTGGCAACCTAACCTTTCTGTTATGCATGGCGTTAGTGGTTTTCTTTTTTAAATTGCGCAATCAGCAAAAGCGATTGTTAGCGCTTGAAAGTCGAGAAGATGAAAAAAACAGTGAGCAGCAAAAGAAAGACATCTAAATACAAATACTAAAATCAAAGGGAAGGGTAATGTCTAAATCGATTGTTTTGGTGATCATTGATATGCAGCAAGGCATGTCTTGGCCACAAGCTGGTGAACGTAATAATCCAAATGCTGAGCAAGAAATTGCTGAGTTATTAGCGCATTGGCGAGCCAGTCATGCACCGATTGTTCATGTACGTCATTTGTCGACAGAGCCCGAATCTTTGTTTTGGCCAGAGCAAGAGGGTGTGTTGTTTCAAGACGCCTTTCAGCCATTAGCCGATGAAAAAGTCATTGAAAAATCGGTTCCAGACGCTTTTACCTATTCTGATTTGAATGTTTGGCTACGGGAACAAGATGCGCAAGCCTTGGTCGTCGTTGGCGTCAGCACGAATAATTCTGTGGAATCAACTGTGAGAAGTGCTGGTAATTTAGGCTTTAAGACCTATGTGGTTAGCAGTGCTTGTTTTGCTTTTGAAAAAGACGATTTTTTTGGTCAATCGCGCAGTGCCGATGAAGTACATGCTATGTCACTTGCCAACCTACATGGCGAATACGCTACCGTAATAAGCCAAGATGAAGCGTTTGCTCTGCTTTCTTGAATTAAGCAGATAATTAAAGGCGTTGTTGTAAAAAAGAACGCGATAGTGTCGATTGAAGGGGATTTAAGTTGATTAATTCCGTTTCAATCGAAAAAATCGCGAGCAATGGGAGTAACGCGTTAAGCAGGATTAAAACGCGCTTGAAAGGCATTTAATCGTGTTTCAAGATCCGCTAGTTGTTCATCTTTTACCTGAGAAACACAAGCGCGTGCGCCTTCTACTCTTTCGGAACCTGTATTTAGCAGGGATATGGCGCTAATTCCATGGTAGAGCAGAGCTTCCAGTAAGCTATCACTATCCATTCCTGGATAAGAGAAAGTAAAATAGAAACCATCGCTCAGGGCCTTGCCGTTATCTTCGGCATACACTATTTCAAAACCATGGTCGACGAATAGCTTTTTCATGATGGCTGCGCGTTTCTCATAAACCTTAGTTAGGTTTAAAAAAGGCAATTCCCCATCATTGGCGGCTTTCAACATGGCGGCTAAACCATATTGTGCCGAATGCGTAACGCCAGCGGATAATCCTCCCATAGCACCGAAGGTGATGGCTTTGCCGAACTGTGTTTGCCCAAAATTAGTTTTTAAGGTTGCAAACTCTTGTTGGTAAAGCGCATCTGAAATGACCAAACTTGCCACTCGTTGACCTGCATAGCTAAACACTTTAGAGCTTGAAATCAATAAAATGTATCGATCGGTATAATGCGCAACACTAGGCTGATAAGGAGCTTGGCCGGGTGTTGCATAGTCTTCGCGGTAATCCATACCAAAATAGGCTAGGTCTTCAATGACAATGACATCGTAGCGTCTAGCTACATCGGCAATGATCTGTAACTCTTCTTCGTTGAAACAAATCCAGGCAGGATTATTTGGATTTGAATACAGTAAAGTGGCGTATTTTCCTGAGGACAGATGTTTTTCGAGCTCTGGTTTCAGTGCTACGCCACGATGATTGTACACATCAAAGCTGCCCCAAGATTGACCTATCATATCGAGCTGACGTTTTTGATTTGGAAAGCCTGGGTCAATAAATAATGTAGCGCCTTGCTCTTTCGTGCGGTTGCCGACTAAAAAAGCCGCCGAGGCTCCTTGAGCTGAACCGACTGTTGGAAAGCAACCTGTTGGGCTGACGTTGATATTCATAAACAAAGAACAGAAACGGCTGATTTCCTGTTTCAGCTGAGGAATACCTTCTAGCATTGGGTATTTAGAAGCTACGCCTTGATGCAGCGCTGCGATCTCTGCTTCTATGCCGACACTGGGTGCAGGCAGGCCAGGAACCCCCATTTCCATGCGGATGAATTGCTCACCTGTTGCGGATTCAATACGATTAACCAGCGCAACAAGCTCACGGATAGAGGCTCGTGCCAAAGAGGGAATTCCGGCTTCTTTTAACGTGTGAGTTACCTTGTCAAAATCAATTGGTGTTGCTGTATCTGTAAAGGATAGGGTCATTATTCTGCTCGGCTTTTAAAGGAGGTGAACTTCTCTAGTGAGAATATGTTACCTCATAAAAAACTGAGTTTTTGGACATTCAATGCGAGGAATTTTCGTCTAGTCATTTCAAAAAATAATGCGAGTTTTACGACTTTTTCTTGTGAAGAGTGATGTTAATCGCCAATGGAATGAATTTTATCGGCGATTAACATCACGAGATTACTAGCGTGATTTAGAACTCGGTGGAGACAGATAACTTGATTTCGCGTGGGTTACCTTGTGTTAGGTAACCGCCAGCTGCCGATGCCCAGTAACCTTCATTCATCAAGTTGGTGATGTTTAAACGCCAAGTAATATCTTGTTGAGCAATTTTAGAGACATAACGTGCGTTTACGTCGAATCGTGTCCAAGGATCCAATTCAAGTGTATTGTTCGCATTCAAGTATTGTGGACCGCTGCGAATGACTTTTCCGCCTAGCGTTAGACCTTGTAACGAGCGAATGTCATATTCGCCTCCCAGCACTATTCGATACTTAGCAACACCAACCGCGTCGTTGCCATCATTAGTGCCGTTTTGAGTGTCTTTTAGTTTAGGGTCTAACCATGTCGCCGAGGTATTAATACGCAGACCTGTTAGTGGTTCACCGTATAAACTTAGCTCAAGGCCTCGGTTACGTTGTTCTCCGTAGTAACCATAAGCTTTGCCGGCTTCACCGTAGGCTTCGGGTTTGGTTATTTCGAAAAGAGCAGCACCAGCACCCAATGTTCCATCTTCGAATTTAATTCCCACCTCATTTTGCTCAGAGGTATAAGGTTTTAAGCTTGCGCCTGCGTTTGAATAGTTATTGCTACTGCTGGTTGAGACATTTTCACCTTTTTGTAAGGCTTCTATGTGATTAGCGTACAAGGATACGGTGTCAGTCGGTTTGTAAACAATGCCGTAAATCGGCGATGTGGCTGAGTCATCGTAAGTCGTGTCGACAGAGCCATCGTAATTGTAGTTGTTGACGTTAATTTCTTGGTATCGCACACCAGCTGTAAGCAAAATACGATCATCCATAAAGCCTAAAGTATCTGCAAACGAAAGCCCTTTGGTATCGGTTTTAGAGCGAATATTTGGGTTGCCCATATTGCCATCAGCAAAAACAGTATCTGGATAAGCGATATCAACCGGATTATAAATGTTCGTGTCATAAGTTGGATTAGACATGGTATAAGCGGTATAGGTCTTATTAACAAAACCTGAATAAGCAAGGTTCAATTGGTGGGTCACCCTGCCTGTTGTTAGATCTCCTAATAGGCTGACAGAGGAGGAGAAAGTATTAGATTCATAAGGTACGGACAGTCGTCTGCCAGTGGCGTCACCATTTAGACTATTAACGGTGGGAGAAGAATAATCACCGAACTCTTTGTTCTTATTAGCGCCGAGTGCGCCGTTTAATGTCCAGTCTTGGTTTAATTTATAATTTGCTGAGACCATGCCATATAGTGTTTCTAGTTCAGAGTTTGCCCATGATGGTGCATAGTTGGTTTCAGCGTCAGGGACGGTTGGAACCTCTGTTAAACTGCTGTTTACATGAACAATTGAGCGTCCGCTATCGATAGTTTGTTTTTGGTAACCAACATCGGTAGAAACATTAAGTTTTTTTGATTGGTAATCTACGCCAACACTGATGGATGTTTCTTCACGGGTTTCGTTGTCGATGGCGCTGTCACCATCGCGGTGTAATGCGTTGACGCGAACTCCCCATTGATTGTTACTGCCGAAACGCCGCGCTACATCCGTGCTAATACCGAATTGGCCTTCTGCTGTTGTATCTAGTGTTAAGGCAGTAAGGTCATCATCAGCTCGTTTGGGTTCTAGATTAATCGCGCCACCAATACCAGATCCACCAGGAGTGACACCGTTTAAAAAAGCACTTGAGCCTTTTAATAGTTGCACGCTTTCTACAGCGTTAGTAGAAACGACTTGGCGAGGTAGGATGCCATAGAGTCCGCCGTAGGAAATAGCGTCGCTGTCGAGCTCAAAGCCACGAATCATGAATTTTTCTGAGTAGTTTCCATATCCATGCCCGGATTGAACAGAAGCGTCGTTGTCTAGGACTTCAGCAATGCTTTCTAACTGTTGGTCTTCGATGGCTTTGTTGGTATAGGACACTAAACTGAAAGGCACATTGGAGCTGTCTTGTTCGCCAAATACACCTAATCGACCACCGGATTCAATTTGTCCGCCCTTGTATTCGCTTAGTACGCTGTCGTTAATTTGTGAGGCTGAAACCGCCAAGCCGGACATGGTGTAATCGCTTTGATCCATCAGGCTGTATGTGCCGTCTTGGTTTGGTGTCATGATGAGATTAGTGTTTTGCAGCAAGACATCGATTAATTCAAGAGGAGAGAAGTTACCTGAAACAGCCTCATTTTTGAGCCCTTGAGTTAGAGCCGGATCAAAAGAGAGTGCGATATGATGACGTACCGCAATATCGGTGAGCGTTTTGCCAAGCTCTCCAGCTGGAATCATAATTTGTTGACGAGTTTCTTCCTGCGGAGCATTTTCCGCCATGGTAAATGAGCTGACACCAGCACTCATGATCAAGCTTGTGCCAATAATAGCGGCACTTATCGCACTGTGTAGCTTTGTTTTCAAGAACGGTGTTTTCAAGAAAGGTGTTTTCAAGAAAGGCGACTTCAGAAAATGGGTTTTCAAAAAATGTTCTCTTTGGGCAGCCACTGCTACCTCCTTTTTTAAAATCGTTGGATTATTTGTTTTCTATTTAATAAGCCACTTGAAAAGAAAAAAGGTATCAATCGAAATGAAAATAATTGTCATTAATTTTTGTGGTTTAATTTATTAGCTTGCTAATGTCGTATTAAGCTGGCTCAAGAGTGACCCAATAGCCGCCTAAATGATGCTTGGCTTTAATAGGGTAAGTGTGAGTCAGCATATTAATAATGGTGTCAGTGTTGGATGTTGGAAATGCACCTGACACCATAAGATTTTCGATGTCAGGCGAGATGCGTAAATAGCCCTTTCGATAACGGGAAACTTCCTCAGCAAATTGCTTTAGGGGCATATCATGGGCGGCTATCATTTGATTTAACCAAGCGGTTGTTGTGGGAGATATCAATTGGCTAGACAGCAACTTAAAGTTAGATATTTGGGCTTGATGGCCAGTCTTTATCGTCATCGTTTCGTTATTTTGAGCGAGCTTTGGAGCGACTTGTACTTGTCCGTTTAGTGCAGCAAGCTGAGTAAAACCATCGCATTGACGCACGGTTAATCTGTTGCCCAAAGGTGTTATTGTGCCTTCCTGTGTTTGAATGAGAAATGCGCCGAATTGTTGCGGATCTACTTGCGCTGTGCGTATTTCGATTTCACCTTCTCGCAGTGACAGTAGGCGAGAGCGAGAGTTGAATGTCATATCAAATGCGGTCGCAGTATTTAGTTTCACCAAGGATCCATCAGGCAAGGTTATTTCTTGAAACTCACCTTTTGCTGTCCGGTAATCGGCTGTCCATTGCTGAACTTCAATCGCTTTGTAGCCGCCCCATAAAGCAGGTCCAGCCGCCAGTAACAGCGCCAATTTCCCAATAGCGAAACGACGACTTTCGTCGTCAGGACGATTGAGCACTGCTGCCGCGACACCTTTGGGTAAGGTCTCAACATCTCCCATGAGTCGTTGTACTCGCAACCATGCTTTGCTGTTATCTGAGTTGGCTTCTTGCCATAGTTTAAATTGTGCCTTTTCTTCGTTGGTCAGCGGTGCTTCTTGTGAGCGTATAAGCCAGTCTGCGGCTTCTTCAAGACTCTGTTTTGCTATTAATGTGTTTGCCTTATTCAAAAAAATCCTCCTCCATAAGAGTCAAACACTGCACATAGGCTTGTTTCATATGGCGTTTTACACTGATAAGTGACATCCCCAGCTCGTTAGCAATAGTTTGATATTTCTTGCCTTCGATTTGCGACATTAAAAAAACGGTTTTGACGTGACGTGGTAACTCATTAAGGAGCGCATCAATTTGTTCTAATGTTTGTAAAATAATTTGCTGCTGTTCTTGGGAAGAGGTTACTGGATCTGGAAATAATGCGATGTATTCTAAGTACGTATCTTCCAACGATTTACGACGATAAAAATGACTGACAATTCCTTTTGCCACGGTCATTAAGTAGGCGCGTGGCTGAGTTATAGTATCGACGTCTTGACGAGCGTGAATTCTCAGAAAGGTATCTTGAGTTAAATCTGCCGCGTCAAAGTGGTTATCTAAGCGCTTACGTATCCATGTATACAGCCAATGATGGTTATCTGAATATAGCGCGTGCATAGCACTTTGCTGCACTCTTGGATCCGCATTGTGCGGCATGGAATCGCTCCTATGATTGAAATAAGCAATAAGTGTAAACGATAATTAGTCTCATTAAACTTGTTGGCTACTTTTTTGTCAATCAGCAAGGTTATTGCCAGGATTAATTACTCCACCACACACATTGGTGTTTTGGCGATTGGGTCTTGATGAATTTGCGCATCCAATGAAAAAACCTTTTTAAGTAGCTTCTGCGTGAGTACTGATTCTGGCGAGCCTTGGGTGATGATTTCCCCTTGTTTCATCACGATGAGATGGTCACAATATCGAGCGGCTTGGTTGATGTCATGTAGCACCGTGATGATGGTTTTGCCTTGCAAGTTTAACTTACGCAATAGGTGCATCAACTCTACTTGATGGCTTAAATCCATATAAGTGGTTGGCTCATCGAGCAGTAAATAAGGCGTATCTTGCGCTAAGGTCATGGCGAGCCAAACACGTTGGCGTTGGCCGCCGGAGAGTTCGCTGACCAATTGATCCGCAAGCTCGGTAATGCCCGTCTCTTCCATCATCTTATCTATTATTACTTGATCATCTTTGTTAATCCGTCCCCAAAATCCAGTATATGGGCTGCGTCCATAGGCGACCAAATCTTTGACTTTAATTCCTTCCGGAATAGGCTGAGTTTGCGGCAACAAGGCTAGCTGTTGAGCCAGTTTTTTGGACGCAATGCCGTGAAGGTTTTTACCTTGCCAGTGAACTTGGCCTTCCATCGGAGAAAGAATACGCGCCATGGCTTTTAACAAAGTGGATTTGCCGCAGCCGTTTGGGCCGAGTAACGCGATGATTTTTCCTTCAGGAATGGTTAGGTCGACCTGTTTTACAATGGCTTTATCGTGGTAGCCAACAGATAAATTATGAGTGCTAAGAGACATAAATCATTTCGTCCTAAGGAGTAGCCAAAGAAAATACGGCGCACCAATAATGGCAGTCATAATACCGGCGGGTAATTCAATAGGTGGATCAATGGTACGAGCCACAAGATCGGCAAGCAGCAACAAAATCGCGCCAACTAGCATGGTGGAAGGTAAAAGTATTTGATGGCGTCCACCGACCAATTTACGCGTTAAATGCGGAGCCACTAAGCCTAAAAATCCGATAGGACCACAAATCGCGACACAAGAAGCTGTCAGTCCAACGGCAATCGCTAAAGACGTTAAACGCAGTTTGTTGGCCTTGATACCAAGACTAATGGCACTGTCGTCGCCGAGGTGGATTAGGTTCAGAGGTTTGGCCAGCCAAAGCGCAAAAGGAATGAGCAGCAACCAAGGCAATAACATAGAAAGCTGATTCCAACCGCGCCCCCATAAACTACCCGTTAACCACAACAGAGCGTTGTTTATTTCCAGCGGTTTAACCAGCATCAGAAAGTCTATACAGCTGGCGTATAACGCCGCCAATGCCACGCCGGTAATCGCCAGTTTAATGGTGCTGCTATGTTGACCACACAGCCACCACAACATTAACGCAGCGATCAAACTCCCGATTAGCGCAACAGCTGGTAACCAGCGAATATCGGCATCAGGGAAAAATGTCATATAAAACACAGCCGCCAATCCAGCGCCATGACTGACGCCAAGCACATCGGGTGACGCTAATGGATTGCGAATCACACCCTGCACTAAGGCACCAGCAAGTGCCATCATAGCGCCAACTAACATGGCGAGAATGGTACGAGGAAAACGGTATTCATGAACGGTGAAGTAGTTGGCATTGCCGACCTGAAACCCTTCAAGAATACTTTTAAAGGGGATGGAAACGGCGCCAAACATCAGATTAGCGATCAACAATCCTAACAAGGCAAGTAATAAAATAGGCAGCGAGCGCTTGGCCATTATAAGGTTCTCTTGCGGACGAGATAGATGAAAAACGGCGCGCCGATCAAGGCTAAAATAGCGCCAGCGGGCGTTTCTGCCGGATAAATAATAGCTCGACTGACGGTATCGGATAGGACGACTAAGCAAGCGCCCAGCATCATAGCAATGGGTAAGAACTTACGATGATCTTGTCCTGCTAGCATTCTTGCCATATGAGGAACGAGTAGCCCGACAAAGCCAATCGCACCCACACTACTGATGGCGCTTCCAACCAACAGTAAAACTAAAAAGCTGCCGCCTAATTTTACCCACATGAGCGAGACACCAAGGTTTCGCGCATTGTCGTCACCAAGTTGCAATAGATTGAGCGTTGGGGCAATCAGCATAGCGCCCAATAAACCAATCACACAAACTGGCCAGAAGGAATCAAAGGTTTGCCATCTAGCATCAGTCAAACTGCCAGCTAGCCAAGTAAGTACGCCTGCGGCTTGATCTTCCGCGATGATAATGACGGCTTTGGTTAAGGCCGCGCACAGAGCAGAAATAGCGACGCCAGCCAACACCAATCGGCCGTGCTCATTGCCACCGCGCCATGCACTACCAAGCAACATAACGAAAGCCCACGCAATGCCGCCGCCAATGATGGCTGCGACCGAAGAACCAAGTAGACCAAACCAAGGTGCAATAGTGGAAACAGTCGCCATGCCAAGCGCAGCGCCCGCATTGATGCCTAAAACCGAAGGCGAGGCGAGAGGATTTTGCGTCAGTCCTTGCATGATGACGCCCGCAGCCGCGAGATTAGCACCCACCATAATCCCGATAAGGATTCTAGGTAGTCTTAAATCATGAACAATATGCTGAGCAATACTTTCCTCATCCATATTATATAAAGCGTGTAGAGCATCCATTGGTGTAATCGTGATCACGGACCAACTAAATAAGCTGGTCCATGAACATACCAATAAAAGCAGCAGCAATATTAGACATTGGCCGACAAAAGGCAGACGTATTGAGATCATTTGTTCGCGTTAAAGACCTTAATAAGATCTTGCCCCATGGTTTCAGCGGAAATAATGCCGCGGCAACGAGACCAAGTATTAGGGTTAACCGAATAAATATGATGATTTTTAGCGGCTTTTAAGACAGACCAAAGCGGTTCGTTTTTCCACTTGTCGACAATGCTTGGGGTGACGTAATTGCCGACAATAAAGTAGTCAGGATTCACTGCAAGAAACTGTTCTAAACTGGTTTGACGATAGGCATCGTCACTTCTGCCAGTGTTGGCATTCTTTAAACCTAAGGCGCGAATGACCCCGCCAGCATAGGAATCGGCGGTATGCAGAAACAGCGCGTCATCACGGGCAACACCAAATTGAACTTCTTTGCCTTCAGGTAATTGTTTAGCAAAATTAGCCATTATTTGAGCATGCTTCTTTAAGCGCGCTTGCATTTCTTTGTCTTTGCCAATGGCTTTGCCAATTATGGCTGTGGCGTGAAGGTTCTCTTCATAGGTAGCTCGGCGCGAAGGCAGGATTAATGTCGGTGCTATCTTTTGTAGGTCAGCATAAACCCCTTCATGACGAGAAATATCAGCAATGATGAGATCAGGTTTTAGCGCAGAAATAGTTTCAAGACTGGGTTGAGAGCGAGTGCCAACCGAAGTCCAATCGCCAATTTCTTTGCGAATCTCTTTTAGAATACGTTCTGGATCTTTGTCATCAGCAATACCAACAGGGCTGACGCCAACGGCCGCCAATGCATCTACAAAGGAAAGCTCCAAAACTACGATGCGTTTCGGAACGTAATCTATGCTAAACGTGCCTTTGCTGTCTTCTACACTATTTTTAATGCTGTCTTGTGTCGAAGAAACAGCTTGAACAGAAAGAGATGAACTGAGTAAGAGAGTGGAGAGGGCAATCGACAGCAAGCGCTTCATAAAACAGCCTTTGAGAGGTTAAGAAAACGCGATAATGATAACACTTCTCAGTGGTATTTGAAGTGTTTTCAACGGTTATTGCTGCTTTAAATAGCGCTCTTTATGCTGTGTTGCGGACTTTTAGACACTTTCTCCCGCTTCTATTTTGAACGGTAAATCAATGATTCTTTGTGAAACAGGATTCCCTTGTAAGCGAGATAGTAAATGTTCTGCTGCGAGTCGTCCCATTTCTTCACGAGGTGTGATCACGGTAGTGAGTAAGGGAACCATGGCGCGAGAAATATCATGGCCATGAAAACCGGCGATGCCGATGTCTTGTGGAACTTTAATTCCCGCTTTTTGGCAGGCATAGAGAGCACCGATTGCCAAGTCATCGTTGGTGCAAAAGATGCCATCGGTATCAGGTTGTTGCTGTAACGCGTCTTTTAGGAACGTCGCGCCAAGCGTGAAAGATGACGCGCTATTGGTTTTTAAGCACAAAGGGGTTAAGCCATTGTCGAGCATAGCAGTTTCGTAACCTTTGATTTTGAAGAGTGTTCGTTGGTCCATTCGCGCGGCAAAGTAGACAATCCTTTGTCGGCCTTTTTTGATCATAAACTCTGTCATTGCATAAGCGGCTGCTTCGTTGTCTATGCCAATGGCTTGTTCGATTGGTGGTGAGACAGAATCCATGATTTCGATAACGGGAATACCAGCAACGGCGAGCATCTTTCTTACGCGTTCTGTGTGATAGCTTTCTGAGATGATTAACCCATCGACACTGTAAGACAAAAGTGTGGCAATGCGAGCTTCTTCGGCTTCTTTGCTGTAACCATAGTGAGCTAGCATGGTTTGATAACCAGCGGGTTCTACTACGGACTCGATGCCGCGGATGACTTCGGCGAATACTTGGTTGGTCAAAGAGGGCAGCAAAACGCCAATCGCATGGCTCTTTGATTTGGATAAAATATCGGGTGCTCGGTTTGGTATGTAACCTAGGTCTTCTAATGCTTCGGCAATCTTAGTTTGTAGCGGCGCAGAGACTTGATCTGGATTTCTAAGAAAACGACTCACGGTCATTTTGGTCACGCCAACTAAGTCAGCAACATCTTGAAGAGTAGGGCGCTTGTTTTTCATGTTCGGACTTTTCATACCAGTGACGTATCCATGTTTTGTTACAAGTAACATTATCATAAGCCATTCATGGCTAGAAACAAAAAATTAGCTGTTAGCGGAGCAGGTGTTAATTAAAATAGGATTTATGTTGAAAGTGAGTATTTACTTATTTTTTATGAAAGAGGCACAACTTTATGGTTGTGCCTCTTGCTTGCATTTATTTATTCGCTAAAAGCGTAAGCGCTTCATTTAACACAGCGTCGGCATCTTGGGAAATGTCGATTACCAACGCTTCGTCTTCTGTTGGTTCAATCAAGGTAGCAAACTGACTTTCTAGCATTTCTCGACCATTAAAATAATGACCGTCGCGCTTTTGGTGGCGCTGCCAAATGGTATCGATATTACCTTTTAGGTAGATCATGGTGACATCATCTAGACCATGACGCAGCATGGCGCGATATTCTGGTTTTAATCCAGAGCAGGCAATTACTGCCGTAGGGTTGTCCGTCAATATGCTATTAAGTGTCGCCAACCAATCCTTGCGGTCTTCATCAGTGAGCGGCGTGCCTTGGCGCATCTTGTCTACATTGGCTTGACAGTGAAAGTCGTCACCATCAAAAAATTGATAGCCAAGCTTGTCCGCGATGCTTTTGCCTATTAAAGATTTACCTGACCCAGATACGCCTAATACTACAATTTTCTTTGTCATCTTCTTAAGTCCTTATCGCCTTGCTGTTGTCAGCAAGGCAGCAGTGTCGTTCAAAAAGCCGTGTTGAACGGCATGGTCTCAATGGGTTATTTCCACCAAAGGGCCAGCTCAGGGAAGAATATGACCAAGCCGAGAACAAACACCTGTAAGCCAATGAAAGGCATTAGAGAGCTAAATATTTCGCCAAGACTAATGTCTTTTGGTGCCACAGACTTAAGATAAAACGCCGCAGGACCAAACGGTGGTGATAGGAAAGACACCTGCATGTTCAAACAGAACACCACACCAAACCAGATAGGATCCAAACCAAGCCCGGTAATGATAGGTACGAAGATTGGCATGGTTAATAGCGCAACACCGACCCAATCCAAGAACATACCGAGTACAAGCAAGATGATCATCATGATCATGATGGTGCCCATCACACTTCCGCCGCTTAGGGCAAGAATGGTTTCTTCAACGAAGTCGATACCACCCATTAGGTTGTAAACGCCCACTAGAGCCGTTGCACCAATACCGATCCAGATGATCATGCCACATGTGCTCATGGTGGCTTTGGCGCTGTCTTTTAACATGGCGAAATTCAGTTCGCCACGAATCGCCGCACTGATGATGATGCCGACAACACCGAGTGCAGATGCTTCAGTAACAGAAGCCACACCGGTATAAATACTGCCGAGTACCATCATTACGGTAAGCAATGGGAACAACAGAGCTTTTAAGTAGTTGACGTCTTTGTCCGCTGCCAGCTCTTCTTCGCTAGGCAGTGGCGCGTATTCTGGGTGAAGACGACAGATGATCAACACGTAAGCCATGTAAGCGAAGGCAAGAATAAACGCAGGCAAGAAAGCCGCTTTAAACAAGTCGCCAATTGATACGCTGGCCGTTAAGCCGTAGATAATCAAAACGATACTTGGTGGTAGCATGGTGCCTAACGCACCGCCGGCACAAGTTACACCTATGGCCAGTTTGCGGTTATAGCCAAGACGCAACATTTGCGGTAAAGCCAATATGCCAAGTAGCACGGTTTCACCACCGATAACGCCAGACATAGAAGCTAAAACGATAGCAACCAATAACGTCTGTACAGCAACACCGCCACGTAGTTTGCGACCAAAGACCTTCATCGCATCAAACAGATCTCGGGCGATACCGGACCTATCTAATAAGGCGGCCATGAGAACAAACATCGGTACAGCAAGAAACACATAGCTGCCAACGAAGCTGTACAAACGGCTGGTGATCAGCGGCAAAGCGCCAACTCCAAACCAACCGATTGCAAAAATAAGCGCTACTAACGCGGTAACAAAGGCTAATTGCATGCCCGTTAGCAGTAATAAAATCATAGAACCGAGCATGAGTAGGCTGCCGTAGCCTATGCCCATAGCGGATAAATCAAACATCTTTGCGTTTCCTTAAACCATTTAATTCTTGTATTAGGTGCAAGAAAAACTGCACAAACATGATACATAAGGTGGCGAAAATCATGCCTTTAACTAAGGCAGGGAAAACGGGATCCCAAGCGGATCCAGATGTTTCTAAACGTAGATCACCAAAGGGTGTGAACCATGAGTCCTGAACCATCTGATAAGCAGCCCAGCTAAGTAAACTGGTAAACATAAGGCCCATAATGTGATGAAAAACATTCAACCAGCGACGAGTTGTGTCTGAAACAATGTCGTAGATCAGCACCACACGAACGTGTTTGTTGATGGCCAAGGCATAAATGCCGCCATAAACGAACAAACATCCACCTAGAAATGAGGCGGTTTCGTGAACCCAAATGGTTGGTGCGTTGAATATGTAACGCATCAAAACTTCGTAAAAAGAAATGCCAACGGTAAAGATAAACAGCAAACTGATGAGATTACCGAACCAGTAGATCAGACGATCTAGGGCGTTTCTCGGCTGTTCAGAACTGTCCAGTGTCTGTGGATGAATTTCGTCTTTCATGATCATTATCCAATGAAAAATAAGCGCTATAACAACTTGAGGTGTATAGCGCCTATCTTGCAGGTTTAAAAGCAACTATAAGCATTGGGTTTGTTTTGATGTCATGTGTTTCGACTCAGCGAACACATGACATCAAAAAGCTTATAGAAGGCCGTTTGCTTCTAGGTACGTTGTAATAGAGTCATAGACTTTCTGCGCATTGGCAGAACCTTTCGCGAACTCTTTCCATTGTGTACGAGCAATAGCACGGAATTTTTTACGTTCCTCTTCAGACCAGTCATGAATAGTGATGTTTGGATCTGCCTTCGCAGCTTTTACTGCCGCTTGGTCAGCAATACGTAGTTGCGTGGTCATGTCTTCTGCGAAGTCACGAACCGAAACGGTTAGGATTGCTTGAATGTCAGCTGGCAATTTGTCCCATTTTTTCTTGTTCATTGAGATATCAATCAATGGCAAAGAATGGAAACCAGGTTGAACTGGGTGTGTCGCAATGTCGTTCATGCCTGCTTTCTGGTTAGTCGAGAAAACAGTGTAGTCAGCTGCATCGATAACGCCTTTGCTTAGACCTGTGAACACTTCAGAACCTGGTAGGTTTACTGGTGCTGCGCCCGCTGCTGCGAATACGCGTTGTACTAAACCTTCAGGTGCACGGATCTTCAGACCTTTTAAATCTGCAACGCTGTCTAGTGGAACGCGAGAAACCAAAGATTCAACGCCTGTCGTAGAACCACCAATGAATTTCACGCCGTAAGGTGCGTAAAGCTCATTCATTAGTTCGTAACCACCACCGTAGTTAACGTATTGCAGAAGTTGCTGAGTGTTTGACCAAGCGCCTACAGTATTACCAATCAAGCCAAAAGCCGGATCTTTTCCAGAGAAGAATTCAGTCGCGGTAATTTGGCCATCCAAGATGCCCATTTTAATACCGTCTAGTGTTTCTGTGTGTTTGAAGATACTGCCAACAGGAAGCAAGTCGATATGAACTCGGCCACCAGTCATTGTTTCGACGCGTTGAGTCCATTCTTTTTGAACTTGGAAGTTTTTGTCGCCAGCTGGGTCAGAAGATTGGAACTTAAAGTTGTAATCCGCTGCAATCGCTGAAGTCGATAGAATACCGGCCGTAGCGGCAGTCAATAACGTGGTAGTGAACTTATTCATGGTATTGCTTCCCATTATTTTTTTTTGAAAGAACCGCTTTGTTAGTAGCAGTTTTTAGGAATAGTGCTTTTAGTTACGATGAATGTTACCGGTAACTAAGATGTGATGTTACCGATAACATTTTAGGTTAGTCAAGCCTTTGTCGACAAAATTTTATTGAGAAATGATAGATGATTGATATGCAAAGAAATCTTATTCAAGACGGGTGGAGACCTTTCCTAGACATTCAATATAGATATAGGCTTTATATAAGTTCTAGGTTTATGTCCTAGACATTGGTCTAAGAAACGTTTTGTTGTGTAAGATAAAAGTGCACACTCTTGATAGCTAACTTCGTCTGTAAAAAAACTTCGTCTGCAAAAAACTTCGGCTGCAAAAAAAGAGAATAATAAAATGGCTGCGATAGATATTCCTGAAGTTCATAAGTTCATTGAAACAATTCCTCCCTTTTCGAGTTTAAATCTGCTTGAGCGCAGGCAATTACTGATGGGCGTCTCTATGCTGTACGTTCGCCAGGGGCAGACTTTGACCTTAAAAAATGAAGCGGCGACCGTGCATTTGATTCGTCGTGGTGCTTGTGAAATCCGCACTCCCAAAGGTGGGTTGGTGGATCAAATTGCCGACGGTGAATGCTTTGGCATATCTAGCCTTATGGCGCAAAATCCAGATGGATTGCAAGTGGTCGCCATGGAAGACAGCTTGGTGTATCGCTTCGACAAAATTCGTTTCAAGGAAACGCTGGAAAAGAGCGAAGCTTTTGAACTCTTCTTTGAACACACGAGGCACAATCGGTTACGCAAACTTTCTCGTAGTCAAAGTAACGAATTAGCCTCTCCCGCATTGCAATTATCGACACCCGTTGCACACATAATGACGCGACAATTGATCCAAGCTTCCCCAGAAGAAAGTGTCCAAACTATTGCCATGCGCATGACCGAAGCGCGAGTCAGTTCGATTCTGGTGGTGGAAGATGAAAAGCTGTCTGGCATAGTCACGGATCGAGATTTACGTTCGCGTATTTTGGCTTTGGGCGGCTCGGCTGATTCTTTGGTAAAAGATGTGATGACTCGGGATCCTGTTAGCCTGAGACCCGACGCATTGGTGATGCAGGCGCAAACCTTAATGAGTGAAAGCAATATTCACCATTTGCCCATCGTTGATGAAGAGCAAAGAGCCGTCGGCATGTTAACCGCCGCAGATTTACTTCGACATCAAGAACTCAGTCCTTTGTTATTGATCAATCAGATTCATCGTCAACAATCCATCGAAGATTTAGCCCGTGTTTGCAAACAATGGCCGACCTTGATTATGAATCTGATTGTGACCGATATGAAACCCGCCGACGTGGGCAAAGTGCTAGCGACCGTGAGTGATAACCTGACGCGCCGTGTCATTGAACTGGCGCTGGATAAATTCGGCCCAGCCCCGATGGCATTTCAGTTTTTAGTGTTTGGTTCGCAAGCAAGGCGAGATCAATCTTTGGGCAGCGACCAAGATAACGGCTTGATGCTAGAACGCGAACCTACGGCAGAAGAAAGCCAGTATTTTGCTGAACTATCTGAATTCATCTGCCAAGGTTTGGGGCTTTGTGGTATTCGTCTTTGCCCCGGCAATATTATGGCGAGTAATCCTGAATGGCGCAGAACGACAGTCGGTTGGCAGCAAGTCTTTTCCACTTGGATAAAAAGCAGTGCGCCCAGTGCCTTGCTTCACGCTAGCATTTTTTTCGACATTCGTTGTGTGTATGACACGGGGACTAGGCAAGGTGATGCGGTTAACAATTTGATCACAGCCATGCAGTTAGAGGTGAGCAAAAACAGCGTATTTTTGGCGACTTTAACGCGCACTGCTTTAGCAAGCAAACCACCATTGGGCTTCTTCCGTCATTTTGTATTGGAATCATCTGGTGAGCACAAAAATCAATTGGATTTGAAGCACCAAGGTTTGGCCTTGATCAATGAT
Organism: Marinomonas sp. BSi20584; assembly: GCF_002792415.1. NCBI lineage: Bacteria > Pseudomonadati > Pseudomonadota > Gammaproteobacteria > Oceanospirillales > Oceanospirillaceae > Marinomonas > Marinomonas sp. BSi20584. Next base: position 111,662 of record NZ_KZ454874.1, read on the forward strand.
TTAGCTCGCTTGTATGGCTTGTCATGCAAGACCTATCGAGCTGGTACCTTGGATAGAATCGAGCAAGCCATTCGAGAAAAGCTCATTAGTGTCGATACCGCTCGAAACCTCATGGACGCATGGGACAAACTCAATGGCTTGCGATTAGAAGCTCAAGGACGTCACTGGCAAGCAACCGGAAAAGCCAGCGCTTACTTGGATCCGAAAGACTTGAGTTCGTTAGAGCGCAAACATCTGAAAACGACGTTTAGCATTATCAGCGATGTGCAAGACGTGGCGCAGCAGCGGTTTTTAAGAGGGTACAGCTAGATGTCGTTTGCGTTAATGCAAAAACTCAGTGCGTGGCACGTGTCGCGGCAATCCGTTAAACGTGCCTGGTCAGAATGGGATTATCTCGTATTGGATATCGAAACTTCAGGGTTAGATCCAAAACAAGACCATATCGTCAGCTTTGGTTGGGTGTGCATTCACAAAGGCGTGATTGAACTGGATACAGCACGGCATATTGTGTTGGATAGCGCACAAATTGGTGACAGCGTTGGCATTCACATGATTACCGACTCGGATGTTCAGCAGCAAGGCAAAAAACAAGAAAGCGTACTGCGTTACTTGCGGCATCTACTACGCGAACGCGTCTTGGTTATGCACCACGCGCCAATGGAACTGGGCTTTTTAAAACAAGCTTGGCAAACCGAAGCATTACCGACATTCTCTGCCAACTGGTTAGACACGCTCGCCATTGAACGCACCAAAGCCAATCGATCCCAGCAACCTATTCAAGACGGCGGCTTTCGCCTTGGCGCCTGCCGAGAACGCTACGGATTACCAGAATACCAAGGACACGACGCCCTAACCGACGCCTTAGCTACCGCAGAATTACTACTCGCACAAATCGCCTACCAAGGCAGAGACTGCCGACTACACGACCTCAACCAAATGGGTGGCGGGCGAGTGAGGTTCACAACGCGTTAGTTGTTTGAATACGTCATTCCCGCGAAGGCGGGAATCAAGTGGACATAAAGGGATCTGACCTCTTTAATGATATCCATTAGATTCATTCATGTCTTTATTCAGGTTACGTTGTTTATATTCGCGAGGTGATGAGCCCATAATTTTTCTGAAATTTTGTCTAAAAGCTCTGTCGGACTCGTATCCCACTGCCAACGCGATATCTTCGATTTTCATTGGGGTGTGATCACTTATCATAGTTGCCGCTTTAAACATTCTCCACTCGGTTAGATGTTCAAGAGGCGTTTTGCCAACCGCTAATTTAAATTTGGTAGCAAAGGCTGACCTAGACATACCGACACTTTTTGCGAGTTGTTCTACCGTCCAAGTCTTCTCCGGTTTTTCGTGCATATGGCTTAATGATTTACCAATTTGAGGATCTCCAAGCGCTTTCAACCAACTTGGATTATTTTCAGATAATGATTCAAAATGATTTCGAAGTGCATGAATCAGAAGCACTTCAGAAAGTCGATCAATGACAGTTGTTGATCCTGGATGTGCCTGAGTGATTTCACTTTCAATCATCTGTAAAATTGTTTGGATTCCAATTGGTGTATTCGGTGTATTACCTTTTAAATGAATAATTGGTGAAAGGTATTCTGTAAGTAATCGGCTTTCGGCGAAAGCAAAACTAAAGCATCCTGAGATCATTGATACCGGCAGTCCTTCTCCACTACCAAAAGCGAGAACACCTGTTTGCACATAGTCTTCGCCTTGTTTTGGCGTTATGTCAGTTGAGCTTTTTAGTTCGAGTTTGCTTTTAAGACAAAAAGATTTTGAGGTTGGAAGAATGACAAAATCTCCTGACACTAAAGCCACAGGTTTTTGTCCTTCAACAACGAGAAAACATGAACCGCGTGTGACGATAAGACAGTGACCAACTTCATAAGGAAATCGAATGTTAAAATCTCCAATCGCTTCTAAGCGCCCATAGATATGGCCTTTTGTTCTAAGTAAAGTCATTACCTGCCCAAGTACATCCATAAAATTCTCCAACTAAATCGAATCATTAAAATCATACCACGATTAACACTTTTCACCTTACCTATTGGTGTTTTAAGCCGAAAATATGGACTAGTGGGTATTAATAGTATTTTTAAAAGCATTTATATTGGACTCATTAGAAACGAGGAGAAATTAAATGCGATACCCAATTCCAAATGAGTCAATCGAGCTTCTATTTACTAAGGCCCGCTCACATCGCTCTTGGACTGAGCGTCCGGTTTCACAAGAGACTTTGCGCGAGCTTTATGAGGTGATGAAATGGGCGCCAACCTCCGTCAACTTGGCACCCGCTCGATTTGCTTTCGTACAAACCGAATTGGCAAAGGAGAAGCTTTATCCCTACTTGATGGATTCCAATGTTGAACAAGTAAGAAGTGCGCCTGTTACTGTCATTATTGCTTATGACGAAAAATTTTATGCAAATGCAGAGAGGCTTTATCCGGCCTATGATACGACCGATTATTTTAAGAACGATCCGAAAATAAGCTCTGACACCGCCTTTCGAAATAGCTCCCTTCAGGGTGCTTACCTGATTATGGCAGCAAGGGCATTAGGTCTTGATACAAATTCTATGTCTGGATTTGATAACGCTGGAGTCGATAAGGCGTTTTTTGCAGGAACCGATCTAAGGTCGAATTTTCTTTGTACGTTGGGATATGGAGATGATTCAAAACTCTTTGCAAGAGGTCCACGTCTTAGTTTTGATGAAGTTTGCCAATTTATATAAACATACAAGGAGAAATAAATGATTATTCTAACGGGCTATGTCCATTTAAAACCAGAAGATGTAAATGAATTTGTCGAAGATATCCAGAAAATTACTGCGAGTACGAGAGCAGAAAAAGGGTGTTTGTTTTATAATATTGTTGTTGAAGATGCTACTTTAGGCCGTATTGTAGCCATAGAACGCTGGCAAGATCAGGCTTCACTGAATGACCATTTAGGAACACCAGAAATGGCTGCATTCTTTGATAAGTGGATGAACCGACTGAAGAGTGACGTCATGAAATATGATGCCGCTAACGAAAGATCACTAATGGATTAATATCCGTTATCGCTTCTTTGTAGCTAAAGGGATCTGACCCCTTTAGTAACCCTTCACCACTAATTCCTAGAAGGCAGTGGCGATAATCCCCAGTCTTCTTCTTTTGGTTCAGTAGCCAATACTCTTGGGTTTTCCGACCAATGTATCAGGCTCATTTCACCTGCGGCGGATTCTGTTAGCGCCGTGCAATGCTCAACCCAATCCCCATCGTTACAGTAGAGAACATTGTCTTTGATGCGAAATGAAGCGAAGTGAATGTGCCCGCAGATGTAGCCATCGACTTTGTGGTTCTTGGCGGATTTGAGGGCGGCGGTTTCAAAGCGCTCGATAAACTCTTTTGCTTTGCTGATGTGACTTTTCAAATAACCTGCCAGTGACCAATAGGGCAAGCCAACAAGGCGTCTCACGCCGTTGATCCATTGATTCAGCGACAACATGAGTCCGTGGGCTTTATCGCCAATGGCGAGCATGAGAGGGCTTATTTTTACCATTTGATCGAATTCATCACCGTGGCTGACATAAAAGGTTCGGCCGTTGGCAGTTTTATGGCGAGCGTTGAGTTTTATCTCAATCCCAGAAAGCGTCTGGCCGGCGAATTGGCGGAAAAACGCATCATGATTGCCCGGAATATAAATGACCTTGGTACCGGACTTTGCCATAGCGAGAATGCGTTCGACCACTTGATGATGAGCATCGACAAAATAAGCACGATGACGCATTTCTTGTAGGTCGATAATATCTCCGACTAGATACAAGGTATCGGTTTTGATGCTTTGCAAAAAATCCAATAAATGCAACGCTTGGCAGGCTTTGGTGCCTAGATGAACGTCGGAAATAAATACGGATCGAAATGTGGTCTGCATAAGCGCCTCCTCTAGGGTCTATCTTAAAGATAAGGTGCTAATGTGACAGAGTTGTGAGGGCTTTGTGACAGTTAGGTCACAATACGCTTTCGCTTATTACCTCATCAGTATGTGTCGTTATATAAGGCTGCAGGTAAATATGATTGCCGCCTTGTTGCTTGGCCGATTTTTTTGCTTGAGCCGCTAGTTCTGCCACTTGGTGATGATTGGTACATTGTTTTGGGTTAGGGTGAACGACGCCAATAGCGAGGCTTAGAATTGGGTGGAACATGGTATCGCCTTGGCGATTTTTCGTCCAAACACCACCTTCTTGTAAGGTGTCTGTAGAATAAAAACCTCTAACTTGTTGTTCGAAGATTTCTAAAATGTTGTCGCATTGCTGTCGCCAATCTTGGTCGCCAAAGATCACCACAAAATCATCGCCACCAATATGACCAATAAAATTATTATCGGGATTAACTTGGTTTTTGATTAAAGAACCAACCAGCTGAATCACTTCATCGCCTATCGAATAGCCGAAGAAGTCATTAAATGGTTTAAAGTCATTTAAATCAAAATACGCCACGTAGAAGTTTTCGTTGGCTAATAAACGACGGCTGACTTCTCGATGAATCGGGACATTACCGGGCAATAAGGTTAGTGGATTGGAGTAGGTGGCATTTTGTATTTTTAGCTCGGTAATACGTTTTAATAGATCTCTTAGATGACCTGTGCCGATAAACTTGCCTTCTCGGACCACAATAATTTCGTTGTTAAGTGTGTCGGCTTCTTGGTTGGTCATCAAGGTGGAAACACTAGATAAGCTGACATTACTTTCGACAATTAGTACATCACTGCTGAGTAAATTGGTAACCGGTTTATGTTCGTACAAAGCGCGTCCATAAGGTGTAGAAAAAAGCTCATGCAGCTGATGTCTGCGAACCACACCGACAGGCTCGTTGTTGTGGTTTAGTACTGGAATAGCCACTAAGTCTGGTTGCTTTTTAAAGCATTGGGATGCGTCTTCTAATAAGCTGTTTTCTTGCAAGCTTGGTGTAGGACGACACAGTGTTTGTACAGTTTCTGCGTGATCCACTTGGAATTGCGAACGTCGCTGAGCTTGTTTTACTAAATAGGGATGAGTCGAAAAAGCAGGGTTTTCCACAGGACGCCCAAGAAAATAGCCTTGCCCTAGCGTGACGCCAATTTCAATGAGTTGGTCGAGTTCTTGTTGTGTTTCTATGCCTTCTGCAATGAGTATGCAATTTAGTCGCTGAGCAATGGTCAGAATCGAGCGGACAAACTCTCGTTTGATTTCGTCTTTGTCGATTCCTTTAATGAAATGTTTATCGACTTTGACTATGTCTGGCTGCAATTCAGACCAAAGCTGAAGGCCAGAATAACCGACACCAAGGTCATCAATGGCAACTTGAAAGCCCATTTTACGATAATGATCGACACTACTGCGCGGCAAGCCATTATGGTCGTACGGATGCTGTTCAGAAAGCTCGATGACAATGTCTTTTTGATCCAATCCCAGCTCATTTAAAATCGCCAATGTCATACCAGACTGGTGATCTGGTGACCCCAATAAAGAGGCGCTAACGTTCAAAAATAAGCGGCCTTTTAATTCGAGTTTGGCGAATTTTGATAGGGCTTTTTCACGGCAAAGTAACTCTAGTTTATGAAGTTTTCCTTCTTGCTGAGCCAGTGTAAATAATGGATCTGGAGAAAAAAGCGTGGAATTCATTGGGCCACGAGAAAGTGCTTCATGCCCATATATTTCACCATTACTTAAATCGTAAATAGGTTGGAAGTATGGCGTGATTAATCCATTCGAAAGGATTTTCTCAAGTAGAGCATTATTGTCAATTTGGCTCATTTTCTCTCAGATACGTCTAGGTTAAAAAAGTGGCTAGAGCGATATTTTATGTCAAATTTATGACACTTTGATGACTTGGGTTGAGATGAAAATGCTTTGCTAAGGGAGGTGTTATCTAGAGAAAAACTGAAGGTTTTAAGGTTCTTTGTGAAGAGAAGCCCGTTACCGGATCGATTTCTTATTCTTGCCTTTCGATCATCGGGAACATTGGGTTCTTCATCGTCGTGCTTTATTTGCTTTTATAACGGTTGTTGATTAATTAGTGACAACAACGGAAATAAACTAGTCAAATACAGATGACGTAAAAGCTTTTTACTGAAAATATTAGTGCTGTGGTTGAACTGATTTTAATGTACGGCCAGCAGTCAATTTTGCAAAGAATGCTTTAATGCTTGCTACGGCTTTTTTAGTTAATTCTGCGTAGTATGCACGACGCAATTCGTAAGCTTTTTCTACATAGTAGTCAGCATCAAGGTTGCCGAAAGCGTCATATTTAAGATCGTTTTTCATAGTGATTCTCCTAAAAAAGTTCAGTCATATTTGACACTTGTTATTCTAGGTTCTGACCAATCATTCAGCAAACGATCAATTTTCAGCTAATAGGTTAGAAAAATTCATCAAATGGATGGTTGATTACTCAGGACTCTAAACTTCCCTGGTGGAATGCCTGTGGATCGTTTGAAAAAACGCGAAAAATACCCCGGATCTTTAAAGCCTAAGTCGTAACTGATCTCCTCTACAGAACGTGCTGTATAGATAAGACTGCGCTTTGCTTCTAATAAAACGCGATCATGAATTAAGTCCAATACGCTTTGGTTAAAGGTGGTTTTACTAAGCCTATTTAAGCGGCTGGTGGAGGAGCCTAAAGCATCGGCATACTGATTGCTGCTCCAATGCTCTCGGTAGTGTTTTTCGATCAGTTCTTTGAGTTGATGTGCATGACTGTTTTCTGTTTTGTTGGTGACATTGCTCTCGCCGTTAACATGTTGGCGATGGAGCAGCAGCAAAATAGCTTTTATCAAGTATTCACTCATTAAAGCGCGACCTTCGCGTATAAACGAAGACTCACTTTCAAGCTGCTGAATGAGCGGCCAAAGCTCAGAGAACATATTGCGGTGGCCATTAAAGTCTATATAACAAGCCTGACTAAGCAATGGCTGGATAAATTTCGCTGCCTTTTCTTTGTAGGCATCTTCAAGCAAAGGCTCGGCGATACTGATGACTCGTCCATCGGTATCGGGTGCAAAACGAAAACCATGTACGACGCCAGCGGGAACAATAATCGCCCATGCACCTTGTAGCTTGTGTTGTTGCTCGTCGAGCTGAACTTTTACTTCACCAGATTTTAAAATCAGAATTTGAAAAAGCTGAGCGTGCCGATGAGGGTTGATTTTCCAGCCTAAGTCACCGCTGCGAGATTCTATGTCTTCAATATGAAAAAACTCTGGGTCATTTATCCAGCTGGATTCGCCATAAAGTCCAAAGTGAGGAATGTTAGATTTCTGCATGTCGCTCTTCTTAATTTTTTATAAGTTACACAAATGTACTTTTTTAGTTGTTTGTTTCTATGAGTCTAAAATGTACAAATAGACGTATATTTATAGGTTTTTATAAGCGAAAAGTGCCATAAAGTCATTTTAAATCGTGTTTTGGTTGCTAATTTAAAAAATCACCCATGATCAAAAAGTACAATTTTTTGATCATAAATTACCTAACGTATTATCCATTTATCTTCCATTATGTTGTCACTAGCACGTTGATCACTGAATCAACGTCGAGAAAATAACAATAAATCGGAGAGAAAGATGAAAACACAAGTAGCGATTATTGGTGCAGGTCCATCGGGTCTATTACTTGGACAATTGTTGGCAAAGCAAGGGATCGACAATGTCATTATTGAACGCGTTTCTGGTGAGTACATTCTAGGTCGAATTCGTGCAGGCGTGCTTGAACAAGGTATGACAGATTTACTGCGTGAAGCCGGTGTTGGTGAGCGCATGGATCGTGAAGGCCAAGTGCATCATGGTGTTGAGTTAGCGTTTAATAACAAACGTGTAAAGATTGAATTAGAAAAACTCACTGGTGGCAGTACTGTGATGGTGTATGGCCAAACAGAAGTGACCCGTGATTTGATGGAAGCCCGCGACGAAGCTGGTTTAACCACGTATTACGAATCGAGTAATGTGGCTTTACATGACGTGAAAAGCGACGCTCCCTACGTGACTTTTGAGCACAACGGTGAAACACACAGGTTGGATTGTGATTACATTGCAGGCTGCGATGGTTTCCATGGTGTATCACGTCAAACCATTCCTGAATCTTCTCGCAAAGAGTTTGAGCGTGTTTATCCATTCGGTTGGTTAGGGGTTTTGTCTGACACGCCACCAGTAAACCCAGAGTTGATTTATTGTAAGACAGATCGTGGTTTTGCCATGACAAGTATGCGCTCTGAAACGAGATCGCGTTATTACCTTCAAGTGCCTTTGACTGACAAAGTCGAAGATTGGAGTGATGATGATTTCTGGACAGAGCTAAAACGCCGTCTTCCAGACGATGTGGCTGAAAAACTAGTGACAGGGCCTAGTATCGAAAAGAGCATCGCGCCACTACGCTCGTTTGTTTGTGAGCCAATGCAATATGGTAATTTGTTTCTTGTTGGCGACGCCGCGCATATCGTTCCGCCAACGGGGGCGAAAGGTTTGAATCTGGCGGCTTCTGACGTAGCAACTTTCTATAAAGTAATGACTCGTGTTTACAAAGAAGGTGATAAAGAGTGCATCTCTCAGTATTCCGACATTTGTTTGCGTCGTGTTTGGCATGGAGAGCGTTTTTCATGGTGGATGACTAATATGTTGCACGACTTTGGTCAGGGCGATGAGCATGATAATGACGCTGCAACCCATGGTAAATTTATGAGTTCGGAGTTGAATTTTTACACGGATAATGAAGAAGGGCGCCGTATTATTGCTATGCAATATGTTGGTTTGCCGTATGAAGATCTGGTTTAAGTGATAAGCACGGTCTTGTAGTAAAAAATAGCGGCACGTAATCTTTATTACGGCCGCTTTTTCGTTTTATAAAGGGCTTGACTAGCTTAGCCGCAACACTTTTTGTATTTCTTATTGCTGCCACATGGACATGGGTCGTTACGTTGTGGTGCTTTTTCAACAATTTGAGGCACAGGTTTGTTAAGGGCTACGTTTAAAGGTGTAATGTCCTCAGGCATCTCACTGTCAATGCGAATCTCTGCAAATAAGCCGTTAGCGGCCAATATAGCGTTTATTTCATGCTCACGCTCGGCGCTTTGTACTTGCAAAATTAGCGGGTTTTCTTCGCTTCCAGATTTCACTTTAGGCTTAGGCTGATAATTGCCTAGGTTATGCTTGCCCATGATATCGGGTCTACCACGATAAAAGAATTTTGACACAGGTGTTCCTAATGATATGTAAAACCACTCACAGCGAGTGGCTCAATGCAGCGCATTCTAACAGAATTTAGAGTAGTTAGCGCGTATCTTTCATGTCGCCAAATAGCGTGTTTTCGCGTCGAGGTGAATTATTTTTTGTTGAGTATTTCCGGTGTTATGACCTTGTATAAAGTGATGAACCGTCTACAAAAAAAGATGGCCAAAATGTATCTCGACGTATTCAAATATTGGTATACGCCAAGTAAGACTAACGTGATTTTCATGGTGGTAATTAGGCAACCTATGAAGAGTTTATGAGTTTGAACTGAACTTCTACACAGACACTGAAGCTGCTCGTCGTATCATCGCTATGCAATACATTGTTTTACCGTACAAAGATCTATCCTGAGTCATAAAAAACGAATGAGTCTCATCAAAAATGAAAGTAATTTTTCTTGATGAGATATTTTTTTAAAAATAAATTTTAATGATAAATATCAATTATATAGATGTTTTTTATGTTTTTTTTTAATGAATTTAATGAGTGTGTATTTTTATAAAATACGGTTGTTCTATCTAATTTTTCAATGCCTTTCCTTCATAATCAATTACCTTTCTGAACAGTAGATTGCTAATCTGTTTTTTGATTAGTCAGTTTTTAAAAACTGAATACAATAATAAATCTACTTTGGAGTCGAACATGATAAAAATAATAAAGCACGCTGCCATAACGGTCGTTGCTGCTTCCGCTATTGTAAGTGCTCAGGCAAATGCATCGGCAGAATATACATTGCGTTTCAGCCACTTCTTTCCTGAATTATCAGACCCAAGCCAAAAACTATTTATAAAATGGGCTGAGGCAGTTGAAGCAGAATCTAACGGACGTATCGACGTTCAGATGTATCCTTCTAGTACATTGGCAAAACCACCAGCTCAGTATGACGCAGTGAAGAATAGCATTGCAGATGTGACCGTGACCGTTCAAGGCTACACAGCAAATCGTTTTCCGCTAACACAAATTGTTGAATTACCTGGTGTGTCGCAGAATGCAGCTCAAGGCTCTTGTGTTGTGCAGTCTTTGTATGATGAAGGCCTTATTTCTGATGAATACAACCAAACTAAACCACTATTTTTATTTACTCATGGACCAGGTGGTCTTCATACCACAAATAAAGAAATCAAAGTTCCTCAAGATTTAGAAGGCTTACGTATCCGTCGTCCAACAGCGGTGGTCGCAAAGTTGCTTGAAGGTCTAGGTGCGCAACCTGTTGGTATGCCGGCGCCAGATGCTTATCAGTCCGCACAGCGCGGTGTAATTGATGGTGTTGCCTTACCGTGGGAAGGTGAATACACGTTCCGTCTAAATGAACTAACGCCTTATCACACTGAAGTTGGTGGTCTTTATACATTGGCTTTTGTCATGACGATAAATAAGTCTTTCTATAATCGTCTGCCTGCAGACCTTAAAAAAGTCATTGATCATAACTCTGGTATGGAGTGGTCTAAAAAAGCCGCTACCGTATTTGATGATTTAGATGCGAAAGGCCGTGCTCAAGCGATCGAAATGGGTCATAAAATTACTGTAATCGAAGATGGTGCTGAGAATCCATTGTGGAAGCCTGTTCTTTATCAAGCGACTGAAGAGTATTTGGATGAGCTGCAGAAGAAAGGTCTACCTTCTTACAAGGTCTATGCACGTGCAGTTGAGCTGTCCAAAACAGCGTGTAAATAAAAGCTGTTTAGATATTTAAGCAAAGTAGTGGTAGTTGGAGAGAGTTAATGAAAGCAATAGCTCGAATAATAGAGCGTATCACGCATGGAATGCACTTACTGGGCGGTTTTTTCTTAATCGCTATGATGGTGGTTACCTTGTTTGATGTTTTCACTCGAGGTTTGTTTACTATAACGGACGGTGCCGTGGACTGGACCATTCTTGGTGGCATTGAGATGGTGAAATACAGTCTGTTGTTTACAGTACTCTTCATTCTGCCGCATTCGGTCAGCCGTTCGCAGGTCATTGTTGACCTGTTTACGGAGCGACTATCAAGCAAAGCAAAAAATAGATTAGAAGCTGTTTATATTCTTTGTTTTGGTTTAATGGGAGTCGGCATGAGCTATGGCTTTTATCATTTGGTAGAAGAAGCGGCGATGAGCTATGAAACGACCCAAGATCTATTGATTCCATTGACGTATTTTTATGCGGTGGCTTGTTTTGCGACTGCTATGCTAGCTGTTTCCGCAGTGGCGTACACGTCTCGACTATTATTTTGTGAGAAGGCTGAGTCATGAGTACTTCAATGATTGGTATGGTTTGCATTGCGGCCATGTTGTTGTTAATTGCGCTACGAGCGCCTGTTGCTTTAACGATGGCATTAGCTGGTTTTGTTGGTTTTGGTTGGATTGTAGCTTTTGATCCAGCGGTTTCTATTCTTGCTAGTGGTCCATTTGAAACTTTGTCAAATTACAGTTTTAGTCCTATTCCCATGTTTATTCTTATGGGGGTGTTCGCTTCAAAGTCGGGGATGTCGCAAGAACTGTTCCAAGGCGCGCGAGCTATGTTTGGTAGCTGGCGTGGCGGGATGGGATTGGCTGCGGTAACTTCGTGCGGTATTTTTTCAGCTATTTCTGGTTCCTCTATGGCAACTGCAGCGAGTATGTCGCGAGTGGCTTTACCTGAAATGGAAAAGAACGGTTATGCACCAACATTAGCAACAGGAGTGTTAGCGGCGGGTGGAACATTAGGTATCATGATACCGCCTTCTATCGCTCTGTTATTATATGCTTTGATTACCGAGCAATCTGTCGGAGCTATGTTTATTGCAGGTGTGATTCCTGGGTTACTTGGATTGGTGATGTATGGACTTACTGTCGCTGTTTTAGTTACTGTCTTTCCAAATATAGCTCAACCAGGTAAGGCGACAACGTTAAAAGAAAAGTTCTTGGGGCTTAAAGGCTTAGTTCCTTTTACCGGTGTTTTTGTATTCATTATCGGCGGTATTTATACTGGATGGTTTACGCCGACTGAAGCATCTGCAGTGGGGGCTGGGGCAACGTTGTCTATCGCTCTGGTACGAGGTATGCGCTTCGCACAATTTAAAGAAGCAGTTGGCGAAACCCTGATTATGTCTGCAATGATTTTCTTTATGATCATTGGTGCGGAGATTTTTGGCTACTTCCTTTCAGTGTCACGCATTTCTTTTGCTTTGGTTGAGTATGTTGATAGCCTTCATTTAGGACCTTATATGGTTCTATTCTGTGTCTTGATTTTGTTTATGCTGCTAGGTTGCGTTATGGACAGTATTGCGATGCTGTTGTTGACTGTTCCAGTAGTGTATCCACTGATTGAGGCTGCAGGTTTTGATCCTATTTGGTTTGGTATCGTCGCTGTTATTACCGTGGAACTTGGCTTAATTACGCCGCCCGTTGGTATGAATGTCTTCGTTATTAAATCCGTTGCCCCGCATATTTCTATTGGAGATATGTACAAAGGGGTGATGCCATTTGTTATCTCTGACTTACTGCGTCTAGCGCTTATTGTGGCCTTCCCAGTATTGGCTGTTGGCTTGCTATAGACGGTGTTTGAATAAAAAACGGCTCAAAATTGAGCCGTTTTTTATGTCGCTTTAGTTGTCTTATTCAATGAATAAATATACTAGTCTAAACGTGTTAACCAAGTAAACATGGCTTCAATCGCTTGGTTTGACCAGTTATTAGTTGCCTGTTCTTGAGCCTTATTAAGGCTTTTAGCAATGCCTCTCGCGCTAACTGTCCAAGAGGCAAGACGTGAACCTGTCGGGTCGATGAGTTCCAATGTGCCGTCTTCAAATACATAAAAACGTCCATCTTGGATTTCATGGTGTTGCGCTGTTCGACTGTTGAGCTTGAATAAAGATCCTGCTTTTGGTGTCAGGCCAAAATGCGATAGAGCACTTGCTAGGCTATCTGCTTGTTTGGTTGAGGAGACATCAAAGCCATAGCTACTCAGTGCTAGATTTAGCCGCTGTTCTACGTCTTGAATGTCTGCGTTGGCTTTACCAGCTACTGTACGTGCGGTTGAATACAGGCTGAGCTCATCTTCGTAGGACTTACGCTGGGCAAAATACGGGATAAGCTGCATATAGGTTTGCCAGTCTTGCGGTGCCGGATATTTATCTTCTGTTTTAGTCAACGATGCTGCCAGCTTGCGGATTATGTCATCCGTATCATTAATAGCGATTTTTAGCTTGGCGACAATTCGACTACGATCAATAGATTGCAGCGCATAGACGTAGTTTTTACCGGCAAAGCGTTGCTCATTGATGGCTTGTTCTAGTTCGATAGGTGAGGTTGTTACTTGCGTATAGGCTGTTTGTGTTTTTGAAACTTGCTCTCCACCTTGCCCAGATCGCACTTGAGTGTCTTGTGTATTAATCTGACTTACTTGAGTACGAAGCTGCTGAGCAATTTGAACATTGCCGTTTTGTTCTGCTTGAGTAAACGCTAAGGCAATGTTTTCTATGCGCGCTGCGCTACCGACACCATACAAGTGTGTGCTGTCCTGTGGCGGTGATGATACCCAATCAGGCATACTCTCCGTTGTTTGACCTGATTGGGTATTAGAGCCCAAACACCCAGTTAAACTGAGTAATAGACCCGTCACCATCATCAAGTTGAATGGTATAGGCAAAGCAGAGAGTTTCATGGTTAGAAAAAGCCTTTGTCAGCCAATTTTTTGATTTTCTTCTGACCGTTCCAAACTTCACGGTTGGTCGTCATATCAATCAACTTAAGGTCGACTTGGTAGAAGCTCACGCGTTGGTCGCCATTGGAGTCAACGATTGAGTTAATAGTGCCAGATAGAGCGAAACCAGCGCCTTGCTCTAGACCAAATTTAGCAACGGTATCTGGTGCTGCATTAAGTTCTTGTTCTTCTCGTTCACTACGGACGTCATCCCGTTCAGCACCTGAGACAACAAAATCGACTTTGCCGGCACGTAATAAGCTGCGTTTGATGTCATTAATGAAGGTATCTACTGGAATATGTTCAGATGTCTTGTTACGGATGCTCTGTACAATGACGGTTGGATTGCCTTTCTTGTTGAAGTTGTAATCACGGAACCATGGGAAGGTCAGCATATCGCTCATCATTTCTTCTGCCACTAGACGTGAGTCGGTATCATTCCAACGGTCAGACAGCATAACGTCTTCGTTTGTGTCTATGCGCTTTACGCTGCCTGAACAAGCCGTTAATAACACGGCCATAAATAGAGTGAACATGCTCTTCCAAGATAGGGAAGCCCATTTAGACTGTGTTAGTTTATTAATGTGCATACTATTTTCCTTACGTCCGTTTTAGCTTGGTGCCAAGCTGTATTAGTGTAATCAATTTAATAAGGGTTGCGTAGATTCCAAAGCTTAATTTTATTGGCTTCTAAGTTGACCTTGCCGAGAGAGAAAGTTTTGTTATTAACCGTGTAGTTAGGGTTGTATTCACCCGGTGCTAATGGTTCACGCGTTAGTCTGACTTGTGCTGGTAGTGTCAGCCAATTACGCGTATCTGCAGCCGATGAGGCAAATACTGCAACTTGTCCAATTAGGTTTAATATCAAAGCTGCATTTTGATCCTGTACGTTTGATGACACTTGATACGCTAACCAGCTGCGTAATAATTCTCTTACTAAGCCTTCGTAAATATCTCGTTGCGCTTGCGCCAGTTGTTCCTGAAAGGCAATGTCAGCAAGGGATGTCATTCGTAGGCTGTTGTTGATAGTGGCTGTTGAGCTATTCATTTGCAGTGTTGGCTGATGTTGATCCAATGTGAAGCGACCATAATACGGCACAGTAACACGTATAGTTTGTTCGGTTAGTAGTTTATCTATCTTAGCTGAAGTGAGTTGTTGCCAAACGGGCCGTCCCAGAATTACACGTTTCGTAAAAATGCCTGAGAAAGTTCCCCATGCGCCACCCGCTTTATAATTGGCGATTAGATTGAGAGGGTTAATATCAGCATAGACCATGGTAAACCAACGGAATGCATCGTTTGCTTCTATCGTTCCCCCACCATGAAGCGGTTCTAATACTAAAGAGTAAGCGCGAGGGTCGGCGTACAATAATACCGTCATTTCCTTTTTATCAGGAATGAAGCCTTGGTGCTCTAAAACGACTAATTCCGCATCGCCTTTATGATATTTCTTGAGTGTTTCTTGCATAGCTGGAGACAGTTTAGTTGTGATTCTTTGATCTATCTCGCTCTGGCTAAAACCGCTTTTTTGCATCATGCGAATTGTATCTAACCAAGCACGATCCGCTGTAGTACTAGGCAAAGCATATTGTTTTGCATAGCCGTCTTCATACAAGTTCGCTGCTTTTTCATAGCTGATACGAGCATCGTCGATTTCGCCATTCATCTCGTATTGCAGCCCTTCCATGTAGCGTGCCCAAGCATCGTCTCTATAGATAAACTTGTCGGTATCTCGTCCACCTGTATAAAAATCACCTAACCAACTTAGCGCCTTCATATAAAAGGCTTGGTTTTCTTTGGCATTAAGGTCTTGGTAGCTGGGAGTTTGTGCTCGAATTTCATTGAGCTTAATATCAATGCGTCGCATTTCGACTAAAGCGGCATCGTTAAGTTCGCGTTTTTTGGCTTTATTGTCTTCTTTTTCCGCTAGAGCAATATAGTTCATCGATTTAAGATAGCTGATGTAAACGCGTTCTATACCGTTACCGCGGTAGTCGCTTTGCCTTGGGTTGCTTAGTAATGCCCAAGAGCGATTGGAAAAATTCTCCGGCAAGAAGGTATCGCTTAATCTTTCTGCTTGCTCCAGTAAGTCGTTACTGCGTTCGAACTCACCTTGATTCTGGGCAAGAGCACCGATTTCCATATAATAAAGCAGCTTGTCTTGGGAGCTGTCTAAAGCGCCTTCTAGTTTGCCTTCAGCCTCTTTCCATTCGCCTTCTTTTGCCAAGCTTAAGCCTGCATCAATATCTTGTTTGTAAGTCGCACATCCCGCTAAAAAACAGATACTTACCCAAATGACAGCCCACTTCACATCAGATTCCTTTTTCTAAAAACTGATTGGCAACAAGTATCGAGAGCAGGATGAAGCAGCCGAGATAAAGTATTAACCAGCGAGCTTTGAGGCAATTCGGACAAGGCTTCTTTTTCTTTTTCATCACAGTTTCCATATATTCTTGCGATACTAAAAGTACTGGTGATACTAAAGTGCGAGCGATATCTATTATGCAATAAAAAAAGGAAGCGCGTAGCCTCCTTTTTCGTAACTTTTAGTCGTTTTTGTCACTCAATATTTTTACTGAGTTGTTTCCGCTTGTTGCTTTTGTAGGCTTTCGATATAAAGCGCATCAAAATTTATTGGAGCAAGCATGATAGCTGGGAAGCTGCCTTTTACTACAACCGCATCGATGTTTTCACGAGCGTATGGAAATAAGGTAGCAGGGCAGAAAGCACCCAAAGCGTGATGTAATTGCTGATCATCAAGACCAGAAATAACAAACAGACCGCCTTGTTGAACTTGGACTAAATAGCCAGTGTTGCCATTGTTTTTAACCGTTACCGTAATTTCCAAAACAACTTCGTAGACATTTTCACCTACTTGACGGCTCTTAGTGTTTAGCTCTAAGCCAACTTCAGGTTTCCATTCTTCTTGGAATATCATTGGTGAACGAGGAGATTCAAAAGAAATATCTTTCAAAAACACACGTTGCATAGAAAGTTGTGGTGTCTGCGCTTCTTGTGTTTGTGCTTCTGGTGTTTCAGCTGTATCGGACATCTTGGTTCCTTTTTTTTAATAATTTCTATATAAAGCGATGAATTCGTTGCTCATTTATACCGTGTGCTTTATTGGAATGCCTATTTCTATGCAAGTAAGGCATCCAATTTTTGCTCGCGTTCAAGGGCATAAAGATCGTCGCATCCACCAACGTGTTGTTCACCAATCCAAATTTGCGGAACGGTGTGGCGGCCACTTTTTTCCATCATTTCTTGTCGTAACTCTCGCTCTCCGTCCACGCGAATTTCGTTAAAGGCAACACCCTTTGCCGTTAACAATTGTTTTGCTCTAACGCAAAAAGGACAGTAATCGCTCGAATAGATAGTGACGGTAGCCATAATTTTATCTCTTATCCTTTAACCAGTGGCAGGTTAGATGATTGCCATTCTGCAATGCCACCTTGAAGTTTGTAAACTTTGCCAAAACCGGCCTTTTTAAGGTCTTTAGCGCTTGCGCCAGACGTTACACCAGATTTGCAAACTATGATTATTGGGGCGTCTTTATGTTTCTCAAGGCGATTCATGTTGTCTTTCATCTTAGTCGCAGGAATATTTAGCGCACCTGTGATGTGGCCAGTGCTGAATTCTTTCTCTGGACGGATATCGACAACGACTGCGTCTTCGCTATTCATCAGGTTAGTTGCAGCAGAAGGTGTAAGCCCTTGCGCGCCGCCTTTGCTTTCAACGAAAAGTAGTGTGGCAAGAATCGCTAAAAAGACAGCGACCATTTCCCAGTGGTTGATAGAAAACTCAATAAGTTGATTTATCATAATCGTAAGGCCCATATTTAAACTGCGAGCATTATACACGGCCTGATGGATCGGTACAGACTCTCAGGCGACTACTTTTGCTCGTCACATCACACAAAGGTTTCTATCATAAAAACATGACAAGGATGTGATGCTCTGATCATTAAATGGTATGGGAAAATAAAAAACGAGCCACTGGAGCTCGTTATATCATACTAATTTACCGATTCGTTATTTAGCGCTGGTCGAATCAAAGATCTTGTCAGCGTTACCTTCGATGAAACTATCGAATAACACACCGTCTGGCATGGTGTGGCGACGAGCAAATTCATAAAAGCAGCTAGGGATGGTTTTTTGTTTGCCATCAGCAAAGCTGTAGTCGACTTTGTCAGCCATAGTGGAAGACTGTTCTAAGAAAGACTCTGGTGAACCTTTGACCAAACCGCCAACTTGGTTTAACGCATAACCTTCGTTTTGAAGTAGTTCGTTTACTTTTTCAATTGTCGGGAATTTCTTCAAGTGATTGATACTTACAGTGAAGTGGTTGGCTTGCAAGCCCATAGTCGATAACCAAGCCGCGTATTCACTGTGCTCTGCTAAAGCAAGATATTCGACTTCCGTTGGTGTTTTCCATAATCTCCCAGCCCAAAAAATAGCTGGTGTTTGCACGGCATTAGCTGGAATTTGTGCGATGAACTTGCCAATTATGTCTTGGCAGTTTGCTGGCAGCTCTTCCACTAAAAGTTCAGATAAAAACACCTTTGGAGAATCTGCATCCGTTTGGTGTTTGTAACAACGGGCTTTAAGGTGTTTGCTCTCGAAGCGAAACGCGCCGTAGGCTTTGTAGCCAATGGCTTCTAATTGCGGTTCCAATTTTTCTAATGAAATTGGCGAATTGTTAAAGGTACGAAAAGCTACGTGATCATTAAGAACGTTTTCACCATGGCTTTTAAACAGTTCTTGGATGCGCTGAGCTTGCGGTGTTATGTCTGTATAGTGATCCCACAAAGACGCGAAAAAATCATTTGGTGTCATAAGGTTTCCTGCAATAGTGTTAGGTCGATGTAAGGTACTTTAGTGCAGTGATCAGTCTTAAAGCAAAAGGTAAAAACGCACGTTGTGATGCGTAAAAGTTATGCGAGCCGTATTTCGGTCGGATTTTTGTTAATGAATAGTTGCTGCTTAGCCGTCAGGATTGTATTAATCAGATGAGCAGGAAAACTGCGCTCTTTCTTGTGAGCCAAACCAACCACGCGTTTCAATTTCACATCGTTTAAAGGGCGTAAACACAGGTCGCTGCGGCCTCGCGAAGAGTGTTCTGGAATGAGCGAAATCCCCAATCCAGCGGCAACCAAATCTAACGCGTACTCTTCCGTTTTCACTTGAGCGCGAACATCTGTAGTGAGTTCTTGTTTTTGCATCAAGTAGTTCCAAGATTCCAAAATGTCGCATGGTGTACGAGAAATGAAAGGTTGCTTGTCTATTTGTTTAATTGATAGCGAAGGGAAATCTGCCAGCCAGTGATCCAATGGCATAGCAATCACATAGTCGTCTTCCCAAAGTGGATAAAATACATCTTCTTCTGTGGTGTAACGATGGCAAGTAAAACGCAGATCGGCACTTTCTGATTCATCGACTAGCTTTAAGGTGAGCCCGTGAACTTCGTCTAGCATAGTTTTGATTACTTGGCTGATTAGCGAGCCAGATAAAAAAGGGGTCAAAGATATAGATAGAGCGAGCGGTGCCGGTGTGTCGGTAAATAAGCTGCGCATGGCGCTTAGGTCGCTGACCATTTTGCAGGCATGTGGATAAAGTTGCGAGCCGCTATCGGTTGGAGACACGCCTTTTGAATGGCGAACAAAAAGCTTCGTACCTAGGTCATCTTCTAATTGTGCGACCGTTGTAGATATGGATGGTTGTGCCACGAAGCAGCGTTTAGCGGCTGCACTTAGGCTGCGTTCTTCGTAAACGGCAATAAAGTAACGTAATGATCGAATATCCATCTGTATGCTCTTTTAAAAGGCGGCTCTTGTGAAGATTGTCTCTGGGCTCCTTTCTAATATACCTATAGGGTTGATATCTTGCTATAGGTAAAAACTAGACCACTAGCAGGAAAACGGTATTTCTCATTCTAGCCTGAGCTGGTTATGGTGGTGGAAGTTAAATTTATACATACATAAATAAATCTTAGAGGTTCATATGTCACTTACTTGCTTAGAAACACTTGGTGTCAATACCCTAAAACAGGGGGATACTTTTTATAGCGTATTAACAGGTAATACGGTTGCTTTGGGTGAAGGCAGTACTTTTTCCGCTCATAGCCCAATCGATGGTGCGACGTTGTCTACCTTTTACAACGCAACACCTGCACAGCTAGACAAAGTAAATGCTGAACTAAAAGACGCATTTAAAGTATTACGTACTATTCCTGCGCCACGTCGCGGTGAATTGGTTCGTCGTATTGGTGATGAAGCGCGCAAGTACAAAAATGAGTTGGCGCAAGTGATCTCTTTGGAAGCAGGAAAAATTCTTCCTGAAGCCTTGGGTGAAGTACAAGAATGGATTGACGTATGTGATTTCGCTGTCGGCCAATCTCGTATGCTACACGGTTTGTCTATCGTATCTGAGCGTCCTGGCCATCGTATGATGGAGCAATGGCATCCACTAGGTCCTGTTGCTGTCATCACAGCATTTAACTTTCCTATGGCGGTTTGGGCTTGGAATGCCATGCTGGGTCTTGTTTGTGGTGATCCAATTCTACTAAAACCTTCTGAAAAAGCGCCGTTGTGTGCCTTGGCTATGTACCAAATCGCGCAAAACGTCATTGCTGATATGCCTGATATCCCTAAAGCGGCTGTGTCTGTGATGATTGGTGATCGTGATTTGGGTGAAGCGATTGCGGCAAGCGAGACTTTCCCACTTGTTTCTGCAACCGGTTCTACTCTAATGGGTCGTGCTGTGGCGAAAACAGTAGCAGGTCGTTTAGGTCGTTCTTTGTTAGAGCTTGGCGGTAACAACGCGATGATCGTCTCTGATACAGCAGATCTGGATCTTGCGCTTCGTGCGATTGTTTTCTCTGCGGCTGGTACGGCTGGTCAGCGTTGTACAACATTGCGTCGTTTGATTACTCATGAATCTATTGTTGATGGTTTGGTTGAGCGTTTGGCGAAATCTTACGGCTCGCTTCGCGTTGGTAGCCCAATCGTTGAAGGTAATTTGGTTGGTCCACTAATCGACGAAGGCAGCTTCAACCGTATGCAAGCGGCTCTAGAAACCGCGAAAAAACAAGGCGGCGAAATTGTTTGCGGTGGCGAACGTGTCACTGAAGGCGTTCCTGCTGGTGGTTTCTATGTTCGTCCTGCGATTGTTCGTATTGCTCATGATGCGCCAATCGTTCATGAAGAAACCTTTGCGCCTATCATGTATGTTTTGACTTACAAAACATTTGAAGAAGCGATTGAAATTCAAAACGAAGTGCCACAAGGTTTGTCTTCTGCCGTTTTCACTGAAAGCATGCGTGAAGCAGAATTGTTTATGTCTCCAGCAGGTTCTGACTGTGGCATTGCCAACGTTAACATTGGTACGTCTGGTGCCGAGATTGGTGGTGCGTTTGGTGGTGAAAAAGAAACGGGCGGCGGTCGTGAGTCTGGTTCTGATGCGTGGAGAAACTACATGCGTCGCACCACAAATACAGTGAACTACGGTGGTGATTTGCCGTTGGCTCAAGGTATTGTTTTTGAATAATTTTGGCTTATAGCGTTCGCTTTATATAGCGAATGCGTTTAATTGAGAATAAATAGGCGAGATTTTCTCGCCTATTTACGTTTTGACCAATGTCCCTATGAGGTCATCTTATGTCTGATAAAATCTGCAATTCTTTATGGCGTGCAAGCTCTCCAGATGCGCCAGTGTTAGCGCCTTTAGAAGGGCGTGTCGATGTTGAAGTCGTTATTGTTGGTGCTGGTTTTACTGGTCTTTCTGCCGCTTTGCATCTAGCCAAATTTGGTATTTCTGTTGCCGTAATTGAAGCGCAAGAAGTTGGCTTTGGTGGATCAGGGCGTAATGTTGGCCTAGCAAATGCTGGTGTCTGGCTAGAACCGGATCAGCTGGATAAAACCATCGGAGCTGAAGCTGGCAGTATTATGTATAAGGCTTTGGCGGCCGCTCCAGATTTCGTTTATGGCTTAATTAAAGAATACGATATTCAGTGCGAGCCAGTTCGTAATGGGACCTTGCACGCAGGCGTTGGCAAAACCGGTTTGGCTCAATTACAGCGTCGTTATGAGCAAATGAAGAAACGCGGTGCGCCAGTTCAGTTGCTTGATGCCGCAGAAGCGCAAGCTCGTATTGGCTCTAGCAAATTTAACTCCGCATTGTTTGATCCAAGAGCTGGTACCATCCAGCCTTTGGCTTATGCTCGTGGATTGGCTCACGCAGCGCTAAAAGAAGGCGCTAAACTTTTTGATCAATCGCCAGTGAGTAAAATCGAACCTGCCGAAGATGGTTGGGTTTTGCACACAGAAAAAGGTCAAGTACATGCTGAAAAAGTGATTCTCGCGACTAATGCCTACAGTGAGTTTGGTGTTAAGGAGCAAGCACGTAAGTTTGTACCAATCTTTTATTCTCAATTGGCGACAAAGCCGTTAAGTGACGCGCAATTGGCTAGTGTGTTACCAAATAAAGAAGGCGTTTGGGATACTTGTACTGTGATGAGTTCTTTTCGCTTGGATAAACAAGGCCGCTTAGTTTTTGGTGGTATGGGCGGCGAGGGCAGCGTGTTGTCGAACTGGGCAACCCAGCGTGTCACGGAATTGTTCCCGATTTTAAGTAAGGTTGAGTGGGATTATTGCTGGACCGGAAAAATTGCTTACAGCGAAGATCATTTGCCCCATTGCCAACAGTTACAAAAAGGCTTGTTTAGTGTCGCAGGCTACAGCGGTCGAGGTATTGGACCAGGAACTGTGGTCGGTGCGGAGCTGGCAGAATGGCTTTCGGGGCGAAGAGAAAACTTGTCCATTCCAACCACTGTACTTAGAGATATATCATTTCGTGAATTGAGACGTTTGTTTTATGAGGTGGGTGCTCATACCTATCACCTTGGGCAGCAGTCGCACGCTTTGGATTAGAATGACAATTGCGCTTCGTCAATACTTTGTTAAAAATGGTCTTGGCTTCGCTCGTGACATCAAGCACAGGTCTCGTTAGTTTGACAGTAGAGTAAGTTTACTGCGATTAATGACCACGCCAAAACGCATCGTTATGGTGCGTTTTTTATTTTACTGGTTGGGAATGAGAGTGATATAGGATACAGTTATCGCCTTCCAGTTTTTTGCTAATGAGTAACGTCTACATGCGCCGTTATATCCCATCGTCAACCGCGTTAAAATGTTTCGAGGCCTCGGTAAGGCATCTAAGTTTTACCAAGGCGGCGGAAGAGCTACATCTTACCCAAAGTGCCGTTAGTCGGCAGATTCGTAATCTAGAAGAATTCTTGTCGCGAGATTTATTTATTCGTCTCAATAAACGCTTGGTATTAACCGGAACGGGGGCGGCTTATTACAAAGAAGTGGTACCGTTACTTGATGGCATGGAAAACGCCTGTTTACGCATGCTGCATCGAGAAGATGAAAAAACCACGCTTACCATATCCGCTTTGCCCACCTTGGCCTCTTACTGGTTGATGCCGCTACTTGCTGAATTTCAAACCGCTCACCCACAATTTCAAATTAAAGTGCGCTCATTAGATGATGCCGCGAAGATCGATCCTGAAAGCATTGATATAATATTGCACTATGGCGGTGATCATTGGCCTCGTGCCATTTCTCATCAACTAATGAAAGAAAGTGTGGTTGCAGTTTGTTCTCCAACATTATTGGCTCGTATCGGAGACAAAGCAGCGGACGCGTGGACGGTCGAAGATGTGACCGCATTTCCATTTTTGCATTTGTCATCCCGAATTAACGCATGGCCGGATTGGATGGTAGCGCAAGGGTTGGAAAGTGGTTCTTTTGCTGGCGCTTCCTTTGCGCATTTTCATATGTTGCTTGAGGCGGCTAAAAACAGCATGGGCATTGCTATTATGCCAACCATACTGGCGGGGCGCAGTTTACAAAATGGCGAGCTGGTGGCGCCTTTCGGTAAAGCTGTTTCGACACCTCATGAGTATCTTTTGTCTTATCCTGTCGACAAGGCGGATCTTGAACAAGTGGTGATTTTTCGAGATTGGTTATTGGCAAAACGTAATGAGTCATTAGCTTCTTGTTAAACCCTTTTTAGGAAAGTACCAACAAGTAAAATAGTCGTAAAAAGCCCTCTATTAGTGAAATTAATAGTCTGAATAGGAACGCTAGTCTGTAACTAAATTACAAGCCTGTGATAGTATCGAGGCATTATCATGATCAATTTACGGGATAGATTAACATGAACAAAAAAACCACAGCCCTCTTTATCCTTGATGGATGGGGATACAGCGAAACGTCTAAATCCAATGCGATTGCTGCAGCAAACACGCCTAACTGGGACGCACTTTGGAATAATCAGCCTCATACTTTAATTAAAACGTCTGGTCTTGCGGTGGGGTTACCCGAAGGTCAAATGGGTAATTCTGAAGTAGGCCACATGAATTTAGGTGCCGGTCGTGTTGTTTATCAAAACTTTACTCGTATCGGTAAAGCTATTGAAGACGGGTCTTTTTTTGAAAACGAAGCCCTTGTTCATGCGGTTGATAAAGCTGTTAGCGCGGGCAAAGCCGTTCACATTTTAGGTTTGTTGTCTGATGGTGGTGTTCATAGTCATCATGAGCAAATCATGGCGATGTGCGAATTAGCGGCAAAACGTGGTGCGAAAGCAGTTTATGTTCATGGCTTTACAGATGGCCGTGATACGCCGCCTCGTTCTGCTAAAACACCAACGGCTGAGTTGGAAGCTAAGCTTGCTGAACTAGGCGTAGGTAAAATCGCTACCTTAACGGGCCGCTATTTTGCAATGGACCGTGATAATCGTTGGGACCGAGTGCAAACCGCTTACGATGCTATTGTTCTAGGTAAAGGCGAGTTCCATGCTGACACCGCTGAAGGCGCTATTCAAGCTGCCTATGATCGTGACGAAAATGACGAATTTGTAAAAGCTACTATCGTTGGTGAGTCTGCTCCAGTACAAGATGGCGATGCGATTATTTTTGCTAACTTCCGTCCTGATCGTGCGCGTCAGTTAACTCGTGCTTTCACCGATGCTGACTTTGATGGTTTCACTCGCGCTGTTTATCCGAAACTGGCGTCTTTTGTTACTTTCACTGAGTTTGCTTCTGACATTAAAGCTGATGTGGCGTTTCCGCCAATTGCTTTAACGAATACTTTAGGTGAAGTGCTAGCGAAGCATGGTAAAAAACAATTACGTATTGCTGAAACCGAAAAATACGCTCACGTAACCTTTTTCTTTAATGGTGGCGAAGAAGCTCTGTTTGATGGCGAAGAGCGTGAGCTAATTCCATCACCAAATGTGGCAACTTACGACTTGAAACCAGAAATGAGCGCGCCAGAAGTGACTGATAAGCTAGTGGAAGTGATCGAAGCGGGTAAATACGACACTATTATCTGTAACTTTGCTAATGGTGACATGGTTGGTCACAGTGGCATTTTTGAAGCAGCAGTTAAAGCAGTTGAAGCGGTTGATGCTTGTCTAGGTCGAATCATTGAAGCCTTGAAAGTGAATGGCGGCCAATGTTTGATTACAGCTGACCATGGTAACGTCGAACAAATGTTAAGTGATGATGGTGCTCAGCCTTTAACGTCTCATACTATTGGGCCTGTGCCTTTGGTTTTGTTCTCTCCGACTCAAGGTTTAGGCATTAAAGAAGGTGCACTGTGTGACCTTGCTCCTACCTTGCTAGACATGATGGGAATGGATAAACCTGCTGAGATGACAGGTGTGAGCTTGCTTACGCGAGCATGAGGCAAGAATGATCTTATTATCCCGCTGTCTTCTCTTAAGTTTGTTTTTGCTGTCCAGCTTTGGCTGGGCGGCAGGTGAACCACAAACTCCGGAGGAGGCCAAACAGCAGATTCAGGCTTTACAGAAAGACCTGCAAAAGCTTAATAGCTGGTTGAAAGATATTAAGTCTGAGCGATCTGATGTGGAAAAGCAGCTTGAAGTCAAAGAGAAAGACATTCAGGAGTTGCTTAAAAAAATTCAGAATATTCAGGAAAGCTTAAAAAAAGGTGAAAAGCAGCTGGGAGAATTGAGAGTACAGCAGCGGACACTTCAATTAAGCATTCAACAACAAAATGAACAAATAGCCGCCCAACTAAGGGCGGTTTATCGTTCCGGCAATGAAGAAAGCATCAAGTTATTATTAAATGGTGACAGCTCCGAAGAAGCTCAGCGTTTGGTGCAGTATAATCGTTATTTTTCCAATGCTAGGCAGTCGCTTATTAATGGTTTTGTGACGGAAGTTAGTGATTTGAATTTGGTTGAAAAAAGTATTCGTAGTCACCGAGCGCAGCAAGCCAAAGAAGAAATCGAATTAAAAGCAGAACGCAGTCGTTTAACTGGGCAACAAGCCGATCGACGTAATTTATTAGCTAAATTAGACAGTGATTTGGCCAAGGGTGATAAACGCTCTAAACAATTAGCTCAGGATCAGAAAAATCTACAGGATATGTTAAAACGTCTTGAAGAGGCGCTTGCTGACATACAGATTCCAGATCAAGATGTACCTTTTTCATCGCAGCGCGGTAAGTTGGTTCGTCCGTTAAAAACGCTCACCGAATTATCGTCTAATGGCAGCATAAATTTAGGTGGTGTTACATTACGTGCCAAAGAAGGCGAACCTGTGCATGCTATATTCTCTGGTCGAGTGGTGTTTTCTGACTGGATGCGTGGTTTTGGATTTTTACTTATTTTAGACCATGGTGATGGTTACATGTCATTATACGGTTACAACCAAAGTCTACTTAAAGAAGTTGGTGAATGGGTGGGGGCAAACGATACAGTTGCCATGGTTGGCAGCACAGGTGGTCGTCCTGATCCAGCGTTGTTTTTTGCAATTAGGCATAATGGTACGCCATTAAAACCACTTTCTTGGGTGAACGCTGGGTAATTTATATTACAAACTTAGTCTGCAGCCAGTAAAAAAGTCATAGGAAGAAACATGATCAATATTTTGCGTCAACGAATCCCCTTTTTATTTATGGTGTTATTGGTTCAGCCTGCTTTTTCTGCACAGCTTCCTGCCGATACTAAAGAACAGTCTAAGTTACCTACCGCTGAAATTCAGTCTTTTGTTGAAACCTTTGAGACCATTCGGGAAGGTTATGTTGAGGTTATGTCTGATCAAGACATTCTTCATAAAGCATTGAAAGGTATGGTATCGGGTCTTGATCCGCATTCTGAATATTTTACCAAAGAAGAATTAGTCGATTTTAACGAGCTTACTTCTGGAAATTATGCCGGTATTGGCGTTGAAGTTGAGATGAAAGATAAACGTCTTACGATCGTAACGCCTGTTGATGGTTCTGCTGCAGCAGAAGCAGGGATTTTACCTGGTGATGTGATTGTTAAAATTGATAATACCTTGATTACAGATTTAGGTATGAAAGATATTGTGACACTGATGCGTGGTGAAATTGGCTCTACTGTGACACTCGATATCGAGCGGGGTGGCGAGCTAAAGCATTATGAGTTAACGCGCCGTTTAGTAGAAGACGCAAGTGTTACTGATAAATGGTTAGGTGATGGAATTGCGTATTTTCGCATTAGTCAGTTCCAAGGCGATAGTGCGTTAGAATTTTACCAAGCCATTGATAAGCTGAATAAAGAAGGTAAAATTCAAGGGGTCGTTTTAGACCTTCGTAATAATCCCGGTGGCGTTTTACAAAGTGCTGTTGGGGTAGTGGATGCCTTTATAGATAAAGGCATGATTGTTTATACAAATGGTCGTCATGAATTGTCTAAAACCCAGTTTACCGCGACAGAGAAAAACACCAAATTTGGTAATGTACCTGTTGTAGTATTGGTTAATGAAGGTTCGGCATCGGCCTCAGAGATTGTTGCTGGTGCTTTGCAAGATCATCAACGTGCAGTGATTTTAGGTGCAGAAACCTTTGGTAAAGGCTCTGTTCAAACGGTCGTTCCTCTGTCTAATGGTGATGCCGTCAAGTTAACAACCGCCTTATATTACACGCCCAATGGCCGTTCTATCCAAGCTCAAGGTATTACACCTGATCTGGTGGTACCTCAGGCGACTTTGACTTTTGAAAAGGGACAGTTTTTTGTCAAAGAGGCAGAGTTAAAAGGACATTTAGGCAATGGAACGGGTGGTGAAGAGCGTACCAGCGCAGATGTAAAATCTGATATTGGCGAGTTAGCAAAAACGGATTTTCAGCTATTTCAAGCGGTTACTATTCTGAAAACGCTACCTAAGCTAGCACAGAAATAGTAAAAATTTTTGATGAACATATATTTTGGTAAAAGCTCGCTTGTTTGATTTTAAGAAATTCGTAGTGTTTGTATTTTGTCTGCACGCCCTTCTAGGGTGTGCAGATGAATTAAGTCGTACTCTTGATCGTTCAGAAGATGTTGTCATAAGTAATGTTGAGATAGCTGTTCTTGAGGATGATCAAGTTACAGAGAAAGATAACGAGACTTTTTTTGAAGAGCCCGTAGTCCTCCCAGTGCATTTGGGGCCTCTTTTAGCACCGCAAAAAAAAGAAGCTACAAATGCATCCAGCTATTCAATAGGGTCCTATTTTCCTGTTTTGTCTGATGATGCTGTAGCTTCTGATAGCGCTGTATCAGCCAGTTCCTCACAATCCCAACCCCTGTTGGAAACAGCTGAACCATGGTCTCCTGCGATTGTGCCTTTTCTAGATGCTCCTATTGATCGCGAGTCTAAGTATGTCAACCCCCTGACTAAACCAGAACAGTCTCATGAATCTTCTAAAAAAGAGGTAGTTCCAGCTAAAAAATTAGCGGTTGATTCACACCCTAAAATGCCAAGAATCGCTATTTTGATCGATGATCTAGGTTATAACCGTCAGGGCATGGATTCCTCTTTAATGTTACCTACCGAAGTTGCATTGGCGATTTTACCTAGTACGCCTTTTGCTACTCAGACAGCACTAACTGCGCAGAAACAAAAACGTATTACCCTATTACATGCGCCGATGGAAAATCAACGTGAGTTGAAGCTTGGTCCAGGTGGATTGTATGCCAAGATGACTGAACATGAATTAAAAGCGACATTGAGCAAAGACTTAGATGGTTTGCCAGGCATACAAGGTGTAAACAATCATATGGGTAGTTTGCTAACGACTAAAGCTGACTCGATGAAATGGGTAATGGAAACGCTTAAAGGGCGTTCACTCTTTTTTATAGACAGTCTTACTAGTCCCAAAAGTGTGGCCAAAAAAACAGCTCAAGAATACGGCTTAGATACTGTCAGCCGAGATGTATTTTTGGATAATATTCGCACCGAACAAGCGATAGATAAGCAGTTTTCTCGTTTGTTAAAGCTGGCAAGACAGCATGGAAGTGCTTTGGCTATTGGGCATCCTTATCCAGAAACTATGGCTTATCTTAAAAAGCGTCTTAATCATTTGGAGCAGGATGGCGTTCGCTTAGTTCGTCTTTCGGACCTGTTAACTACTTCCCCTTCAGTGCTTACTCCTAGCGAGCAATAAAGTAGAAAGCTCTGGTTTTTAACAAAACCGGAGCTTTTTGATAAAAAAACCGATTTTTTAATAATTCATTTTTTGGTTTTTTGTACTAAATTATAGAGTACTTACCACCATTCGTAATGGCTTTAACATGTCCATTATGCTCACTGATATCCATCTTCCAATATTTTGCTCCTGCTTAGTGCAGAGATCTTTCTTTATCAGTACAAAAAACTACATAAATAAAAATTTATAGTGATTAATTTTGCTA
This sequence comes from Marinomonas sp. BSi20584, assembly GCF_002792415.1. Lineage (NCBI taxonomy): Bacteria > Pseudomonadati > Pseudomonadota > Gammaproteobacteria > Oceanospirillales > Oceanospirillaceae > Marinomonas > Marinomonas sp. BSi20584. The sequence goes on from NZ_KZ454874.1 coordinate 141,295, forward strand.
TTTTTTGGGAATATAGAATTTCAACTAAGCTAATTACATTATTTATACGCACTACTATTGACCAAAGTTTAGTCTGATATTAATGTGTAGCATTATAAAGGTGCACAATTTTTGAATAATTGCTGTGAAAGTTCCATTATTAATGCCTTTTCTTTAGGGTTTAATTGTTGGAACGCTTCTTGCTTTTGAATAATAACGATAAAACACAAAACGAGTAGAGGCTTTTCTTATGTCAAATGCGGTTGTTAGAAAAACATTAATTTCTCTTGCTATTGCTAGTGCTGCGACACTTGCGCAAGCAGATGTGGTCATCGGTGTTGCAGGTCCCCACACTGGGGCTTATGCGGCTTTCGGTGAGCAATTATGGAAAGGGGCTGAAAAAGCAGCTGCAGACATTAATGCTGCAGGTGGTGTTAATGGCGAAATGATTAAACTAGTAAAAGCGGATGATGCTTGTGAACCAAAACAAGCTGTATCTGTAGCTAACCGTTTAGTGGATTCTGATGGTGCTCTTGCTGTCGTTGGTCACTTCTGTTCATCTTCTTCTATTCCTGCTTCAAAAATCTACGAAGAAGCTGGTGTTATTATGGTAACGCCTGCATCAACTAACCCAACCCTTACAGATCAAGGTTTGCCAAACGTTTTCCGCGTATGTGGTCGTGATGATCAGCAAGGTGATGTGGCAGCAAGCTATATTGTGGATAAATTAAAAGCAAAACGTGTTGCTGTTATTCATGATAAAGACACTTATGGTAAAGGTCTTGCTGATGCCATGAAGTCAACTCTTAACTCTTATGGAGTTAAAGAAGTAATGTACGAAGGTTTGACTCGTGGCGAGAAAGATTTTAACGCCTTGATTACAAAAATTCGTTCTGTAGATGCTGATGTTGTGTATTTCGGTGGTCTTCACTCTGAAGCTGGTCCACTTGTTCGTCAGTTGCGTGAACAAGGTTCTAAAGCAATCTTCATCTCAGGTGACGGTATCGTATCTGATGAGTTTGTTTCTGTTGCCGGTTCTCCTAAATATGTAGATGGTGTACTGATGACATTTGGTGCGCCACCAACGTCTTACCCATCTGGTAAAAAAGTCATCCAAGAGTTCCGCGACGGTGGTTATGAGCCAGAAGGTTACACTCTGTACTCTTACACTGCGATGCAAGTTGCTGTTGCAGCGTTGGCTAATAACAATTTAGATCCTATAAAAGGCGCTAAATGGTTGAAGACTCATTCTGTTGATACGGTAATGGGTAAGAAAGATTTCGATGATAAGGGTGACTTGACTGTTTCTGACTACGTTATGTATGAGTGGGATGCTCAAGGTAAATATCACGTAGTAGAATAATTTTCTTTTACTTCTAACATTTCTGTAATAACCGACACATATTTACCAGCCAAGGATTGTGCTGGTAAATATGTTCTCTCTACTAAAAAAATTCCCACGAGGTCTTACGATGGATATCGTTCTCCAGCAGCTGGTAAACGGTCTTACCCTTGGTTCTGTTTATGGACTCATTGCGATCGGTTACACCATGGTGTATGGCATTATCGGCATGATTAACTTCGCTCATGGCGACGTTTACATGGTGTCAGCTTATATCACCGCTATTGCTCTAGCTCTTTTAACTTTTTTCGGTATCGAATCTTTTCCTATTATTCTTGTCGGCACGCTGTTTCTTACTGTTGCCGTCACTGGCGCATATGGGTGGGTTATTGAACGTATCGCATATCGTCCATTGCGAAGCTCTAGTCGTTTGTCTGTATTGATTTCTGCAATTGGTATGTCACTGATTTTGCAAAACTATGTACAGCTTAGTCAGGGTGCTAACCAACAAGGTGTGCCGACTCTTTTAACCGGTGCATTGCGTTTCCACGTAGGTGATGGATTTGTGCAGATCACTTATATGAAATTGTTAATTTTGTTTATTTCCATTTTAGGCATGGGTGTACTTACCTATGTTATCCAAAAAACAAAACTGGGTCGTATGTGTCGAGCGACTCAGCAAGACCGAAAAATGGCCTCTATTTTGGGCATAGATACTGACAAAGTTATCTCAACCGTTTTCGTTATTGGTGCCGTGATGGCGGCATTAGCTGGTGTGTTGGTTACCCTAGATTACGGCGCATTTGATTTTTATGTTGGTTTTATTATTGGTATTAAAGCCTTTACCGCGGCAGTGTTGGGTGGTATTGGGTCTTTACCTGGAGCCATGTTAGGTGGGCTAATTCTTGGATTGTCCGAGGCTTTGTTTGCTGGGTTAATTAGTTCTGATTACAAAGATGTATTTTCATTCTCTTTGTTAGTTCTCATTTTGATTATTCGCCCAAGTGGCCTTCTCGGCAAACCTGAAGTGGAGAAAGTATAAATGAGCCAAGCTGTAGGAATAAATTTTAAGAAAAGTAGTATTGATGCCCTTATTGCCGGTTTTATGGCTCTTGTTCTATTCGGACCAATTGTCGGTGTTGTACTAGATGGTTATGGTTTTAATACGGAATTTGTACGAGTGGCTTGGATGGTCGCTGCTGTTGCTGTTGGTCGTTTTATTATGTCTAGCTTTTTTCAGACAGAAAAAGGCATTGCTATGGCTTTTCGTTATGCTAATAACGATGAAGGCGTAGAAGTTCTCAAGCCTGGACATAAGTCAAAAATGGTCTGGATCATTCCTTTGGTGATAGCAATTGGCCTATTGGTGCCTTTTATCGCATCAAAATATGTCCTTACTGTTGTTATTCTTGGTTTGATATACGTATTACTAGGTCTTGGTCTTAATATTGTTGTCGGCTTGGCTGGCTTGTTAGATTTGGGTTTTGTTGGTTTCTATGCCATCGGGGCTTATGGTCTAGCATTGGGTTATGAAAACCTTGGGCTTGGCTTCTGGTCAATGTTGCCTATTGCAGCACTAATGGCTGCGGTTGCAGGTGCCATTTTAGGCTTCCCTGTGTTGCGAATGCACGGTGACTATTTGGCGATTGTTACGCTAGGTTTTGGGGAAATAATTCGTCTTATTCTGACTAACTGGGCGTCTTTTACTCACGGACCAAACGGTGTTTCAGCACCATTGCCAACATTCTTTGGATTGGAGTTTAAGCGTCGATCCAGTGATGGGCAAACCTTCCACGAGTTTTTCAATATTCCTTATGATTCCGCTTACAAATACATGTTTATTTATATCGTGTTGTTCGCGGTTGTTTGGGCTGTGCTTTTTATCAAACATCGTTTGGTAAAAATGCCAATTGGTCGTGCCTGGGAAGCGCTTCGTGAAGATGAAATAGCTTGTCGCTCATTAGGTTTAAACCATGTATTGGTGAAACTTTCTGCCTTTATGTTAGGTGCATCAACTGGTGGCTTAGCAGGCGTGTTTTTTGCAACCTACCAAGGCTTCGTAAATCCATCTTCGTTTACTTTCTTCGAATCGGCTTTGATTTTGGCTATCGTGGTGCTGGGTGGTATGGGTTCTACATTAGGTGTCGTAATTGCCGCTTTCTGTTTGACTGTATTGCCTGAAGTGTTAAGGGAGTTCGCAGAATATCGTGTATTGATGTTTGGTATTTTGATGGTAGTGATGATGATTTGGAAACCTCGAGGTATTGTTCGTGTTACTCGAACAGGTTTTGCTGCGAGAAAAGGGGTGGTTAAATGAACCAAGAAAATATTTTAGCTGTTGAAAACTTGGTGATGCACTTTGGTGGTATTAAAGCGCTGAATGATGTGACCTTTGATATTAAACGCGGTTCTGTTTCGGCTCTGATTGGGCCAAACGGGGCAGGTAAAACCACAGTGTTTAACTGCCTAACGGGTTTCTATAAAGCGACTGGAGGCAAGATTCTTTTGTCGGCTGGCGGCAAAGAGACCAGCATTATTAAAGTACTTGGCGAACCTTTCCAAGTGACAGACTTTATTTCTCCATTCGCTTTTTTTGCTCGTCTTAAGTACAAAATGTTTGGCGGATCACACCTTGTAAACCGTGCTGGTTTATCTCGAACATTTCAGAATATTCGTTTATTCAAAGAAATGTCGGTGGTTGAGAACTTACTGGTTGCTCAGCATATGCGCGTTAACCGTAGCTTGATTGCTGGTATTTTGAATACAAAAGCCTATAGAAAGGCCGAAGAAGAAGCTTTAGAACGCGTATTTTATTGGTTGGGTGTTGTGGATCTTGTGGATTCAGCTAACCGCTTGGCTGGGGAGCTTTCTTATGGTCAGCAGCGTCGTTTAGAAATTGCCCGTGCTATGTGTACCAATCCTGAGATCGTTTGCCTGGATGAACCTGCAGCAGGTTTGAACCCGTCTGAAACCGAAGCCTTGACCAAGATGATTCGTGTGTTGCGTGATGAGCACAATACGACAGTGTTATTGATCGAGCACGATATGGGGATGGTTATGGATATCTCTGATTACATCGTTGTGTTGGATCATGGTGAAGTTATAGCAAAAGGTGGTCCAGATGACATTAAGAGTAATCCTAAGGTTATTGCGGCTTACCTTGGTGCAGAAGAAGGTGAGGAGGTAACGCTATGACTACATTGATGGAATTTAAAGACGTAGACGTTCATTACGGCCCCATTCAAGCTTTGAAAAAAGTCTCTTTGACGGTAACGGAAGGTGAAATTGTTACCTTAATCGGAGCAAATGGCGCAGGTAAATCTACCTTGTTGATGTCTATTTTTGGGCAGCCGCGTATTTCTTCTGGTGAGATTATTTATCGAGGCGAAGATATTTCGCAAAAATCGGCTCACTATGTGGCATCGCATGGCTTGGCTCAATCGCCAGAAGGTCGCCGTATCTTTCCTAGTATGTCAGTAGAAGAGAATTTGCTGATGGGGACGATTCCAATCGGTATGGATCATGCTGAAGAAGACATGCAGCATATGTTTGAGTTATTCCCTCGGCTGTTGGAGCGTCGTAATCAGCGTGCTTCAACTATGTCTGGTGGTGAACAGCAAATGTTGGCTATTGCGCGTGCCTTGATGAGTCGCCCAAAATTGCTTTTGTTGGATGAGCCTAGTCTAGGTTTGGCGCCAATTATCGTTAAGCAAATCTTTCAGATCTTGAAAGATGTGGCAAGTACGGGGATGACAATCTTCTTGGTAGAGCAGAATGCCAATCATGCGCTGAAACTGGCTAACCGTGGCTATGTAATGGTGAATGGTGAGATACGTATGACTGGAACAGGTGCTGAGTTATTGGTTAACCCAGAAGTGCGTGAAGCCTATCTAGGCGGTCACTAGAAGCAATATTTAACTACAGGCGCTTGGTTATAAGCGCAGATAAATCAAAGCGGCGTTTCATTTATACAAAAATGAATCGCCGCTTTTTTATTGCTGTGGATAAAAAAGACGCTTTTGCATAGGAAGTTCGCTTAACGTCGTAGTTTAAACTGTCTTTGAGCTATTTTTCGTAGGCTCTGATGGATAGAAAGGTTTTATTGAATAAAAAAGTTTAAGCTCTAAATAGCGTGTCAGTCAAAATGTCTCGAACTTGTGAGGGTTGCGAGGCGTCACCTAATGATGCGTTAAAAATAGCATCAATTTTATCACCAAAATATCCATTCACTTCTTCTGCACTCATGGCGGGTTCTAGTCCCGCAGGGTTTGCGGATGTAGAAACAATTACCCCTTGAAAGGCTGCACATAGTCGTTGTACGGGTTGATGTTGTGAGAGACGTATCGCCACGCTTTGGTGTTCGCCTCTCACCCAGCTTGGAGCGATAGCTGTATCAGGCACAACCCAAGAGGTTGGTGTCTCGTTTAGGCTTATCAGGCGCTGTGCTGCTTTAGGATCTAATGTAGCGAGCCAAGGGGATAATTCCTCTTGTGCACCCGCCACTAGAATAAGTCCTTTTGATTCTGGACGGGATTTAAGCGTTAAAATACGTCTTACTGCAGATTCATTAAAGGGGTCGCAGCCTAACCCCCAAACCGCTTCAGTTGGATAGGCGACAATGCCACCTTGTCGGATGATATCGGCAAGTTCTTCAACGGATGTTACAAGATGCATATAAATAAGCTTATAAAAATGTATGGAAAAACGCAGAGGATCGGATTGTAGCGGGATTTTTTAAATGGAGCCAGCAGGTATACCTTTCAATTAATGATCTAAACGTTTTGTCTTGATCGCAAGAAAGGCGTTCCTGCTAGTGAGTCTATAAATAGACTGTTATTACTCTGTTATTGCATAGAATCAATTTTTTCTTTGATCTCATTGATCTTGCTATTTACTACTTTTTCTAAGTGCTCTAGCTCTTTGATCAAATCAGCTTTTGTCGCTTTACTTTCGTGTTGTTTGCCGACGATTTGTTCTAGCTCTTCCATTGCTCGTAAAACGATCAGGGAAGGTTCTTGAACTTGACGGTATGTTTGTTGGCCACCATCCGCTAATACGGTTTTGGTTGAGCGACCAAACTTGAATTTTTTACTTTTAGGAAGCAATGAGCCTTTTTCGCGACGGTAATAAATTTTTAGTACGTCGTGTCCACCTTCGTAACGCAAAGTGAATTTTTCAATGTCCTGTATGCTGGTGATACCCATGGACTGGAGTGTTGGATACATAACTAGTTTCCCGTTTATTAATGACCAATTAGTTGTCTTTAATTAGTAGGGGATTGTGTCCGTAAAAGCAAGTCAAAAATGGTAGAAAGCTGAGATAATGCAGGCAAATTACATATAGTTTTGCCTGCATTCATTTTCTTACTCTTGGTTAGTTTTAATCTTCATCTTGCTCGGCGTGATCAATATTCAACTCTTTAATTTTACGAGTTAAAGTGTTACGTCCCCAGCCTAGTAGTAATGAAGCATCACGACGGCGTCCGCCAGTATGCGCAAGGGCTGTTTCTATCATAATGCGTTCAAACTTTGGCACTGCTTGATCAAGAATGCCTTTCTGACCTGATGCCAATGTGCTGTCCACCCAATTCTTAAGCGCTTCTTCCCATGAGGCAAAAGGTTGTTCGTGAGGAACCGCAGCAAGTAATTCTGGTGGTAAATCTTCCACTAAAACCTCACGGCCTGATGCCATGACAATCAACCAACGACAGGTATTTTCCAGCTGGCGAACGTTACCCGGCCATTCTAGCTGAGTAAGGTAGTTTTCTGTTTCTTTGGTAAGTTGTTTTGGTTCAACAGCGAGCTCATCCGCGGCACGGCTTAAAAAGTGACGAGCGAGTTTTGGAATGTCTTCGCGACGCTCTGCTAACTTAGGCAAATGTATACGTATGACGTTTAGGCGATGGAATAAGTCTTCACGGAACGAGCCTTTTTTGACCAAATTTTCCAAGTTTTGATGTGTGGCAGCAATGATACGAACGTCAACTTTGACTGGAGTATGACCACCAACACGATAAAACTCACCATCTGCTAAAACGCGTAATAAACGAGTTTGTGTTTCAGCTGGCATATCACCAATTTCGTCTAGGAAAAGCGTTCCGCCATTGGCTTGTTCGAAGCGGCCGCGACGTTGAGTGTTTGCACCTGTGAACGCGCCTTTCTCATGGCCAAATAATTCCGACTCGATTAAGTCGTGTGGAATGGCTGCCATGTTTAAAGCGATAAATGGGTTAGCGGCTCTTGGGCTATGAGTATGTAATGCTTGAGCAACCAATTCTTTACCTGTACCAGATTCACCGTTTATTAAGACAGTAATGTTCGAATTTGCGAGGCGACCAATAGCGCGGAAAACTTCCTGCATAGCCGGTGCTTCGCCAATGATTTCTTTATCGACTTGTGGCTCTTCTTCTGCCACTTCCATGTTGTCAGTACTTGGTCTTGCGTTGCGGTGATGCAGCATGGCACGCTTAACAAGACTTACAGCTTCTTCTACATCGAAAGGTTTAGGTAAATATTCAAAAGCACCACCTTGGTAAGACGCGACAGCGCTTTCAAGATCAGAGTGCGCAGTCATAATAATAACAGGTAAATAAGGGTGGTCTTTTTGTAGTTTTTCGAGCAGTTTTAAGCCGTCCATGCCTGGCATACGGATATCACTGATAATGGCACTTGGTTGCTCTTTATCAATCATGTTGACTAGGTTTTCAGCGGAATCAAACAAGCGACATTGGATTCCCTCTTGTTCTAATGTCTTCTCTAGTACCCAGCGAATAGAACGATCGTCGTCAACAATCCATACGGTTTCTTCTGGTGTCATGAGTGTTTCTCCTGGTCTTGGACTGTCGTCTCAATGGGAATTAATATATTAAATTCGGTTTTTTTCGGGTAACTGTTACATTCAATAATGCCATGGTGCTGGTGAATAACGGATTGTGCGATAGACAGTCCTAAGCCTGTTCCATCGGCTCGCCCGCTGACCATAGGGTAAAATAGTGTTTTAAGAATACCGTCAGGTATGCCAGGGCCATTGTCTATGATGCTGATTTTGCATACTAAACGATGGCGTTTGGAGCCGATGGTGAATTGACGTAACGCACGAGTCACCATGTGAATGGTCTTATGGCTATTATTCTCATCATCCATCAGTGCTTGCATGGCATTTCTTGTGACATTCAGTAATGCCTGTATTAACTGAGACTCGTCACCTATTAAGTCTGGAATGCTAGGGTCGTAATCTCGGATCAATTCAATTTGGTTGTCTGTTTCAACGGAAATAAGTTGTCTAACACGCTCAATCACCTTGTGAATGTTGAGCGGTTTGTTTTTAGGTAGTTGTCTTGGGCCTAATAAACGGTCAACAAGATCACGTAGCCGATCCGATTCTTCAATGATGACTTGCGTGTAATCATTTAGTGCTTCGTCAGTAAAGGCGCGACTAATCAATTGTGCGGCACCACGAATACCACCTAATGGGTTTTTAATTTCATGGGCTAAACCGCGAACCAACTCTTTACTACTTTCATGGTTCGCTATGATTTCATCTTCTTGTGAGATGCGCTTCATTCTGTCGCGTGGGTACAGCTCTATAATGAGGCTTTCTGTATCATTCGACGTGCCCATGATGGGTGTGACGGTATAGTCACAAAAAAGTTTTTTATTGTTGCTGCACTCTATTTCCGCCTCGCGTTTAGTAAACGGATGGCCAGACTCTATTGCTGCATGCAAGGCCTGAATACTTTCTTCGTCTTCACGGAATGCGGCGCCAATGTCATTGCCATAAATTCGGCGTCGGCTCACCGCCAACAACATTTCAGCAGCAGGGTTTAGATACTCGATCTCAAGGTTGTCGTTCAATTGAACAACCGCAGTGGATAAATGGTCGATTAATAAGCTATACACAGACAGTGCCTCTCTATTGACTCCTGCTTTTATGGTTTCCTTTAATAATAGTTGCAAAAAGCGAACCAACATTGGGCAGTTCGAAATGGCTTATTTATTAAGGTCTTTGTATTAACTAAAAAAGTTCAATGCACAATTATAGTGCATGTTGGTAATGGTGTTTACTTTTGTGCAATGAAAAGCCGTGTAAATAAAGTCGTACAAAAAAGATCTATAAAAGCTGGGCAATAAAAAACTAAGAAAGCGTTAGTGAAAAAAAAGCCCCGAACTAGGTCGAGGCTTTAGTGTTTACTTAGCAGTTTAAATATTAAGCGCTGTAGTAAAGTTCGAACTCAAGTGGGTGAGTCGTCATAGATACACGACGAGCTTCAGCTGTTTTAAGTTCGATGTAAGCGTTGATCATGTCATCAGAGAAAACGCCACCTTGAGTCAAGAATGCGCGATCTTCGTCTAGGCACTTAAGCGCTTCTTCTAGGCTAGCAGCAACCTGTGGAATTGCATGAGCTTCTTCAGCTGGAAGGTCGTACAAATCTTTATCTGCTGCATCACCAGGGTGAATCTTGTTTTTGATACCGTCGATACCAGCCATCAACATAGCTGCGAATGCTAGGTATGGGTTAGCGGTTGGATCAGGGAAACGAGCTTCAATACGTTTGCCTTTAGGGCTAGCAACGTATGGGATACGAATAGAAGCAGAACGGTTGCGAGCAGAGTATGCAAGCATTACTGGAGCTTCGAAGTGAGGTACAAGACGCTTGTAAGAGTTAGTTGAAGCGTTAGTGAACGCGTTCAATGCTTTAGCGTGCTTGATGATACCACCGATGTAGTAAAGGGCCATTTCAGATAGGCCAGCGTACTGGTCGCCAGCGAATTGGTTTTCGCCGTTCTTCCAGAAAGACTGGTGAACGTGCATACCAGAACCGTTGTCACCAACGATTGGTTTAGGCATGAAAGTCGCTGTTTTACCGTAAGCGTGAGCTACGTTGTGTACGCAGTACTTAAGAATTTGAACTTCGTCTGCTTTTTTAACTAGAGTGTTGAATTTAACACCGATTTCGTTTTGTCCAGCAGTTGCCACTTCGTGGTGGTGAACTTCAATTACAAGACCCATACTTTCCATAGCGTTACACATAGCGCCACGAAGATCGTGATGAGAATCAACTGGTGGTACTGGGAAATAGCCGCCTTTTACGAAAGGACGGTGGCCCATGTTGCCGCCTTCAAACTTCTTGTTAGAAGACCAAGCTGCTTCTTCAGAGTTGATCTCTACAGAACAACCTGACATGTCAGTTTTCCATTTTACATCATCAAAGATGAAGAATTCTGGCTCTGGACCAAAGAAAGCTGTATCACCAAGACCTGTTGACTTAAGGAACTCTTCTGCGCGAAGAGCAACAGAGCGTGGGTCACGATCGTAGCCTTGCATAGTAGAAGGTTCAATAACGTTACAGCGAACAATTACAGTAGACTCTTCAGTGAAAGGATCCATAACAGCGGTATCATCTTGAGGTGACATGATCATGTCAGACTCGTTGATGCCTTTCCAGCCAGTAATGGATGAACCATCAAACATCTGACCGTTTTCAAAAAACTCTTCATCTACCGTAATAGCTGGAATAGTTACGTGTTGTTCTTTACCTTTAAAGTCGGTAAAGCGAAGGTCAACCCACTTCGCGTCATGCTCAGCAATCAAGGCAAGGGTCTTGTTTGACATAGTTGTTCTCCAGTCGTAGTTAAAGCGAAATTAATTTTCGTTTATAGGGTGCTTCAATATAAAGCGCCATTTGACGAATATAAAGCATAACTTGTGCCAGAATTTTGTGCGGTCTAATAATTCCTTATATTACAATAGGATAAGCATTATTAATTAAATGGCGCACTCAATGGTGGCTAAATCTAGCCTTTAAAAAAGTTAATATGCACCACTTTGGATCGCTTGCGCGGCATTTTGTTCCGTATTGGTGCGAATTTAGCGTTTTCGTATCTACGGGCTTTTCTTTATACTATGCGCCTTTCAAATATCCGGTATAAATCGCAACCCCTATGAAATTTATTGTTAAGTTTTTTGCAGAAATCACCATTAAAAGTCGTCCAGTTAGAAAGGCTTTTATTAAACAGCTTCGACATAATGTTAAGTTGGTTCTTAAAAAGCATGATGCCGATGTAGTTGTTTCTGGCAATTGGGATTTTATTGAAGTGTTTTCCGATAGGGATGAATTACGAGAAGATTTTATACAGTCACTTTCTAATATAGCAGGTATTGCTCATTTTCAATTCGTCCGTGAATTTCCATTAGTTGATCTTGATGACATTGTAGAACAGGCTATTGTTTCTTATGGTGATGTTATTAAAGATGCCGTGTTTGCGGTTAGGGTTAAACGTGTCGGACATCATGACTTTACTTCGGTTGATGCAGAAAGACATATTGGTGGCTGCTTAAAAGCACGTTGTGGTGCTTTGGCTGTTCGCTTAAACAATCCCGAAGTATTAGTGCCCATTGATATTCGTGATAACCGAGTATGGATGATCGAACAACGTGAAGAAGGTCTTGGTGGTTATCCGCTTGGGTCGCAAGATTCTGTGTTGTCATTAATGTCTGGTGGATACGACTCTACTGTTAGCTCTTTTTTAACGATGAGCCGAGGATTGAAAACGCACTTTTGCTTTTTTAATCTTGGCGGTGATGCGCATGAAATCGGCGTAAAACAAGTTTCCAACTTCATTTGGGAGAAATACGGTTCGGCGTTAAATGTTAAATTCATCACTGTGCCTTTCGAGGCGGTTGTTGGCGAGATCTTAACCAAAGTCGATAACGCAGAGATGGGGGTGATTCTAAAACGTATGATGTTGCGTGCTGCTTCTCAGCTAATGACAGAAGTCGGAGCGAAAGCTTTGGTGACGGGAGAAAGTGTTGCTCAGGTATCCAGCCAAACCTTGATGAATTTAAAGGTAATCGACCAGGTGACTGAAGAGCTAGTGCTTCGTCCTTTGATCACTACGAATAAGCAGGTCATCATAGACAAGGCCATAGAAATCGGTACTGCACCTTTTGCGGCCAGTATGCCTGAGTTTTGTGGTGTTATTTCTGTTAAGCCAACTACTCGCGCTAAAATGCACCGTGTAGAGAAGCAAGAGTCCAATTTTGATTTTGCTGTATTAGAACAAGCGATTGGCAACGCTCAGGTTATGTCTATTCAAAATGTGATGGACGATGTGGCTAAGCAGTATCAGGGTGAAGTACCTGTTGTGCGTATGCCAGTGGGTGATGAAGTGATTATTGATATTCGTCATCCCGATGAAGCAAGCAATCGACCTTTAAAAGTAAGTGGTCGTCCTGTCAAAGTGATTCCATTTTTTGCACTGGAATCTAATTGGGCTGAATTAGAGAAAAATGTGACTCATTTGCTCTATTGTGGCAAAGGTGTCATGAGTCGTATGCATGCCTCTTACCTACTTGGTAAAGGGCATGAAAACGTAGGTATTTATTTACCTTAATTAAGTACTAATGAACCGTAGCATTTTTGTAGTATATGAATGTTATCGTTTTATATGAAAGCGCATTGTTACTTTATTGAAGTATTTTTGTGGACTTTTTTTGTCACTTTTATGGGATATTTATCAATATAAGAGTACAATTGCGCCAATTTTACCCCGCACCAAGATCCGAGACGCTTGAAGAGCATACCTGCCCGTATCAAGCGGCGGTATATCTTTTTGCTCACGCTAAATGCAGAGAACTATAAATGTCTAATGATATCAATAAGTTACGTAACGTAGCTATTATTGCCCACGTTGACCATGGTAAAACTACCTTGGTTGATCAGCTATTAAGCCAATCTGGCACACTAGATCGTAAAGATCAAGGTTCTGAACGAATCATGGACTCTAACGATCAAGAGAAAGAACGTGGCATCACCATTTTGGCGAAAAATACGTCAATTATGTGGCACGATTACCGTATTAATATCGTAGATACACCTGGACACGCTGACTTCGGTGGTGAGGTTGAGCGCGTATTATCTATGGTTGATTCTGTATTGTTGTTAGTTGACGCAGTTGATGGCCCAATGCCACAAACTCGTTTTGTAACATCAAAAGCATTTGAACGTGGCCTACGTCCTATTGTTGTTATCAACAAAATTGACCGTCCAGGCGCTCGTCCTGATTGGGTTATGGATCAGGTTTTTGATTTGTTCGACAGCCTTGGTGCAACCGAAGAGCAGCTAGATTTCCCTGTTATCTATGCTTCTGCAATCAATGGTATTTCTGGTAATGATCCAGAAAATATGGCAGAAGACATGACGCCACTTTACCAAATGATTCTTGATAGCGTTCCTGTACCAAACGTTGATCCTGAGGGGACTTTCCAAATGCAGGTTTCTGCATTGGATTACGACAGCTATGTTGGTGTTATCGGTGTAGGCCGTATCACACGTGGTAGCTTGTCTCCAAACCAGCAAGTAGTTGTAAAATCTGCAGACGGTAAAGAGCGTAAAGGCAAAGTCTTGAACGTTAAGGGTTACCACGGTCTAGCGCGTGTTGATACTGATAAAGCCTCTGCGGGTGACATCGTTTGTATTACTGGTATCGATGGCCTAAGTATCTCTGATACTTTGTGTGATCCTGCTTGTGTTGAAGCTTTGCCTGCATTGTCTGTAGATGAGCCAACAGTAAGCATGACCTTCATGGTTAACGACTCTCCGTTTGCTGGTAAAGAAGGTAAATACATTACCACTCGTAATATCTCAGATCGTCTTGATCGTGAGCTTATCCACAACGTAGCGTTGCGTGTTCGCCAAGGCGAAACACCTGATAAATTCATCGTTTCTGGTCGTGGTGAGCTTCACCTTTCTGTATTGATCGAAACTATGCGTCGTGAAGGCTTTGAGATGGGCGTTTCTCGTCCTGAAGTAGTTAAAAAAGAAGTGGACGGCAAAATTCACGAACCATTTGAACTAGTAGTTATCGACGTTGAGGAGCAGCATCAAGGTTCTATCATGGAAGAGCTTGGCTTGCGTAAAGCTGAGTTAACTAACATGGAGCCAGATGGTAAAGGTCGTGTTCGTCTTGAGTTCATGACGCCTTCTCGTGGTTTGATCGGTTTCCGTGGCTTGTTCCTAACACTAACTTCTGGCTCTGGTATTATGACCAGCGTATTTGACCATTATGGTCCAGTAAAAGAAGGTGATGTTGGTAGCCGCCAGAATGGTGTATTGATCAGTATGGTTACTGGTAAAACAGCAGCGTTCGCTTTGTTTAACCTACAAAGCCGTGGTCGTTTATTCTTGGGTCATGCGGTTGAAGTATACGAAGGTCAAGTTATCGGTCTTCACTCACGTGATAATGACTTAACTGTTAACCCAGTTAAAGGTAAGCAGTTAACTAACATGCGTGCCTCTGGTACAGATGAAGCCTTGACGTTGACTCCGCCTATTCGTCATACACTTGAGCAAGCGCTTGAGTTTATCGAAGACGATGAATTGGTAGAAGTAACACCAGAAAGCATCCGTATTCGTAAAAAATTATTGACTGAAAACGAGCGTAAACGCGCTGGTCGTAAGTAATAGCTATTCTTTAAAAAGAGCAGCAGCAAATGAATTCATGTAAATGAATTCGTGAGCGACAGAAGCGCCTTCGGGCGCTTTTGTTTTTTCTGGACTTTGTTAAAGTTATTTGTCTTATTGACCTTAGTAAGCATTGGCAAATATAGGGAGAAAGCGATGAAAGTCTTGATACAGCGAGCCTTAAGCGCATGCGTTGTTGTTGATGGTGAAACCATTGGTGCGATTGACCACGGACAGCTCGTGTTGGTTGGCATAGAAAAAGGCGATACAGAAGCAGATACACAGCGATTGGCCGATAAACTGTTGAAATACCGTATGTTTGGTGATGCAGAGGGTAAGATGAACCTGAATGTCCAGCAGGTTGGTGGTGGAGTGTTACTGGTATCGCAATTTACCTTGGCTGCTGAAACCAAGAAAGGTTTGCGTCCAGGGTTTTCCACTGCAGCCATTCCCGAAGAAGGAGAGCGTTTATTTAATGACTTTGTGAATAAAGTGCGTGCTCAATACAGTAAGGTTGAAACAGGGCGTTTTGGTGCTGATATGAAAGTCTCTTTTACCAATGATGGCCCTGTTACTTTTATGTTAGATTAGATCCTTATGCTGGATTAATCGATTGTCGAGTCTGATAGTGTCTTTAATTTTGGTGTTTGACGAATTTCTTTGGCGATTAATTTAGCAACCGCTTTCGCCCCTTTTTCTTGAAAATGGGTAATATCAGGTTTGTCTAATCGACCTGCACGGTCTTTGTAATAAGGGAATTTTATTGGATCGACAGCGAGCCAATAGTCTTTCCAGTTTTCTTCTCCTAATGTATTAGCAAGTTCTATGGAGCGTATTTCTATATCTAATAAAGCAATATTGTTGGCTTGGGCTGTGTCTTTAATTGTTTGGCTATAGTTGCCAGTAAAAGCAAATCCCTTCGTGCTGTTTTGTGTCGTAAAATGAGTAGATACGACGGTGAATTCATTTTTTCCTTTCATCGTTTTCATTCTAGTCACGGGCGTTAATAAAACCGGTGTGATTTGATGTGACTTGGCATAGTCAATAAAAAACTCCAGTGAGCGCTGGAATGAAAGGCTTTCTTGCCCAGCTGGGGCTTGTATTTGACCATCCGCATTATTCGGGTAGGTACAGGTGTTAGCGACATCGTATGGACCGCGTCTGGCGCTGCTCGCGTCACATTTTTCGTCATTGTGACCAAATTGAATAAGTAAATAATCTCCAGAGTGCATCATACTACTGAGGTAGCGAAACCAACCTTGATTATAATATGAGCGAGAGCTACGACCGGATTGTGCACCATTAATAACTTGTACTTTTTGAGTGTCAAAATTCTCTTGGAAGGTTTGCCCCCAGCCCATTCGAGGTGCAACGGCTTGCGGATAGTTTGATGCTGTCGAGTCGCCAATAATAAATACTCTATGTGGAACAGTATCTACTTGTTGCTGCCTTTTCTGGATAGCACTAAGGTCAAACGCTGCTACTTTGCCTTGTAAATCAGGGACGAGTAGAGGCTGAAAAAAACGATCCATTAGAGTGCTATCAGCAACTTCACCAACCTTGGTCTGATAATTTCTATTGCTCCATAACCATTGCGTTAACTGAGCAAATGCTGGTTGCCATTGTGGCTGATATTGCACGGGATCGAAATGTTTTGGCAATCCTAAATCATGTAAGCTGTTATCAAATCCTTGGTGAAAACGTGCTATAGATGAAGCATATTCTTCTGCAGAAAAAATGAGTGGTAGTTTTGGTGAGGACATAACTTGTTGAGGGCCTAAGTAACCCGATGCCGTTGCGGTATCCGATAAAATCAGGTCACTAAACGGATTAATATTGATATTAATGTTTTGCTCGAGTTGTGGCTTGGTCGGAGCATAAAGAGCTGCCATGCATATTCCGCGTAATGTGTTATTACTTAAACAGTCAGTGTTCTGTTCGGCCGCGGAGACGACAAATGGTGGGATGAAGTCTTTTATTTTAAGTTGATAAGCTCCATGTTTATCCGTAGTGGTTGAAGCTTTTCTACCGTATTGGTCGCTCAAGGTTATTTGGGCTGGAAAATTCATTAGATGGGCGCTTACAATGCCTTTAACAGTCGTGTTCTGGGCAGCCAAAAAAATTGGTTGCCAGCCATCAAGCATGTTCTCGATAGTAAATTTAGTCGCGTCGTTATCGCTTAATTGAGGGCGATAACCCTCTTTTGAGGCGCCAGATCCATAGCTCTTGTATTCACTAAAACGTGCACCATCTTCTGGTGTAAACCAAATAGATTCTCCATTTATATCTTTACCGTGCATTTTATCCCAGCCATAGATGTGATCATCCATCTCCGTATTGATAAAGGTGGTTGAACCCATGGCAAAGGGATCGGCATAACGACCATCTTGAAAAGTAGTAGTTGGGTGCCAAGGGCGACCAAGAGCATAACTAGCTGCTGGAACGCGGTTGTCTTCTTTTATTAAGCGGCTATTTATGAAGACTAAGCCAAAGGCCTGTTCTTCATTGGTGCTTGGGGCTGTTAAATAGCCTAAAGGGAGTTCTTGGTTTGGACGGTAACGAGCGACAATGTCGCTGTTATCAAAAATAACTAAGCCGTTTCCGAAAATAAAATCAACAGTGCCGCTGATACGGGAGTTATTGAAATAGCTTCTGCCCCCTTTGCTGTAAAAGGTATCTTGGAAGCCTTCTAGAGATACGTCATAAAATGCTGATCGGTCGCTTTTTTTACCAAGTAGTAAAGCGACGGCTTGAGTTTGCTTGATTTTACTTGGATCGTCTTTTGCTTTGCTGTCATTAGTCAGATAGTCAAAGTCGTTACGGATGGTAAGAGACTGAGCAGTGAAGTCTTTGCCGTTGATTTCAACTACTCGACTACCTGAAGTGCCAATGTTCTTGCCATTATCACCTTTCATGCCTGCAGCAATAGCTTTGGCAATGATGGTTCTATCTCGTCCTGCGCCAATAAAGTGCACATTATCGCGGTCAATAATGATTTGTTCGTTATATAGGCCTGGTTTGATATATATGCTGTAAGTGCTTTTATCTTCTGGTGCATTCTGGAGAGCATCCTTGATGCTGCCGTACTCACCAGCTTTTGGTGTGGATGATACGACAGCTTGGTACAAACTGGTCGCATGAGATTGAAATGACAGAAGCGCGCCAACAGTGGCAACTAAGCCTATTGCAACAGAGTGTTTCATTGTTTTCCCTCACATTTTTATTCTTGTCTTGATGGAGTGCTTTAATAGCTTTTTATAAAGCTCAATTTTTGTTCAAGGTAAGAATATAGCCGAGTAGATAAAAATGAAACAGCGTTTTATAAAATTATTTCATTTTTATAAATATTTTCCTCATAACAACAAAAAGACGCTTAAGAGATTAATCTTAAGCGTCTTATGTGTAGTGCGTGAACAATGGGAGGTTGTTATTGGCTTGCTTTGGACCTTTCACTCTCTTCTTTTTCTTCACTCCCATCAACCACAACTTTTACTGTGCGGCCAGCAATAAGTCCAAGTTCGAATAGCATCCACATTGGGATGGCCAGCAAGGTCTGCGAAAAAATATCGGGTGGCGTAATGAGCATGCCAACAACAAAACAACCTAGAAAAATATAAGGACGTTTTTTGGATAGCGTCGCAACTGTTGTGACACCCGCTTTAATAAGTAAGTAGGTGGCAACAGGGATTTCAAAGGTTACGCCGAAAGCAAAGAATAGTTTTAAGACAAAGTTTAGGTAGTTATTAATGTCCGTCATAACGGTCACTTCGCCAGGCCCTACTGTCGTGAAAAATCCGAAGATAAGTGGCAAGACAACGTAGTAAGCAAACAGAACGCCAGCATAAAAAAGAAAAATACTGGAAACCAATAGTGGAATCGCAATTTGTTTCTCGTTTTTATACAGAGCAGGCGCAATAAACGACCAAGCCTGAAAAAGAGTATAGGGAACCGATATTAGTACCGCGACGGCAAAGGTTAGCTTGAGGGGCGCAAGAAAGGGTGATGCTACTTCTGTTGCTATCAACGAGCTGCCAGGCGGGAGTAATAGTCGTAGTGGTTCAGAGACAATCAGATATAAATCGTTGGCAAAAGAATACAAGCCAATAAAGAGGATAAGTATCGCCAGAACACACTTTAATAAACGATTTCTTAGCTCGATAAGATGAGCGACAAGTGGTGCTTGATTGGAAGAATCTGTACTCATAATGCGTCACATGTCCGCGCGTTGTTAAAATAATGATTAGGTTCGAGAAGTAGTCGTTTCAGTCGTTTTTTTAATATCATCCATGGCTTGCTTCTCAGTTGAGTCTGATTTTTCCATTGTTTCTGACTCGTCAGCCGTAGATAGTAGCACTTCTTTTTCCACCGCTGCGGTATCTGCTTTTTCTTCTGCTGACTGCACAGCGGTGATTGGCTCAAGCGCATCTTTTTTAGTGTCGTAACCTTCAGGGTAGGGCGTTATGGTATTTTGAATCGCCTGACCTTCTTTTAGAAGGCGCTGATTGGTCTCGTTAATTTTCTGTTGCAGCTCTTCATGATCCAGCTGTGCATTAATTTCTCTTTGCACTGAATTAATACTGCGGCGAATTTTACGAATCCATAGCCCCGCCGTTTTTGCTGCATGAGGCAAACGTTCAGGGCCAAGAATTAAAAGACCAACTACGAAAACAACAAGGAGTTCAGAAAAGCCAATGTCGAACACAGATTAGGCGCTCTTATTATCTTTTTTAACTTCAGCATCAATTACTTTATGCTGGGCGGTTTTTTCGTCTTCGGCTTCCGTGTCTTTGTCGACGGCTTCTTTAAAGCCTTTGACAGCACCACCTAGATCAGAGCCAAGGTTCTTAAGCTTTTTGGTGCCAAAAATAAGTACTAAAATGGCTAAAACAATTAATAATTGCCAAATACTGATTCCACCTAACATAAATTACTCCTACTGCTTATTTGGTACGACTGGCTTTTTCGTCTAAGCCAGACAAGTTAAATCTGCGTGCTAGTTCATCAAGTATAGCATCTGGGCCAATATCTAAATGAGATAACATGACAAGTGTGTGAAACCATAGATCTGCAGTTTCATAAATCAAATCGGATTTATCACCAGAGATCACTGCGTCTTTCGCCGCAATAATGGTTTCAATACTTTCTTCGCCTACTTTCTCAAGGATCTTATTTAATCCCTTTGCGTGTAGACTAGCAACATAAGAAGAGTCTGCTGCTGCGGCTTTACGTTGTTCTAGTGTGGCTGCTAATTCAGCCAATACATCGGATTTCATTATAGTCTCTCAAAGGTTACGGTTTTAAGACAAGCAGGTAAATTCCTACTAAAAACAGTCCTAAACTGGTTAAATCGGCGTCTTTTATATGCGTTAAAGATGCAGGATCAGTAATAATCCAAGCCGCACCTAAGCTTAGTAGCCCAAGCAATCTGAAGGGTATATTTTGTCGGCCTTTTTTTAATTCTTTACCTAATTGATCAATAGCTTCGGTCTGCGCCTGCATGCGTTCTTCTTGGTGCGACATTTGTGATAACGCAGTAAAAATCAAATTAGGAATTTGTGGTAATTGACCTGCCCACTGCGGAGCTTGTTTGCGTACTTCTTCCATCACGCGTTTTGGCCCCATTTGTTCTCGCATCCAGCGTTCTAGGAATGGCTTAGCTGTCACCCATAGATCCAAGTCCGGATAAAGCTGGCGGCCCAAACCTTCAATATTGAGTAGAGTTTTTTCCAATAAAACTAGCTGTGGCTGCACTTCCATATTAAAGCGACGTGCGGTTTGGAATAAACCAATCAGTACTTGTCCAAAAGAAATGTCTTTCAGCGGTTTGGCAAACATAGGTTCACAAACACTGCGAATAGCAGACTCAAAGGCATGTACCGGCGTACCTTTAGGAACCCAGCCGCTTTCAACATGAAGTTCTGCAACTAAACGATAATCTCGCTGGAAAAACGCTAATAGGTTACGTGCTAAGTAACTTTTGTCTGCGTCATCTAGGCTGCCCATAATGGCGCAGTCAATAGCGATATATTTGGGTTTCTGTGGATTAGTGGCATCTACAAAGATATTGCCTGGATGCATGTCGGCATGGAAAAAACTGTGCGAGAAAACTTGGGTGAAAAAGATTTCAACACCGCGTTCTGCCAAGCACTTCATGTCGACATTAGCTTTATTAAGTGCTGCAATGTCGGCTACAGGAATGCCAGAGATACGTTCCATGACCATGACATTACGATGACTGTAATCCCAATAGACTTGTGGCACATACAGTAATTCTGAATTGGTAAAATTGCGCTGTAATAAGCCCGTATTGGCTGCTTCTTTGGCAAGATCCAGTTCATCAAGAATGGTATATTCGTAATCTGTTACTACTTCGACAGGTCTTAAGCGACGACCGTCGGCGCTCAAATTAGCAACAAGGTGCGCCAAAGTGTAGAGTAAACTAATATCTTTACTGATGGTTTTTTCAATCTTCGGACGAATGACTTTAACAACTACGTCTTCGCCAGAATGCAATTTAGCAGTATGAACTTGTGCAATAGAAGCAGAGGCCAAAGGCGTTGCCGAAAACTCAGCGAACAGTTCAGAAACCGGTGCTTTTAAATCTCTTTCGACAATGGCTTGAGCGATATGGCCGGGAAAAGCAGGCACTTTGTCTTGCAGCTTTGCTAGCTCGTCGGCGATATCATCGTCTAGTAAATCTCGGCGTGTTGATAATATTTGTCCGAACTTAACAAAGATAGGGCCAAGGCTTTCCAGAGCCAGACGAAGTCGCTCACCTTTATTTTGACTAGCGCGCTTGCGGCCAATGGAGCAAACAAGACCAAGAGTGTAACGAATATACCAAGGCAAAAGAGCGAAAGGAATAAACACATCAAGACGAAAGCGCATTACCGTATAGAGTATGCGCAGTAAACGAAAAGTACTGATCAACATGGCTAAAATTTAAATCCTTTATGAAGCGCAACAATGCCGCCCGTTAAATTTTGGTAGCTGGTACGTTCAAATCCGACTTCATCCATCATGCTTTTCAGAGTTTCTTGATCTGGATGCATACGAATTGATTCGGCAAGGTAACGGTAACTGTCTGCGTCATTCGCGATCAATTTGCCCATTGCTGGAAGTAAGCGGAAAGAATATTGATCGTAGACTTGTGATAAAAGCTCAGATTCTGGTTTAGAAAACTCCAGAACTAATAAACGGCCACCTGGCTTCAATACGCGATACATAGATGCAAGAGCTTTGGATTTGTCAGTCACATTGCGCAAACCAAAGGCAATGGTAATGCAGTCGAAAGTATCGTCAGGAAAGGGCAGTGCTTCGGCGTTGGCTTGAACAAATTTCACGTTACCAACAATGCCTTGATTGGCGAGCTTGTCACGACCAACTTTCAGCATTGAGTCATTAATATCCGCTAGAATGACTTGTCCTTCGCTACCCACAAGGCGAGAAAATTTAACCGTCAAATCACCTGTGCCGCCGGCGATATCTAGCACGCTGTTGCCAGCACGAACGCCTGATTGGCTAATAGTGTGTCGCTTCCATAGACGATGAATACCACCGGACATCAAATCATTCATAATGTCGTATTTGGCAGCTACGGAATGAAAAACTTGTGCGACGGCTTTCACTTTTTCATCTGTTGGGATTTCTTTGAAGCCAAAGTCGGTGGTTGTTTTCTGATCGTCTTGCATAAACTACTTCATCCTAGTGGCGGCATCGCTCGCCATTCTCTTTATTGAAAAGCTTTATTGGGAGCCTATTGAAAAGCCTAATTTAATCGCTTTATCGTTGTTTGACAGCGTTGCGTTCAATGTAAGTGGTTATTGTAACCGCGACAGCAAAGCTCTGGTACTGCTTTACCTAAACTATTTATTCGCCATGACTCTATTTCGTCCTGCTTCTTTAGCCATATAGAGTTGTTTGTCAGCTCTAGCGAATAAAGATTCTGGGTTTTCTTGTGTGTGAAGTTCTGCGATACCAATAGATATGGAAATCGATACTGGCTCGCCTTGCATATTGAATGGTGTTTTGGCTACCGCAAGTCGAATAGCTTCAGCACGTTCGATGGCTTGTACCAAAGTAGTATCTGGAAAAGCGATAACAAATTCTTCGCCGCCGTAACGAAACATAAGATCTTCTTTTAATAGAGCGCTACGTATTTGTTTTGGTACGAGGCGTAATACTTTGTCGCCAGCAAGATGCCCCCAAGTATCATTCACTTTTTTAAAATGGTCGATATCGCAGACTGCTAAGCAAATGGGTTTTTGAGTTTTTTGCATGATTTTGCATAAGGGCAAAATAGCATCTTGGTAAGCGGTTCGGTTTGGTAGGTCAGTCAATGAATCTGTCATTGCTTGAGCGAGCTTTTCTTGCAGTAATGAGCGAAGTGACACCGTATCTTTTTCCATTCGCGTTACTTTATTTTTAAGTAAGGAGATGGATTGATTGGCGTGTTTTTCCTGCTCTACCATTTGCGTCTTGTATTCGGTCATGGTGCTTGAAATAGTCGACAGTCTATTGTTAATAAGTGTTTTTAGGCTTTCTAAATCGTTGGCGCTCTGAACTGCTTGTGATGTGTCTGTAACTTGTTTTTGTAGCTTGTTGTTAAAGCCTTCGCGACTCACAGATAGCGATTTCTGTGAGTGATAACTGCTGGAGATGGATTCGTTGATACTGGCAAGTTGCTTATTTAACTGATTAAGATAGTTAGTCAGACTTTCTTGTGTTTTGCCGATAGCGATCATTATTAAGTTAATAGCTTCATCAAGTAGTCCAGGAAGCTGTTGGAGGTTGTCGTTGCCTAAAAGTGCTTTTTTTAAGTCGACAATGTCTTCGTCGTAATGACTCGGTAATGATAAGTTATTCATGAGCCCAGCAAGTGTGTGGCTAATTTGAATCATGATTTCTTGATCATTTTTCTGTGATTTCGTTTCTAGATCTCGATTGAAAAACCGTCTGAAAAGTGAGCTTTTAGGTTGGCTTGACTCTATTTGGGTCAATGTTTTCTCAGCCAACGACAAAAAGCCTTTTAAAAGATGAGGCCATTTAGATGGAGTTTGCCAGTGTAGACGTATTTGGGCTTCAAGTTCTTTTTTCTCGTTCTGAGGGACTCTTTTGCTGTCTTGTTTTTCAAGCAGATCGATAAGTTCTTGTAACGTACTTCTAACCTGTTTAGCTCGGCTGCTTTGGGCTTCATCACTTTTGATTAGCAGCGGTTCTGCATTATTAAGCACATCTTGTATTTCTTGGGCATCCGCTCCTTTGGTTATAACTTGGCGAATTTGGCGAACAACGGAATCAAGCTCTGGGTCATTCCCTTCAGCTAGCATACTGGTTCTGGAAACTGCTTTACGTAACGCTTCTATCAGTTTGTCACTCGATGATTCCGTCATATCGCCTCATTTTTATTATTTCTGACGTTCTTTTTCGATAAGAAAATCAACAACTTTGTAGATATTTTCATTGCCATTTGCAGTTTCAGCGCTTACCAAGTATTTACCGTTTACGATTATTCCTGGTACACCGCGAGCGCCGTAGGCACGTATTTTTGCATCGGCTTGGCTAAGGCGGCTATTCACAGCAAAAGAATTGAATTGCTTACGAAATTCATCTTCACTAACACCATAGTTTGAAAAGAAAGCAGCAAGTGCATCTTCAGAGTTTAGATTACGGTGTTCAACATGGATAGCATTAAAAAGATCTGCGCGAATTTTATCTTCTATACCAAGTAGATCGGCGACATAGAAGGCTTTTGCATGTGCTAACCAACCTCGACCGAATACAGCTGGCAAGAATTTGAAATCAACATCGTTTGGTAGATTTTTTTTCCAAGCTTGAGTGATAGGTTCTAGTTTGTAGCAATGTGGGCATCCGTACCAAAAAATTTCAGTAACTTCGATCTTACTAGGGTCACTAGTGCGAACTGGCGTTTTTATAGTTGTATAACCATTACCGTCACTGTATTCAGCGGCAGCAGCAGTCAGTGGGATAAGTAGGGAAAGTATCAGCGCTGAAAACAGCTTTATCATGGATTACTCCTAGTCGTATTTATAGTCATGTTAATTTACAAAGGTATTCTTACATCATGCACAGAATTACAACAGAATACGATTCCATCAAAGACTTAAGGTTCTAATTTTCCAGTAAGTTTACATAAAACTTACATCTATGACGCCTATTGCCGGCTGTTATTTGTCGTGTTTTGTAAATCCTTGTCTCAATTGTGTTCATTTACCCAGATTGAGGTAGCTTATCGAGTTTAACATGGCATATTTTCGCGTTTGCTGGCATTATATACAGCAATTGAAACAAACCTGAATGCAAATCCGAATCTATTGACGAATATCAACTTATGACCCCTTTTGACTCCACTTTCCAATCCGCGCACTTCATTAAGAGTGCTGAGAAACTTTCTCAATGTCCTTTAGACCAAGGTGTTGAGGTCGCATTTGCAGGTCGCTCAAATGCTGGTAAATCTACAGCGCTAAATACTCTTACGAATCAAAAGAAATTGGCGCGTACCTCAAAAACGCCAGGTCGAACTCAGTTGATTAACTGTTTTGGATTAAATGTTGATGATCGTCGTCTAATTGACCTTCCAGGTTACGGCTTCGCTAAAGTGCCTATTGCCATGAAAAAAGTCTGGCAAGCACACATGCAAGATTACCTGATGAATCGTCGCTCTTTAGCTGGTGTTGTTTTGGTAATGGACATCCGCCATCCATTAAAAGAGTTTGATGAAATGATGTTGGATTGGGCAAAATCTAACCGCATGAAAGTTCATGTGTTGTTAACCAAGTCTGACAAGCTAAAGCGCGGACCGGCAAAGTCTACCCAATTGGCTGTACAGAAAGTTCTCAAGAATCTTGGTGTTGATGGTTCTGTTCAGACTTTCTCATCCTTGAGTGGGGATGGTGTGGATGTTTTGCGTATCAAACTCGCTGAATGGCTGGTGCTTGATAATCTTGAAGAGATTCCGGTTTCGCCAAACGCATAATGTTGTGGTAAAACGAAAAAAGCCTCGCGAGAGGCTTTTTTTATGTCTGTTAGTCAAAATTAGGCCACTTTACTGCGGTGTCAAATAAGCCGCGAGGAAGGTATCAAAGTCCACTTCATCAGCTGCTTCAATGGCTTCTTGATCACGTAACGAGCGTTCTGCTTTTTCCATAAACTCGCGGGTCAGTTCTTCGGATAACGGACGAGACATCCATTCTGTTTGCTGTTCTTTCGATAGCGCCAACATGGCATTTTGATAACCTTGTTGTACTTTACTGCGTTCAAGTAGCTGTGCAGAAGGTAATAGGGCCTCGTTGCTAAGTTTTTCTCTTTGAATCTCTACCGCTTGTTGATAGGCAGGATTGCCTGTTTTAGAGGATAAAAATTCAGCGACTTCTGTCAGTGCATTCAGCATGTCTTCGGCCTTGGTGCGCAGTTTGGTTGGACCTTGGCCAAAATCAAAGTCCATGTCTAGGTCACGACCATGGGATGCAATTTCTTGCTGCATTTTACGAAGTTGACTGCATTCAGCACTGCCTAGTCGCTCATCGCCACGTAACATGCAGTAAAGCAGGAATACATCAATAAAATACAAGGTCGAAGATTGCATGCCGATAGAAGAGCTTGGATCTAGATCCATAATGCGAACTTCAATGTATTCAACGCCTCTGGCATGCAGGGCTGCACTTGGGTGTTCGCCAGGTTGCGTGACGCGTTTAGGGCGAATGTCGCTGTAATACTCGTTTTCGATCTGCAATAAATTGCTATTAAGTTGGCGATATTGTCCATCGACTTTCACACCTATGTCTTGGTAGCGCTGATAAGGTGTCTGTAGGGCTTTTTTTACCGTGCTGATGTAGGTTTCAACTTCGTTGTAACATACATATAAATCGGCTTGAGCCTTATTTTGATAACCAAGATCACTCATGCGAAGTGAGGTGGCTTTTGGGCCAAACCAAGTGTTCTTTTCTAATTTATCTAGGCTGTCAGGCTTTTTCGGTAAAAAGCTTTCATCAATAGCGGGTGATGCACCGAACAACAGCGATAGCATCCAAGAGCTACGACGGAAGTTACGGATCAAAGCAAAATAGCTGTCTGATTGAAAAGCTTGTTTTTCAGCTTTTGAAAGATTGGATTTGCCTTTGTAGCTTTCCAAGAAAGACCAGAAGTCCTTATCAAAAGAGAAGTTGTAATGCATGCCAGCGATACATTGCATGATACGACCATAACGATTAGACAGACCTTCGCGGTAAACGCGTTTTAGCTTACCAGTGTTTGATTCGCCATAATACGCGATAGGAACATCTTCGTTACCCGCTAAATAACAAGGCATACTGGCCGGCCACAAACATTCGTCTTGCTTATATAGTTCGTGGTTAACCAAGTTATGAATGTCTTCTAGCTCTTTAATGACACCTTCAACGCTTGGGTGAACGCCAGTAATAAATTCCATCAAAGATTCGGAATAATCCGTTGTGATGGAGCTATGAGTCAGTGCCGAGCCCAATGCTTTCGGGTGAGGCTTATGCGAGATGTGGCCTTCAGTTCGGTCAACTCGTAGCGCTTCTCGTTCTACGCCACGATGAAAGGTGAGTGCAGAAGTCGTCGCGGCTTGCTGGCAATGAGTTGCCAGCGCTTGCAAAGCATCGGTTAAGGTGGTCAAGAAGTCTTCCTTCTATTGAATAAGGCAAAATTGAATTTCAGGGATTGTACTCGGCAGAGCTGATTCGCAGCAAGCAACAGATACCCCATGCACAAAAAATGCTGACTTCTAGAACATAGATATAAGAAATTTGTCGCGCAAGGGCACGACAAAAAATATCCCCCTGAATCGCAGCCTACAAAAATCAAATCACCTTTAGGCCTTCAGGCCGTCAATTTTTACTAGAGGAATGGATTAAAGGCGCATCTCAATGCCAGCATCGGTCATGCGCTGTTTTGCTTCTTGAATGCTGTATTCGCCAAAATGGAAAATGCTGGCTGCCAATACGGCATCCGCCTTGCCTTCAATGACACCATCTACAAGATGATCCAAGTTGCCAACACCGCCAGAGGCGATTACTGGTACATGAACCGCTTCACTTATAGCGCGAGTGACACCAAGGTCGAAACCATTTTTAGTACCGTCACGGTCCATACTGGTTAGCAGGATTTCCCCTGCGCCGTATTCAACCATTTTCTTTGCCCATTCAACGGCATCTAAACCTGTTGGTTTGCGGCCGCCATGAGTAAAGATTTCCCACTTATCAGGTTCACCTTCCGCGCTGACTTTTTTTGCATCAATGGCAACAACAATACATTGAGAGCCAAAGCGTTGTGCGGCCTCGCGAACAAATTCAGGGTTAAATACCGCTGCGGTATTTATGCCGACTTTATCTGCGCCAGCGTTTAACATGCGGCGAATGTCTTCGCAGGTGCGAATGCCGCCGCCCACTGTTAAAGGAATAAACACTTGGCTGGCAATGGCTTCAACCATGTGAACTGTCGTTGCGCGGTCGTCTGAACTGGCGGTGATGTCTAGAAAAGTAATCTCATCGGCGCCTTGCTCGTTATAGCGTTTTGCTACTTCAACTGGGTCGCCGGCGTCACGAATATCGACGAACTGAACACCTTTTACAACGCGGCCATTGTCCACATCAAGGCAAGGAATAATACGTTTTGCTAAGCCCATAAAATGGTGCTCCTAGAATCTAATATGCTTCTATCTAAACAAACTTGATGGCTTGTAGTTATGGCTTGCCATCCCAGTGAAGGAAGTTTTTATAAAGCTGAAGACCGTCTTTATGGCTTTTTTCTGGGTGAAATTGCACGGCGAAAACATTGTCTCGAGCGAGCGCAACACAGAACTCCAAACCGTAATCACAGGTGCCAGCAACTTCACTTTTATTTTCAGGTACAACATAAAAACTGTGTACAAAATAAAAGCGAGCGTTGTCAGGAATATCTGCCCAAAGAGGGTGATTTATTGTGTGTTTAACCTGATTCCAGCCCATGTGCGGCACTTTAAGTTTGCTACCGTCATGATCTGTGTGCTTTTCACCAAAGAACAAAGCGTTGCCTTGGAAATGGTTCAAACAATCTACACCGCCGTTTTCTTCGCTGTGAGACATCAAAGATTGAATGCCGACACAAATAGCGAGAAATGGCTTTTCCGCCATGGCTTTACGAATACTAGGAACCAGTCCTGCATTGTTCATTTCACCAATACAATCACGAATCGCGCCAACGCCGGGTAATAGCACTCGATCTGCTGCATCAATAACCTCAGGATCACTGGTTACAATTACCGTGGTATTTTCATCAGCGACGTGTTCAAGAGCTTTGGCAACCGAGTGAAGGTTGCCCATGCCGTAGTCGATCACTGCGACTGTAGATTTTTTCATGTCACTCATACTCTTATTGCTCATACTCTTACCGCTCAAACTAAGAGAGTCCTACAAAGAACCTTTAGTGGAAGGCATTTGCCCTGCCATGCGCTCGTCAGCTTCTAGAGCCATGCGTAGCGCACGTCCAAATGCTTTGAAGATGGTTTCCGCTTGGTGGTGAGTATTTTTACCGCGAAGATTATCTAAATGTAGCGTTACTTTGGCATGGTTGATAAAACCGTGGAAAAATTCTGAGAACAAATCCACATCAAAACCGCCAACAGAGCCACGAGTAAAAGGTACGTGCATTTCTAGACCTGGACGGCCTGAGAAATCTATTACTACGCGAGACAAGGCTTCATCTAATGGTACATAAGCGTGGCCATAGCGTTTGATGCCTTTTTTATCGCCAACAGCAATGTCAAAAGCTTGTCCTAAAGTGATGCCCAAATCTTCGACTGTGTGGTGAGCATCAATGTGAAGGTCGCCAACTGCATGAATGTCTAAGTCAATCAGACCATGACGTGCTACTTGCTCAAGCATATGGTCAAGGAAAGGGACGCCTGTGACGCAGTTGAATTTACCGGTACCGTCTAAGTTAATCGACACCTTGATCTGAGTTTCAAGCGTATTACGCTCGACACTGGCAATGCGATCGGACATTGATTGGTTTCTCCACAGTGATGGTGACGAATAGTCGCCACGTTTTTGTATATTAAGAGCATGACATAATTTCCCTATTATAGAACGTGGGCTCTTTAGCTTCTATGCTTTGTCTGTGTGTTTTTTAATGAGTTGTCTCTATTGCGTCGATAAACTCCTAATTCGAATGCTATGATATGGCATCTATACGATGCAGCATGCGCTCTTAGTTAGGTTTCAGGTTAGGTTGAACGCATTTGTCGGAATACATTTATTAAGGGGTTTGTCATGGTTTGGATAAAGCGACTTTCACTGTTGGTGGCTGGTTTATTAGCCGTTGTTGCCATTTTGTTGGCGTACGTCATGTTGTTTGTGAATCCAAATGATTTTAAAGACGAGCTAAAAAGCGTAGCGCTAGAAAAAGCCAATGTTAATTTACGCCTGGATGGTGATATTAGCTGGTCGTTTTTCCCTTGGCTGGGGCTTGGATTGGAAGATATTGGCGTTTCCATAGGCTCTGATCCTGAAATTTTACAATTTGATCGTGCTGAATTTGGCTTGGCGATTCTGCCTTTGTTTGAGCAAAAAATTCAGGTGAACAAAGTGAACTTGGTTAATCTAAAAGCCAGTTTGAACAAAAACGCTCAAGGCCAAGGTAATTGGCAACTAGATTTACCGGACAACTCGCCTGCAGCAAGTTCTTCTGCTTCAACGAACACAGCTTCCAATAATTCTTCTGATAACACAGTTGAAAAAATCAAATTTCCTGATATTCAGTTAGATGAACTACGTATTGAAAATGCGCAAGTGCAATACCGTGATGAACAAACAAAGCAGCTTATTAACGCGACGCTAAACGTACAGTTAAACGATGTTCAATGGGACAAAGCTTGGCCTATGGTGATGGATATCGCCGTGACACAAAGTGATTTACAAGGTAAATCACCAATCAAGGCGAAAGCGACATTAAATGCTAATCTTGCGGTTTTCCCTGAGCGCGAATCTTTGTCGCTAGACTCTTTGGTGTTATCTGGGGAAGTTGAAAGTGATTTGCTACCAACGAGTCCAATCAGCGCCAAACTTAGTGCCACCAATGTCGATCTTGATTTACCGCAAGAGAATGTCTTGGTAGAAGGCTTGGCATTAAGTGTGTTAGGTGTAAATGTTGACGCTAAAATTCAAGCGTATCAAGTGTTGAGCGAACCTCAGTTTTCAGCAGTGTTAACGGTAGGGGAGTTTAATCCGCGCTATTTAATGACGCGTTTAAATTTACCTTTGCCTGAAATGTCTGATGATAAAGCGCTGACTAAAGCGCGTGCCAATATAACCCTAGAAGGCAATTTAGATTCGATTACAGCACAGCCAATATCTATTGCGATGGACGACACAAATATTGAAGCCAATGCTGTGGTTGATTTATCACCTTTGCGTTGGGATGTTAGTGTTGCTGGTAAAAACTTAGACCTAGATCGCTATTTGCCAACGCCTATTGAAAAAGGCAAAGACGGGAAGGTTGAAGCAATAACTAATGTAGATATTGCCGCTAAAGCAGAATCTGGTGACCTGATACCAATCGATTTGATTCGTTCTTTAAATGGCCATGTTGGCGTGGTGTTCGAAAACATTACTGTCAAAAAGTTAAAAATCGATAAAATTGAGCTGGATTCAACTCAGTTGCACGGTTTGGTAAAAGTTTCTCCTCTTCGTGCTTCATTATATAAAGGTAGTGTGTCATCAAAAGCTAGTTTGGATGTACGAGGCATCACGCCAGTGTTTAATATTTCACCGACTATTGATGGCGTACAAATTCAACCTTTGCTTGTCGATTTTATGGACATGAACAAAATTGCGGGTGCTACTTATTTAAATGGTGAGCTTAGTGCCAAGGGCAATAGTCTTGATACTCTAATGGCATCTCTGCAAGGTGACT
This sequence comes from Marinomonas sp. BSi20584, assembly GCF_002792415.1. Taxonomy (NCBI): domain Bacteria; kingdom Pseudomonadati; phylum Pseudomonadota; class Gammaproteobacteria; order Oceanospirillales; family Oceanospirillaceae; genus Marinomonas; species Marinomonas sp. BSi20584. The sequence continues at coordinate 173,010 of NZ_KZ454874.1, forward strand.
TATTGATAGATATTAAAAACGGCGCTTTAGTTGGGACCAACCTAACGAAAACGGTATGTGAAGGTATAGCTGCAATTCGTAAGGATAAAATTAATGATCAGCAGTTTGGCCAAGATACCCCGTTTGAAACCATGCGATTTCCTGCACATATCATTAATGGCAGAGTGTCAACTCCAGGTTTAAAAATAAGCTCTGCGGGTATTCAAGTGACGGGTGATGGTGTGGTGTCACTGCCAAATTCCTCTTTAGATTATCAAGCCAATGTAGGGATTGCGGGTAGCGAATTAGATAAAGCCTGTCACGTCAATGAGAAAGTGACTAAGTTAGCATTTCCTATTGTCTGTAAGGGGCAATTTAGTGATGATCCTGCTGGTTTATGTCGTCCTGATATAAAAGGCTTCGGGAAGTTATTTGCTGATTTGGCAGAAGATGAACTGAAACTTAAAGTGGATGCTGAAAAAGCACGACTAAAGGTTAAAGCTGAAGCTGAAAAAGCACGCTTGAAAGCTGAGCTGGAAGAAAAACGCAAAGCAGAAGAAGAAAGGCTTAAGGATAAGCTGAAAGATAAATTAAAGAGTTTGTTCTAATAACTGACGGACTTAAGCGCTGATTAAAAATATAACGTGAGAAATAAATGCAACCAGTTGAAAATTTTGCGCCTCGTGTTCTAGCGTGGTTTGATCAGCACGGGCGTAAAAGCTTGCCTTGGCAAGAGAATAAAACACCTTATCGTGTATGGGTTTCTGAAATCATGTTGCAGCAAACGCAAGTGACAACTGTCATTCCTTATTACCACAAATTTATGACATCTTTCCCAACTGTTGAAGCGTTAGCTGAGGCTGAGCAAGACGAAGTGTTAGCGCACTGGAGTGGTCTAGGTTATTACGCTCGGGCGCGCAATATGCATAAAGCAGCAAAAATGCTGGTGGATGAATTCGACAGTGAGTTCCCACAGACTGTTGAAGGTGTTTGTGAGTTACCCGGCATTGGTCGTTCTACTGCAGCGGCGATTTTATCTATTTCCCGCGGTGTTCAAGCAGCGATTTTAGACGGCAATGTAAAGCGTGTTTTGGCGCGCTTCCATGCAGTGCCAACTTGGCCCGGCGATAAGAAAACCGAAAATGCCATGTGGGACCTGGCTGAGTGTTATATGCCGAACGAGCGTTGTGGCGATTACACACAAGCTATGATGGATTTAGGCGCGACACTTTGTACTCGTTCTAAACCGCAATGTTTGCTTTGTCCGCTACAAGGCGACTGCCAGGCTCGTTTTAGCCAAGATCCAACGCAATTTCCTATTCGTAAACCGAAAAAAGCCGCTAAGCCAGAGAAGAGTATTCAGTTGCTGGTGTTGATGAATCAACAAGGGCAATGGTTACTAGAGAAGCGTCCTTCTACTGGAATTTGGGGTGGGCTTTGGAGTTTGCCAGAGCTTGCGTCAGAGGAATCTGTAGTGCTGCATATTGAACAGCGATTTGCTACGCAAGTCGAGGCTGTAACACCTCTGTCATCTTTTAGACATACTTTTAGTCATTATCATTTGGATATTTCGCCAAGCCACATTCAAATTGCCGACACGAAGTTGGTAATGGAAGGTGAGAAATACCAATGGTTCAGCCAACAAAATGCCATGGCGCAAGGGTTGCCGGCGCCAGTGAGAAGTATTTTGGAACAATTGAATAACTAGCTTGAGATCATTCATATGATGGTAGATAAAAACCTCTCATATTTTAAACGCGTAGCAGAGGTATTTGTCTCTTTCTTGTTATTAGGTTTTACCAGTTTTGGTGGGCCTGCTGCTCACCTTAGTTACTTCAACCAAACCTTTATTAAGCGCAAAAAATGGGCGAGTGAAACCCAGTATGCTCAATGGGTAGCGCTTAGTCAGATCGTGCCGGGACCAGGCTCTAGTCAAGTTGGTTTTGCCTTAGGCTATCATCGTGCGGGATTGCTTGGAGCGGTGGCGGCATTTATTGCTTTCACCTTGCCGTCTTTTGTTGTCATGGTGTTACTGGCTCGATTTGGTAATCACTGGCAGGGCAATGTTTTTTTTGATGGTTCAGTTCATGCCTTAAAGCTTTTAGCGGTTGTCGTGGTCGCAGATGCTTGTATTGGTATGTGGCGGTCTTTTTGTCAGAGTAAAATTATGGCTGGGCTGGCGTTATTCAGTGCGGCGTTTATTATCTTGTCGCCTTCTGGTTTTGCTAGTTTGACCGTTCTGCTAATCGCTGTGTTTTTTGGCATGTTAGCAAGGCCTTCTATTGTTCCAACCGCTTCTGAGTCTTTGCCTAAAGTGCGTTTTGCATGGTGCTTTTTTATCATTGCTGTCGTGGGCTTTGTTGTTAGTTTTTTTCTAGATAGCGGATTAAGCGGTTTGTTCGCAAACTTTTATCGAGCGGGAGCGTTAGTATTTGGCGGCGGGCACGTGGTACTGCCAATGTTGTCGGCGTTTGTACTTACTCCAGAATCTTATGTAGATCCTACGTTAGCAGTGATTGGTGAATCGAATTTGCTTTTAGGTTACGCTGCCGCTCAAGCGGTTCCAGGCCCTATGTTCACCATGGCGAGTTTTTTAGGTGCTTCGGTGACTCCAAAAAGTGACAATATTTGGTTATGGGCTGGTGTAGCTACCTTAGCTGTATTTCTGTCTGGTCTATTGTTGATGTTAAGTGCGCAAGCTGCGTGGCAACGCTTGTCTCATTACGTTCTGTTTCGTTCTGCTGTGGCGAGCTTAAACGCAGCAGTGGTCGGGATTTTGTTAGCTGCCTTATATTATCCGATTGGCACATCGAGTTTGCTTGGTTGGATGGATGTTGCCATTACTGGATTTGGATTGGCTTGGTTGATCTACAGGCGACCTTCGATTTTTTCATTGATTATTGTGTTTATCATTGTTGGACTAATTCGAAGTTTATAAGGTTGCTGAATTTAAACGCTGATTAAAGGTTTTGACCTTGAATTCTCTAGTGTTAACGCCATTATTCACCCTATACATTTATTATACATTTATGATGGCGAGAGATTCTTATGGCGAATACTGTATTTTGTAAAAAGTTTCAGAAAGAGATGGAAGCGTTAGATCGCGCGCCATTGCCCGGAGCGAAAGGCCAAGAGATCCTACAAAACGTTTCTAAGCAGGCTTGGCAAGAATGGCAGCAGCTTCAGACAATGATGATCAATGAGAAACAACTTAACTTGATGCAACCTGAATCACGCAAATATGTGATGGAACAGATGGATAAGTTTTTCAATAACGAAGCGACGGATAAGCTGGCGGGATATGTTGATCCTGATGATATTAAAGAACTCTAAGAAAGTCTTTTTCATGAAGTCGTGAAAATATTGTTTTAAGCAAGCAGACACAAAAAAATGCCCCTGATTAAATTATTTAACCAGGGGCATTTTTTTGTGTCTGCTTAATCGTCAAACGAGTATAAATTCGTTTATTGAGTGACAAAGCTAGCGAATAAAATATCTTTTACCGGTTCTAATCCAGTTTCTTCTTTTAAAGCGCCGTTTACTGCAATAGCGGCTTCTTCACGTGTTTTCTCACGCGCTACTGCTCCAGTAACTTGCTCCGTGGTACGAGAGCTAAGAAACATCACCAATGCATCTCTGACTAAAGGCATATTAGCTTCAATTAAGTCTTTCTTCGTCTCGTCAGTACGAATACTAATACTAGTTTTTATATATTTGAGTCGGGCATCGTCGCCAAGGTGATTGACTACAAAAGTGGGTTTCAGCTCTATATAAGCGGCTGCTGGTGCTGCTTCGTCTGCGGCATAACCTGTAATACCTGTAAGGCTGCATAGTAAGAGTAGAGTAAATAGGCGTAATTTATGGCATAAGGGCATCATCAATGACATGTTAGGTTCTCGTATTCATTCCAATAGACAGTATACTAACTGTCATTAAAGCTTGCTGTCAGTAGTAATTTCGCACTTTACTGTTTTACTGTTGTCGTAAGTTACATTATTCAATTAAAAATGTCCGTTTAGTAAGTTTAGGAATCTTTATCTATGTTCACGTTTTTATCTGCTCGTCGTTTTCATGGTTTGGTTGCGTTCGCAGCTTTTGCGCTTTTAGCTGTGGCTTTTTATATGGAATATCAAATGGGGTTAGAACCCTGCCCCTTATGCATGCTGCAGCGTATTGTGTTTTTCTGTGTTGGTGTAGTGTCCTTGATATCCGCTTTAACGGCGAGTGAAAAAGCGCGGAAAGTATTTTCTTGGTTGGTGGTTGTTTTATCTTTTGCCGGTGCAGCTTTAGCAATCCGTCATTTATATTTGCAAAGCTTACCAATGGACGAATTGCCAGCTTGTTTGCCGGGATTAAGTTATATGTTTGAGGTCTTTCCATGGCAAGAAATTATGCAAGCTATGGTGATGGGAACTGGTGAATGTGGTGATGTGGTTTGGACCTTGTTTGGCATTAGTATTCCTGGTTGGACATTGGTTGCTTTTATTGGTATGGCGATCATTAATATCGTTATCGCATTGCGAGCTAACAAAAAAATATCCGTATAAACGAGACATTTTTGCCTGTTTAAACAAAGTTTTGACAGGCACAGTAATCATATAAAGTTCTCTAAAAAGGTTACAAATCCCTTAAGTTATCGTCTTGCAGGGGGTAACGTATCGGAATATGCTTGAGACAAAGATTACTAATAATAATTAACGCCTGATGGAGTCTGCATATGTTAGAAGGTTGTAAAACAGCCCAAGAGCGATGGGGCGGAGTGCACATCATTATTGATCGTTGGTTAGGGCAGCGTCGACAATTGCTGGAGATGGGGATTTATTTGCGTGAGCGCGGTGAATTTACGCCGACGGATACACCTAAGATTCAATCATTTTGTGAGCAGCTGGTGGATTATGTCTCTGCTGGCCACTTTACTGTCTATGAGCAGTTAGCGTTAGAAGCGAAAGAGTTTCATGACGATGGCGCTGTTATTTTATTGCGCGAATTGTTGCCTCTTATTGATAGCACAACGGAAGTAGCTATTGAATTTAACGACAAATATGACACTAAAGAACATTGTAATGCTCAGCTTGAGGCCTTGCCTTTTTCATTGCAGGCTTTGGCTGTCGTAATGGCAGAACGATTCCAATATGAAGATCAGTTGATTAAGGAATTACATGAAGCGCACAGTGAAAAAAGCGTTTGAGCTTGGTTTAATTGCTTTCTGTTCTGCAGCTTTATTGTCTTGCTCAGCAGAAGCGCCAGTTCGAACTGCTCAATATGCTGTGCAGGGTTTGTTTTCTGCCGTTCTCAGTGATGACGGCGCCACTGCTTTAGTTGGTTCCATTCAGCATGGCGGTAGTTTTTGGGTAAACGCCGTCAATGAACGTCGTTTTAACTGGAATCATGCTAAAGGTGAGTATTCATCCTTGCTTGGTGTCGATATTGACCCAAGCGGGCAATTTGCAGCAACTGGCGGCGCTCGATCGTTAGTTCTATGGAATACCGCAACAGGTAAATCTGATGGTTTCTGGACGACGCCAGGTGACATTCAATCTCTAAAACTTACCCAGAATGGTGATTATGCTTTAGTTGGCTTAAATGACCAGACTGCTCGCTTTTTTGATATTAAGCGTGGCGGTATCAAGCAAACGTTACGAACAGGTTCAACAGTTCGTGCTGTCGATGTGACGCCAGATGGAATGCTGGGTATTACAGGTGATGATTCTTCTAATGTCACCTTATGGGATATGCAAACCGGTGAAAAGAAACATCAATGGCCTCTAAGTAATGACATTGCTAGTGTGGCTTTATCGGCCGATGGTAAATATGCGTTTGGTGCTGCTCAACTAGGAAATGCAAAAATTTGGTCTACTAAAACAGGCAAAGAGCTTACCAAAATCGACACCGGAGCTCTTAAGTACCGCAACGTCACCATCAGTCAGGCGGTTTTTTCAAAAGATGACAGATCCATTCTTATTGGTGAAGTGAATAGTCGAGTGTCTTTGGTTCAAGTCAGTACAGGAGTTGTCCAAAAAGAGTGGGAGATTTTTACTCCAAAGAGTCGACCGAGTGGCGCTAGTGTTTTAGCTCTGGCTTTTGGTTCAGGTAATCGTTATTACGCCATTGGTAGTAATGGTTATTTAAACGTATTGGAATAATTCATGTCTGATCACGACGTTGAGTCGCCTTCATCTCTTTCAAAGAAAGAGCCGGCCAAACAAGACCATGCAACAAAAGTATCAGCACGATTGCCTTTGAAATGGGGCGGTTTTTTTGCTGCCCAAGCTTTTATATCAGTTGCCTCTGGTGCATTTGGTGCTCATGCTTTGACCAGTATACTAGACTTGAAAGCGTTAGGCTGGTGGCACACTGCAAGCCAATACCTTATGTATCATGCTTTAGCTGGATTGGTGGTGGTTGCCTTATCTGCTTATTTATCTTCAGCTAAAAGCATACTACTGCTTCTTTGTATTGGTAATATTTTATTTGCCGGTAGTCTATATGTCATGGCTTTAACGGGTTACACATTGTTAGGAGCAGTGACTCCTTTCGGCGGTTTATGCTACCTCATTGCTTGGGGGCTTTTGGTGCTGAACTTTTGGCGTTCAAGTCACCAAAAGTCATAGGCAATGGGACTTTAGGTCTTAATAAACTAACCGACAAAAGCAGGACATCAAATGTTTTTTCCGGTAGGATAGCGCCCCGCTAGTCTTACTCAAAAGACATGATTGACCTAAATCGAACGAATTAGGTCGGTGTAGGCTCATCAAAATAGAACACACTTAAGTGATATTTAACCATGCAAGAGCAAGAAACAAATACTCAAGAACCTATCAAGAAACGCACCATTCGTAGCTTTGTTGTACGTGGTGGTCGCATGACTGAAGGTCAACAAAAGAACTACGATGCGAACTGGGCCGTGTACGGTTTAGATCTTGCTGATGGGCGAATTGATTACGCAACCGTATTTGGTCGTGAATCAGATGTGGTGCTTGAAGTAGGTTTTGGTATGGGAGCTTCACTTGTCGAGATGGCAAAAAATGCTCCAGAGAAAGATTTTATCGGTATTGAAGTTCACCCACCGGGTGTTGCTAAACTGATGATGCTGGCAAAAGAGGAAGGCATTACTAATTTACGTGTTTATTGTGATGATGCGATTGAAGTTATGGCGAACTGTTTACCGCAGGAAGCAGCCAGTGCATTTCAGTTGTTTTTCCCAGACCCTTGGCACAAGAAGAAGCACAATAAACGCCGTATCGTTCAGCCTTTGTTTGCTCAGCAAGTAGCAAATGTATTAAGAGAAGGCGGACACTTTCACATGGCAACAGATTGGCAGCCTTATGCCGAGCATATGATGGAAGTAATGGAAGTCCAAGAGGGCTATCAGAATGCGGCTGGTAAAGGCTTGTATCACCCTCGCCCTGAATGGCGTCCACTGACAAAGTTTGAACAGCGTGGTGAGCGTTTAGGTCACGGTGTATGGGATCTGATCTATACGAAACAAAGTAGCTAAGCGCTCTTATTTTTAGACCAAAAATAGATTTAGCCAATAAAAAAGCGACTCAATGAGTCGCTTTTTTATTATTCATATAAAGCTAGAATCAAAAATTATTTGATTTCTACACTTTCACGGCTGTTGCCAGCATCAAAGTATTCTTGGAATACTTTTGGTGTGCGGCCACGGCCAGTCCATTCGTGAGTCTCACCAGCTACTGTTAAGCGGTATTTAGGCTCAACAGTTTTGCCTTTTGTCGCGCCAGCTTTTGGAGTAGTTAGTAATGCTACTTCTTCCATTGTTAAGCCGCTTTTAGCGATTAGGTTTGCAATTTCTTCAGCGCGAGCAGATTTTAGTGCTTGCTCTGCGTCACGAGCCGCTTCTTCTTCTTTTGCTTTTTCAAGCGCATTGTTGAAGCCTGCAATTAGGTTTTCAAGTTGAGCAACGCTTAGCTCTTTTGCTGCTGCGCGTGCTTTTGCTTTATTGCCTGCTAATTCTAGTAATAAACTCATTGGTGTCCCCTATTTATCTGTTAAGAACTGATTGTCTCTGAATAACTAGTTGGTCCTGCACTGAAAAAATAGATCCGTCTTTTATGCTCAGTGGTATGTGTTAAAATTAATAAATTTGAAAATTCCATAAGATTGGAAAAAATAAAACGCTTTCTTAGGTTGATAGTGAATCTGAACCAGATGAAAAAGTGTTTTATCTTATGCTACAAATTCAATAATAATTCATACCGTAAAAAAACATTGAATTGATATCAGTACATTGTGATGTAATTTTATACTATTTCAAGTTTGTGTGTGGATTTTAATAAAAAACAACCTAACATGCTAATCAAATAACGTGTTTAATCTGTTAGAAAAGTGTAAACAATAGGGTAATAAATGAATTCCATATCAGATAACCTAAGCTTAGAGTTTTCTATATTAAAAAAATACAGCAATAATATTATTCAATTATTTGAAGAAGGTGCAACTGTTCCATTCATCGCTCGGTATAGAAAAGAAAATACAGGCGGCATGAGTGATCAGGATTTGCGATCTTTTTACGATAGATGGCAGTATTTAGTTGAATTAAAAAAGCGCAAAGAAAGCATTCTTGCGTTATTAGCTGAAGATTCAAATGTCTCCGATTCCATAAGAAAAAAAATACAAAATGCCGTCTCTAAAAATGAGCTCGAGGACTTGTACTCGCCATTTAAGAAAACCCGAAAGACAAAAGCAGATGAGGCTAGGGAGCAAGGGCTTCAGCCTTTAGCGGCTTTAGTATGGTCAGGCCAGCGCTCTGATACCTTGTCTGCAATTGATGCATGGTGTAAGCAGAATAATATTGTAATATCGGCAGAGTCTGCTTTAGAGGGTGTAGCTGAAATATTGAATGAAGCTATTGCCAATGACAGTGATGTTCTAAAAAAAGGTCGTGCAGTATTACTCAAAGATGGTCTTTTAACCAGTAGAGTTCTGCGAGGTAAAAAGGAGCAAGGTGAGAAATTCCGTGATTACTTTGATTACCAAGAAGCGATAAATAAAGTGCCTTCTCATCGTTTGCTTGCTCTCTTTCGAGGAAAAAAAGAGTCGATATTAAAACTGAGTGTTTCTTTGAAGAATGAGGAAAATTATCCTGACGTATTAATCTTTCCTCATCTTAATCAATTGCTTGATGCAAACTTACCAGAATCTCATCGAGTAACGCCTTTGCAGCGTAAGTATTTAAATCTGGCTTGGGAAAATAAACTTCTGCCAAAACTAGAAACCGATGTTCTTTCTCAATTGAAAGATCGAGCTGAAGAAGGTGCAATTCAGGTTTTTGCTGATAATCTACAAGATTTATTAATGGCTGCACCTGCAGGAGCGCATCGAGTATTAGGTGTTGATCCTGGTTTTCGCAACGGCGTTAAATTGGCGGTTATTGACGAGCAAGGTTCTTTGCTTGATCACGGTGTTATTTACCCTCATGGACCTCAGAATCGTACACAAGAAGCTAGCGCAATACTTTCTCAGCTGATTCACAAACATAATATTGGTTGGGTAGCGATTGGTAACGGCACTGCTTCACGAGAGACTGAAGCACTAGTAAGAGCGCTTATTACCGAATCGAATCTAGATTGTCGAGCTGTGGTGGTGAGTGAGGCTGGAGCTTCTGTATATTCTGCTTCACCAATAGCGATACTAGAATTTCCTGATTTAGATGTCACTATACGAGGAGCGGTATCTATTGCTCGTCGTTTTCAAGATCCGCTTGCTGAATTGGTGAAAATTGATCCTCAAGCTATTGGGGTTGGCCAATATCAGCATGACGTTAAAGTCACCTTATTGTCCAAGTCGCTTGCAAACGTAGTAGAGGATTGTGTTAATCGCGTTGGCGTGGATATTAACCTCGCTTCGGTTTCTTTATTGTCTTACGTTTCTGGTTTAACCAATCGCTTAGCGCAAAATATCGTGGATTACCGTCAGCAGAAAGGCCGCATCGAATCGAGAAGTGAGCTGTTAAAGATAAAAGGCATCGGAGATAAATGCTTCGAGCAGTGTGCTGGTTTTTTAAGAATACTAAATGGCAAAGAAGCATTAGATCAGTCTGGTGTGCATCCTGAATCCTACCCATTAGTTCAAAAAATGGCCGCGCATTTAAAGCTAAAAGCAAATGACTTGCTTAATAACAGTAGTGCTTTACAGCAGCTAAAGCAGTTAGCCCCAAGCTTTGCCCAAGCAGGAGATTTTACTTATACGGATATTCTTAACGAGCTTGCCAAGCCAGGTCGAGATCCACGTCCAGAGTTTCGTTATGCGTCTTTTGATCATAGTGTTCAAAAGCTTGAAGATGTGCAAGAAGGCATGACGTTAGAAGGCGTTGTGACTAATGTAGCGGCATTTGGTGCTTTTGTAGATTTGGGTGTGCATCAAGACGGATTGATCCATATCTCGCAATTGGCAGATCGATTTGTTAAAGACCCAAGGGATTTAGTGCGAGTGGGGCAAGTGGTCAATGTTACAGTGTTAGAAGTTGACGTACAGCGTAAGCGCATTGCCCTGAAAGCTAATGGGCTTTGATGCAATTCAATTGTTTGTTAGGGGATCCCGACAAGGCTGTTGATATTTATGTTAGTCAGATAATTTCCACAAAAAAACCGATTAGAAGACTCTAATCGGTTTTTTTTGGAGTAACCAATAACATTAACTTAAAAGGGATTAAAAATTAATGTTAAACAGCTACTGCAATTTGTGATTTGGCTTGGTTGAAAGCTTCTTCACCTGGTGCGCCCATCGCTTGACCGCCAGCGATGAAAGTCTCTTTTACATTTAGACCAATGAAACCTAGGAATGTTTGGATATGTGGCACTTGGTGATCAACTGGAGCGCCAGCTAGGAAGCTACCACTTGCAGCAAAGATGTAAGCATCTTTGTTTACAAGGCCAACAGGTCCAGTTTCAGTGTATTTAAACGTACGGCCAGCACGAGCAATATAGTCAAAGTAAGACTTCAGCGTAGAAGGAATGCCGAAGTTGTACATAGGAGCTGAAACGATCACTACGTCAGCAGCTTCTAGTTCAGTAATCAGTTCATCACCAATCGCAACAATAGCTTGTTGTTCAGCAGAACGGTTTTCTTCTGGAGTAAACAGTGCGCCTAATGTTTCGCCTGTGAAGTGAGGTAGTGGGTTCGCAGTTACATCGCGAGCAACGACTTTACCTTCTGGATTTTTTGCCAACCATTTTTCAACAAACTCGTTTGCTAGTTGACGTGATTTAGAGTTTTCGCCAGAAGCGCTAGAGTCGATACGTAGTAAAGTAGCCATTGTAATAATTTCTCCTCGGTAATCTTAAGTGAGCCAAGATGGCCCGTCACTTGATAATGAGGCTATCTTATTACCAAGTAATTCGATTAAAAAGCGACATTTTTTGGAGATATTGATCGAAAAATACGATACATTAATTATCCATGTATTCTATATAAGAGAATTATCTTGAAAGCCCCGAGAGTAACGTTAGAGCAATGGCGCGTTTTGCAATCTGTTGTGGACAAAGGTGGTTTTGCCCAAGCCGCAGAAGCACTCCATAAAAGCCAATCTTCAGTTAGCTACACAGTCGCAAAGCTTCAAGAGCAGCTAGGCTATCCGTTGCTGATTATCGAAGGACGAAAAGCCAAACTTACTGAGCGCGGTGAAGTCTTGTTACGTCGTTCACGGCATTTATTAAAAGAAGCAGTAGATCTAGAAGAGCTAGCTCACACACTTGGCCAAGGTTGGGAGCCTGAATTAGAATTAGTGGTCGATCAGGCCTTTCCAACGCCTGCTTTACTGCGTGCCTTGCAAGCTTTTGAGCCACAAAGCCAAGGAACGCAAGTGCAATTAAAAGAAGCTGTATTAAGCGGAGGAGAAGAAGCACTACGAAAAGGCAGTCCAGACTTAGTGCTTAGCGCTATTGTTCCAAAAGGTTATTTGGCCGATCCCATTGTCGAAGTGGAAATGATCGCGGTAGCGGCTACGAGTCACCCTTTGCATCAAGAAGCAGACCCTATTAATAACGAGCGCTTGAGTCGAGAATTACAAATTGTTATTCGTGATTCAGCGTCAGAGACCTCTATCGATGCGGGTTGGTTGGGCACAGACAGACGATGGACGGTATCGAGTGTGCAATCCGCTTTAGAAATTGTGACTAGCGGTATAGGCTTCGCGTGGCTACCAAAGGCAGATTTAGAATACGCCTTGCAAAGCGGAAAACTTAAAAAATTGAAATTGATTTCTGGTAGTGAACGAAGTTTCCACATGTTTGCCATCTTTGGAAAAGGTGAACGAACAGGCCCAGCTACGAGGCTTCTAGTAGAACTCCTTCAGGCGGAGTGCAATGCTTGTCCAAGACGCTCCGCCATTACCTTAGACCAAGCATCAACTTGATGCTTGGGTTTGATCTTGAATGATGTTCAAAAGTGAAGGCAGAAATGAACGTTCTACTTTATTTGTTTCGCTCCAAAGCTTTGCAACGGCAATGGCTTTGGGGCAATGAAAAAGTAATTTATGTACGCTTATTTTAACCACCAGTTTTGGTGGCTTATTATTTTCAACAAATAAATCTAGTGTTTCGTTGTCTGTGTGTAGGCTAGCAGTGCCTTTTATACGCACAACTTCACCGATACCAGGAATCATAAAAAGTAGACCAACTTTTGGTCTTTCTACGATGTTTCTCAAACTATCTAAGCGATTGTTACCAGCCGTGTCTGCGAATGCTACGGTCTTTGAATCCAGCACTTTAACAAACCCCGCATCACCGCCACGAGGTGAAACATTTGCGAATCCATTCTTATCCGATGTTGACATGATAATAAAAGGACAGTGCTCTATGAAGGTGATTGAGTGTTGTTCTAGTTCATCAATCTCTTTTTTTAATGCTAAAGGATGTGCCTCGTTATAAAGCTCATCAAGTTGCTTCGGTTCGCTGATTTGACTCATGCTAATCCTTTACTTTGGTGATGTGTAAACCATTTGATAATGGTTTTTATTAATATTAAGGCGATATTTTATACTGGTAATGCCGTAATGTAACGCATCAACATCATATTGATTATTTTCTGACAATCTTTGTTTTTGCTTTGCCTAGAAGCGTTTAAAATCATCGATTTATGATTTTTTATAAAAATTGTCATTTTTTTTGTGACAATTTGGGTTGTGACGGTTTAGGCAAAAAGGTCTAATAGCTTTTATCAGTAATATTCATTATTTATTTAAAGACGCCAATTCAAGGATGCTCATGACTCAGGACATCGTAATTCTTGCTGCCGGAAAGGGCAGCCGAATGAAATCAGCCTTTTCCAAGGTATTGCACAAAGTTGGCGGTATCGCCATGGTAAAACGAGTACTAACCACAGCAAGTACATTACCTGAATCAAAATTACATCTCGTTGTTGGCCACCAGGGTGAACAAGTCGAAGCAAATTGTCAGGACTTTTCAGCCAATATTGTTTGGCAAAATGATCCGCAAGGAACAGGTGATGCATTGCGTCGCGTTGCGCCTTTTCTTCAGGCTGATGGTGCGACATTAACTCTTTATGGTGATGTTCCGCTGATTCGCGCCAGTACATTAGAAAAAATGACTGCTCTGTCTAATTCCAATACCTTAGTTTTATTGACGATTTCTCTTGATAATCCAACTGGATACGGTCGGATTGTTCGCAACGAACAAGGCAAAGTGACAGCGATTGTTGAGCAAAAAGACGCTGCTGAAGACCAGCTTGCTATTAAAGAAGTGAACACCGGCATTTTGTTAGCGCCGAATAATCATCTACAAGGCTGGCTTGCAGCCTTAACGAATAATAACGCCCAAGGCGAATATTATTTGACCGATGTGATTGCTATGGCGGCACGTGATGGTGTGGATATTGTCACAGTGAACCCAGAAAACGAGGCCGAAGTGGCTGGCGTCAATGACCGAGTTCAGCTTGCCGCATTAGAGCGTGAGTTACAAAACCAGCAAGCCGTTAGCCTTATGCAAAATGGCGCGACCTTGCTTGACCCATCTCGCATTGATATTCGTGGAGAAATGACTACTGGTCACGATGTCATTATTGACGTGAACTGTATTTTTGAAGGTAAAGTAGTGTTGGGTACTGGTGTTGAAGTTGGGCCAAATTGCCATCTTAAAAACTGCACCATTGGCGACAATACTATTATTAAAAGCAACACGCTAATTGAAGAAAGCCAAGTTGGCGAAAATTGCGACATCGGTCCTTTTGCTCGATTACGTCCAGGCACACAGCTTGCTAATAAAGCCAAGATTGGCAACTTTGTTGAAACCAAGAAAGCCATTATTGGTGAAGGCAGCAAGGTTAATCATTTAAGCTACATTGGCGATACAGAAATGGGTGCAAACGTGAACGTTGGCGCAGGCACCATTACCTGCAACTACGATGGTGTAAATAAACATCTGACACAAGTGGCCGATAACGTCTTTATCGGTTCAAACACATCGTTAGTCGCACCAGTGCAAGTGGCAGAAGGTGCAATGATCGCTGCGGGTTCGACCATCACTAAACAAGTGGGCGTGAATCAATTGGCTTTCGCCAGAGCGCGACAAACCAACAAAGACAATTGGCCTCGTCCAATCAAAAAGTAACGCTTTAGCTTTTAATCTATTAAACAGAATTTTACATATTAAACAGGAGAAGCGGCGAGTCATTAACTCGCTGTTTATCTCATCATATTTATTATTGTGTTGAGCTGAGCCTCGGCACAAACACGAAAAGGATTCTCTCATGTGTGGAATAGTTGGCGCCATTGCGCGTCGTAACGTATCAAAAATTTTAATTGAAGGTCTTAGCCGTCTTGAATACCGTGGTTATGATTCTTCCGGTATTGCGATTAACAACGAAGAAGGTGTGTTTTCACACCGTGCCGTTGGCAAAGTTCAGGCATTAAAAGACAAATTCGAAGCAGAGCCACTAGATGGCAAAATGGGCATTGCTCACACACGTTGGGCCACTCATGGCAAGCCAACGGAAGCTAATGCACATCCACACTTTTCAGGTAATGATCTTGCTCTGGTTCATAATGGCATCATTGAAAATCACGAACCATTACGTCGCGAATTAAAAGCCAAAGGTTATGAATTCAAATCCGAAACAGATACCGAAGTTATCGTTCACCTTATTCATGATGCGTTAAAAACACAGCCAGATTTGCTGAAAGCTGTGCAAACGACGTTAACGAAATTACATGGCGCTTTTGCTATCGGAGTGGTGCAAAAAGACGATAACGATCGCTTTATTGCCGCACGTAAAGGCAGCCCGCTTGTAGTTGGGGTTGGTATTGAAGAAAACTTTGTCGCGTCAGATCAACTTGCATTATTGCATGTTACTGACCAGTTCATCTTTTTAGAAGAAGGCGACGTGGTTGAAGTAAGTCGTGATAACGTGTCTATCTATGATGCAAAAGGCGAGTTGCAAGACCGTCCAATTAGCGTGTTTAACCACAACATCGACGCGACAGACAAAGGTGAATTTCGTCATTACATGATGAAAGAAATCTACGAGCAACCTAAAGTGATCAGTGCTTGTCTAGAAGGTCGTATTAGTGAAACCAAGGTTCTTACTAGCTGCTTTGGTGCAGATTCTGCTTTCTTAAAAGAAGTGGAAAATGTACATATCGTTGCTTGTGGTACCAGTTATCATGCTGGCATGGTGGCAAAATACTGGATTGAAGATTTAGCTGGTTTGCCATGCAGTGTTGAAGTGGCAAGCGAATATCGATATCGCAAAGTGGCTGTGCCGAAGAAAACCTTGTTTTTGACCTTGTCACAGTCTGGCGAAACAGCGGATACACTAGCTGCGTTGCGTATGGCAAAAGAGCTGGGTTATTTAACGACTCTAGCTATCTGTAACGTCCCATCTAGTACGCTGGTACGTGAGTCAGCGCTTACTCTTCTTACCAATGCTGGCCCAGAAATCGGCGTAGCATCCACTAAAGCTTTTACCACTCAGCTGACTGCACTATTGATTACTAGTGTTGCTATTGCTGTAGAAAATGGTCTGTCAGCAGAAAGAGAAAAAGAGCTTGTTCAAGCTATGCGTTCATTACCTGCTTACGTGAATGCTGCTCTTTTAGAAGATGCTCACATTAAGACTGTTGCGGATCGTTTTGCTAATAAAACCAATGCGCTATTTTTGGGACGTGGCACCATGTTCCCAATCGCGCTAGAAGGCTCATTGAAACTAAAAGAAATTTCTTACATTCATGCGGAAGCCTACCCAGCAGGTGAGCTAAAACACGGTCCATTGGCTTTGGTTGATGAGAATATGCCAATCATTGCATTGGTTCCACATAACGACATGTTGGATAAGCTTAAGTCTAATCTACAAGAAGTGGCGGCTCGCGGTGGCGAACTGTATGTTTTTGCCGACAAGGACACAGACCTGCATAACGAAGAAAATATCATCTTCACCGAAGTGCCAAAAGTAGACAGCATTCTAGAGCCGATTGTTCATACAATTCCGCTGCAGTTATTGTCTTACCACGTTGCAGTCGTAAAAGGCACCGACGTAGATCAGCCTCGTAACCTAGCTAAATCGGTTACTGTGGAATAATTGATGATCTGAAATAAAAAAACCTAGCTATGGAACATGAACGAAACATAGCTAGGTAAAGTTACACAGAGAGTAACGCATTTAACAAGTCAGTGCTTTACAGGGTTGCGAGGTAAATAGCGGGTGTGCCATTTACGTCTGAGCTGTAGAGCACTGATTTATCATCTGGTGTGAAAGAAGGGTGAGGGTGGTTGATCTGACGATCACCGTTTAAGACTTTCCAGCTGGTATTGTGTTCTGTAATAGGGCGAATGCTTGCGTCAGATAAATTAATCAAATACAGGTTAGGGTCGTTTTCGATGCCGTGGCCGGTATTATCGGCAACATCTACTGGTGTGCCTGAACCATCACCAACCACTAAAGAGCCGTCGTAGTTGCTCATTAGATGACTGCAAGCTGGCATTTCAGTTTCTACTTTAAACGCAAGCGTTTGTGCATCGACAGAACAAAGTTGGCGCTTGTCTGTATTGGGTCGATAAGACACAAACATCATTTTTGAACCATCAGGAACGAAAAATTCGTGGGTACAAGATTCTTCTTCGCTTTGCTCGTAGACCTTGCGCATGTTGTCGCCGTTTTCATCAATCATCCACATACGTGTCTCGACTAAATCGTGCGGGCCTTCATGGCAGAATGCGATGGTGTTGTCGTCATTAGGGCGATAAAGCGGATGGCCAAGCCAAATATTTTCTTCGAAGATGGTTGTGCGTTGACCTGTCTTTAGATCGATTGAGATTAAGCGACAGCGTGGTTTTTGGTGATAAAACTGAGCAAATTTTTGCCAGCTATCTAGCTCCATGTAATCCGTATCTTTTATTTCTATCGCAACGACTTTTGTGCAAGCCGAATTTGGTACCCAAGTGCCGTAGCCTACCCAGCCTTTAGCCACTTCGTATAAAACACTGTGTTCTTGGTTCTTAAGATCGACACGAATGAGCTGCTTGTTATTTTTTACAAAGATCAGTGCGTCATCTTGTGTGGTAAGAAAGCCGCCAAATACATTGTCGCCTTTACCTTCGGTGAGCTGTATAGCTGTTTCATTATGTAAATCTAAAAGGTGGTAGTTTCTTTCGGTATCAAAATTGGCCGAGATAAGAAGCTTATTGCCATCTTCTGTGAAGCATTTTTGATAAAAATAGTTTCGATTACACACACTGCTATCAGGTGTTAGCTGAGTAACGATTGACCCAGTCTTTTCGTCAGTTGTGCGCTTAAATGCCAAGGATGTGGTGGTACCTAGTGACATGATTTCCTCTCTTATTTTTGTTTGCGGCTTCGTCTTTACTGATGGATTCGTGCTCTTTTTTCCACTGTTGCTATTCCCACGCTAGTTGAGCTTTTTCTATCTGAACACCGAATGAAAAACAGATTAACAGCTATTTTAAATTTATTCATCAATAAAAATGAAAAAGTGTTTTGAAAAAATTAATTAATTATTGTTATTTTTTTATTGTTCTTCTAGTATGTTTTCACAACGTCAAATAAAAACAACATTCAGAGTTAAAAACTATGTATGAAAATAAGCGTTTAGGGTTGCTGTACATTAGTCCTTACATCATAGGGCTTCTAGTATTTACAGCGTTTCCCTTCCTCTCATCCTTGATCATCAGTTTTACTGACTACGATCTAATTAATCCGCCAGAGTACATTGGCTTAGATAACTATCGTTACATGATGGATGACGATACCTTCTACCAATCTATGGGGGTAACGTTCGCGTATGTGTTTCTGACCATTCCGCTGAAATTAGCCTTCGCACTCTTTATTGCCTTTGTGCTGAACTTTAAGCTTCGCGGCATTAAGTTCTTCCGTACCGCTTATTACATCCCTTCTATCTTGGGTAGTAGTGTGGCGATAGCGGTATTGTGGCGCGCTATATTCTCACTCGATGGCTTGCTGAATAGCTTCCTGAGTGTCTTTGGTATTGAGGCGATCTCTTGGTTGGGCGAGCCCGTGTTTGCCATGTTCTCCGTAACCTTGTTGCGTGTTTGGCAATTTGGTTCGGCTATGGTGATCTTCTTGGCTGCTCTGCAGAGTGTTCCACAATCTCAGTATGAAGCTGCCATGATTGACGGTGCATCTAAATGGCAAATGTTCACCAAGATCACCGTGCCTCTTATTACTCCTGTTATTTTCTTTAACTTCATTATGCAAACCACTCAGGCGTTTCAAGAATTTACGGCGCCGTACGTTATTACCGGCGGTGGTCCCGCTAAATCGACGTATTTGTTCTCGCTTTATATCTATGAGACGGCGTTTAAGTATTTCGATCTTGGCTATGGTAGTGCGCTTGCTTGGGTGCTGTTTGTTGCTGTGGCGATATTTACGGCGATTTCATTCAAATCATCGAAGTACTGGGTGTTCTACTCAGGTGATAAGGGTGGTAAATAATTATGAATAAAGTATTCCCTAATAAAGCAGCGTTATCCGCTGACCTTAAGAATAACCCAACACTAAGAGCTGAAATTCGTAAGCAACGAGTAGGCGCATCTATTCGTTACATTATCTTGCTGTTTTTTGGATTGGTGATGTTGTATCCGCTGTTTTGGATGTTCTCAGCAGCTTTCAAACCAAACCATGAAATCTTTAGTTCTTTGAGCCTTTGGCCAAAAGAGTTTTCACTAGATGGTTTTATTAATGGTTGGAATACCGGCACGGAATATACCTTCGGACGATTCTTTCTAAACACCTTGTATTACGTGGTGCCGAAAGTGATTTTGACGGTGATTTCGTCGGTCATTGTGGCTTATGGATTTGCTCGCTTTGATATCCCATTTAAGAAATTCTGGTTCGTCACCTTGGTGGCTACCATTTTGTTGCCAACGTCTGTGTTGTTGATTCCTCAATACTTGATGTTCCGCGAAATGGGCATGCTAGACAGCTATTTGCCTTTGTATTTGCCGATGGCATTTGCGACGCAAGGTTTCTTTGTCTTCATGTTGATTCAGTTCTTACGTGGCTTGCCAACGGATATGGAAGAAGCAGCACAAATCGATGGTTGTAACTCTTATCAGCTGCTTTGGTACATCGTAGTGCCTATGTTGAAGCCTGCGATTATCTCTGTCGCGCTGTTCCAGTTTATGTGGTCAGTAAACGATTTCTTAGGGCCGCTTATTTATATTTCCAGCGTAGAAAAATACCCAATCGCATTGGCTCTTAAACTGTCCATTGATGTGACCGAAGGTACTCAGTGGAATGAAATTCTGGCTATGGCATCCATTGCCATTGTTCCGTCAATTGTTGTTTTCCTAATCGCACAGAATTACTTCGTAGAAGGAATTTCGTCCGGTGGCGTTAAGGGATAGGTGAATAGTATGTCTAAAGTTGTATTTGAAAATTTGACCAAAGTGTATTCGAACGGCTTCAAAGCAGTTCATGGTATTAACCTAGAAATTGAAGACGGCGAGTTCTTGGTTGTCATCGGGCCTTCTGGTTGTGCGAAATCGACGACATTACGTATGTTGGCGGGTTTGGAATCGGTTACTGGTGGTTCTATTAGCATTGGTGGCAAGGTCGTAAACGGTTTGCCGTCTAAAGATCGTGGTATTGCCATGGTGTTCCAAAACTATGCGCTTTATCCCCACATGAGTGTGCGTGAAAACTTAGGCTTTGGTTTGAAATTAGCAAAAGTTAGCAAGGCGGATATTGAGAAACAAGTCAACGAAGCCGCAGAACTTCTTGAACTTACGCCTTTGCTAGATCGCTTGCCACGTCAGCTTTCTGGTGGTCAGGCGCAACGTGTTGCAGTAGGTCGTGCCATTGTTAAGCGCCCGCAGGTGTTCTTGTTTGATGAGCCTTTGTCTAACTTGGATGCCAAGTTACGAGCGTCTATGCGTGTGCGTATTTCGGATTTGCATAAAACGCTGAAAAAGACCAATCGTTCGGCAACCAGTGTTTATGTTACCCACGATCAAACAGAAGCCATGACTATGGGCGACCGTATTTGCGTGATGAAAGACGGTCATATTATGCAAGTGGATACGCCTGCCAACCTCTATAAATACCCGAAAAACCTGTTTGTTGCGGGATTCATCGGCGCGCCAGAAATGAACATGGTTGAGACGCGTTTAGATCGCACTGGTGAAGGCAAGTGCCACTTAGCCTTGTCGTCTCAGATGTTAGGTTTACCAGATGAAAAACTCCAGAGAGTTCTAACCAATTTTACCGAAGACGTGGTGTTTGGTATTCGTCCTGAATTCATCAAGTTAGCAGATGAAAATTCGCCGCAGGATGAAATCATCAAGGGCACGATTGTGCGCATGGAAAACATGGGCGCAGAGTTTTACGTCCACTTTACCGTAGAAGATAGAGAGCTTTGTACACGAGTTCCTTCTGATGTCGTAGAAGCTAAATTGTTGGATTCAATCGGGAAAGAACAGCGGTTCCATTTCGAAATGAGCAACGCTCATATTTTTGATAAGAAAACTGAGATGAATATCTCTTTGTAAGACTTTTGCACGACAGCTAAGCCGCATAAAGCAAGAGTGATAGTCGTGCAAAAAATTGAGTAATCACTAACGAGGAAAAAGGACATGAAAATAAAAACAATAGCTCTGTTAGTCGGATTGGCTTCTGCTGGTTCAATGGTGAGTGTGAATGCAAACGCAGAAGATTTGCGTATGTCATGGTGGGGAGGGAACTCCCGACACACAGCAACCAACGACGCTGTTAAAGAGTTCGAAAAAGTGCATCCAGAAATCTCTGTTAAAACAGAATACACCGGCTGGGGCGGTCATCTAGAACGATTAACGACTCAGATTGCGGGTAATACTGAACCAGATGTCATGCAAACAAACTGGAATTGGATGCCGATCTTCTCTGCACGAGGAGATGGCTTTAAAGATCTACGTGAATACAGCGACGTATTAGACCTTACTCAGTTCGATAAATCCGCTCTTGATGCCGGAACAAATAACGGAAAACTCAATGGCATCCCTGTTTCCATGGCGGCACGTATTTTCTATTACAACAAAGATACATGGGCAAAAGCTGGCCTTCCGTACCCAGTAACTTGGGAAGATTTAATGGCTGCTGGGCCTGTTTTTAAAGAAAAACTTGGCGATGAGTTCTTTCCTATCATTCTTGAAGGTCGTGACATCATCGCAATGAACCGTTCGTTTATGGTTCAAAAGTATGGCATTCCAATGATCGATGAGGCGAATAAAAAATTCGCTTACTCCGATGCACAGATGCTTGAGTTTTTCAAAATGTATGAAGACATGGTGAAAAATCATGTCGCGCCAAGCAGTAAATATGTGGCGGGCTTTGGTAAGGCTAATTTGTACGAACATAAGCCATGGATCAATGGTGAATGGGCTGGTGTTTACATGTGGAACTCAGCAATCAACAAGTATAACGACAACTTAAAGCCACCTATGTCCTTGGATATTGGCTTTTATCCAATGAGAAAAGGCGCGGCTGATGCTGGCTTATTCTACAAGCCAGCACTAATGCTTTCTATTGGCAAAAATAGTAAGAATCCAAAAGACGCAGCTAAGCTGATTAACTTCCTTTTGAATGAACCTGCAGGTTACAACGCAATGGGTCTAGCTCGTGGCGTGCCTTTGAGCTTGGCGGCTCGTCGAGCTTTATCTTTGGATGGCACTATCAAAGACTCTGACTTATCTGTCGCTGGGTTAGCGCAAATAGACGACTTACCTAAAAATATTCTTACATCAGCTCATTTTGAAAATCCTAAGTTATTGGGGCTTTTTGAAGAGATGATCGAAAAAATGGACCAAGGCGATATCAAAGTAGAAGAGGCCGCTAAAGAGTTTATGTCTCAAGGTAATCGTATTTTGCGTAGAGCCATTAAATAAGTAGGAAAGCATTTTTTCAGATGTTGAAAGAGGATAGAGAGTATTGGATGAGGCGCGTTCGCGCGCCTCTACTTCTGCCAAAGTACATATATGAAGTGTAAGTACGTTAGGTGGGAGCCTTCAGGATAGGAGGATACATACAACGCAAATGATTTTAAAACTTTCAATGCCCCGCGCATCGAGAGCGGACAGCAAGGCGGGAAATTGCTTGTCCAACTATTATAAACACGAGGAATAAAATATGTTCGATCTGACGGGTAAAGTAGCCATTGTGACGGGATGTAATACAGGTCTTGGTCAGGGAATGGCTTTGGCTCTAGCAGGCGCTGGTGCAGATGTTGTTGGCGTAAATAGAGATGACCCAACAGAAACAATTGAATTGATGGCAAAAACAGGTCGTCAATTTCATAGTGTCATTGCTGATATGAGTAAAATAGACAGTGTTGACTATGTTGTTAAAGAAGCCGTATCTGCTTTTGGTAAAGTCGATATTCTTGTTAACAATGCGGGCATAATTCGCCGCAATGACGCGATAGATTTTACGGAAAAAGATTGGGATGATGTAATGGACCTGAATATTAAAGCGGTCTTTTTTATGTCTCAGGGCTTTGCTAGACAGGTTATCGCTCAAGGAACATCTGGCAACATTATTAATATTGCTTCTATGTTGTCTTACCAAGGCGGTATTCGAGTACCTTCTTACACTGCGTCGAAAAGTGGCGTGATGGGGGTAACTCGCTTACTGGCAAACGAATGGGCAAAGCATGGTATTAACGTCAATGCGATTGCGCCGGGTTATATGGCCACAGACAACACAGCGGCATTGCGTGCGGATGAAGATCGTTCTAGTGAAATATTAAGCCGTATACCTGCGGGTCGTTGGGGAACACCTGGCGACATGGCTGGACCGATTGTCTTTTTGGCGTCTGAAGCATCGCGTTATGTGAATGGTTATACCATTGCGGTAGATGGCGGCTGGTTAGCTCGTTAGCTTTTAAGTCTTTTAGTTTTTAGGAAAAAATAAAGGAAAAGATGAGCTTTACAGGTGCATGCGGAACATTTTTTATCAAAACGATGCTTCCGCATCTTGCCGCAGTGATATTTTTTGCAACTTGTATAATATCTTAATTGTGAATTAAGTTTCATTTTGTAATGCTGGGATGTATCTATATGCAGAATTACTCTACAATTACAAAAACACATTTCAAAAAAAATGAAACTTATATGATAAATGAAGAAAATACTCAGCAAATAGAACCCGTATCTTCTGTGATGAAGGTATTTGCTATTCTAAACGCTTTAGCAGAACACAAGTCCTTAGGTGTTACAGAACTGTCTCAAATCGTCATGACGTCAAAAAGTACAGTATATCGCTTTTTGCAAACTATGAAGATGTTAGGGTTTGTATCACAAGAAGGTGACGATGATCGTTACTCACTTACACTGAAGCTGTTTGAAGTCAGTGCGCGAGCTTTAGAGCATGTTGATTTAGTCGAACTTACCGAGCCTTATATGTCTCGTATTGGTGAGCTGACAAAAGAAGCATTGCACCTTGGTATTCGTGATGGTGACGGTATTATTTATATATACAAAGTCGATGCTCAATACAACTTGCGTATGCAATCTCGTATTGGCCGCCGCAATCCGCTTTACTCTACTGCAATAGGTAAAGTACTGCTTGCCGAGCGCCCAGAAAGCTACATTCGTGATGTTTTAAAAGACACTGAATTCCTGCCTTCTACGGCCAAAACACACCGTTCTATAGACTCTCTTTTGGTGGAGCTAAAAGAAGTGAAAGATTTAGGTTACGGTGTGGATAATGAAGAGCAAGAAGAAGGCCTGAGATGTATTGCCGCGCCTATTTATGACCGATTAGGTAATGTTATTGCTGGATTGAGTTTATCTTTTCCAACACTACGTTATACACCTGAAAAATTTGAAAAATACGTTAGTTTGCTACAAGAAGCAGCAGCGAAAGTATCTGAAAAATTAGGTTACACTAAGTAGTATCCATCCGTAATAGTTATCTAGAATATCAAAAGCTGGAGTGATTTCGCTCCGGCTTTCTTTTCTTTGTTCATCTGCTTTTCTTTCTTATCTATTAGTCAGTTTATTCATTCGAATAGCCAACTTTGTAAAATTCGTTTTTTTATCGTGAAATAAAATAAATGAAACAGCTTTTCATAAAAGATTGAATAATGTTTTATCGCTGCTATAGTAGTCTTGTCTAAAACAAGAATACAAAGAGTTGTCCTATGTTTGTTTACAATAACGAAGTCCCTCTGGAAGATCTTGGTGCGGGTGTTTCACGCAAAATCATGGCCTATTCAGATAACATCATGACAGTCGAAGTGCATTTTGAAAAAGATGCCATCGGCCCACTTCATAATCATCCACATGAACAATTAACTTACGTATTGTCTGGTAAGTTTGAGTTCACAATAGGAGATGAAACCAAAATTGTTGGTCCTGGTGACACGCTTTATAAAGAGCCAAATGTCATGCATGGTTGCCGCTGTTTAGAGCCAGGCGTCTTGCTAGACAATTTCACACCAGTACGAAAAGACTTCTTATAAACAACGTCTTGCGACATCGAATGACTTAAATGAATTCAGGAGAAAGTTATGAAAATTGCACTGATGATGGAAAACAGCCAAGCAGGTAAAAACGCCGTAATTCTAGAACAACTAAACGCGGTTGCTGGTCCATTGAATCACGATGTGTTTAACGTCGGCATGAGTGATGAAAACGATCACCACCTGACTTACATCCACCTAGGCATCATGGCGAGCCTTTTATTGAACTCGAACGCTGTAGACTTTGTTGTCTCTGGTTGTGGGACTGGTCAAGGCGCAATGATGTCTCTGAACGCTCACCCAGGTGTTGTGTGTGGTTACTGCCTAGAACCTTCAGACGCTTTCTTGTTTAACCAAATCAACAACGGTAATGCCATTGCTATGGCATTTGCGAAAGGTTTTGGTTGGGCGGCAGAACTAAATGCACGTTACATCTTTGAAAAAGCCTTCACTGGCCCACGTGGCGAAGGCTACCCAGTTGAACGCAGAGAACCACAAGTTAAAAACGCTGGCATCTTGAACTTAGTGAAAGCTGCAACTATGAAAGACAACTACTTGGATGGTTTAAAAGCCATGGACCAAGAACTGGTTAAAACAGCCGTAACTGGTGAACGCTTCCAGCAATGTTTCTTTGGTAATTGCCAGAACCCTGAGATCGAAGCGTACGTGCGTTCGTTATTGTAAAAACCTCGACACACAAACACGACCTTGTATCTCTTCTTGATGAGTGTT
>NZ_KZ454875.1:0-198381 GCF_002792415.1 Marinomonas sp. BSi20584
TCGCCTTACTATTAAATGAGCTTGCGCCTGTTTCGTACCTTAACGCGTCGACTCGAATAACAATGTGAATAGAATCTTGCATGAGGCTTCGGTCTTATAAGGACGCGCTACTTGGATTATTTCCGTAAAGTGTTAATCGAAGCATCGGACAATAAAAAAGGTCGCTAGGCGACCTTCTTGTTATTAACTTGTGATGTTATGCACTCAAAGCAAAATGAATTTTAACTTGAGTGTTAATAACTTAGGCACTTATCCACTTCGTTCGCAGCACCCAGTATGACGGCAACGCGTTGGTGAATAGCTTCTGGTTGAATGTCCAGAATGCGTTGAGTGTGCGTATGAGCTTTGCCACCGGCTTGTTCTAACAACATTGCCATCGGGTTGGCTTCATACATTAGACGTAGTTTGCCAGCTTTAGATGGGTCTTTGTTATCCCAAGGATAGATGAAGATACCACCGCGACAAAGTATACGGTGTACGTCACCCACCATAGCTGCTACCCAGCGCATGTTAAAGTTCTTTTCACGTGTCCCTTCTTTTCCTTTTACTAAATCATTCACATAATTTTGCATGTTAGCAGACCAGAAACGCTGATTAGACATGTTAATAGCGAACTCTTGAGTGTCCTTTGCCACTTGAACGTTTTCGTGCGTTAGTGTGAATACGTGCTTAGTAGGATCGTAGGTAAACATATTAACGCCATCGCCAGTGGTAAGAACCAACATGGTTGATGGGCCATAAAGAACATAACCTGCAGCAACTTGTTCTTTACCAGGAATCAAAAAGTCAGCTTCAGTTGCTGGTTTGTCACCTGTTTGACGATAGATTGAAAATATAGTACCAACCATAGCGTTGATATCGATGTTAGAAGAGCCGTCTAATGGATCAAAGGCAATGAGGTATTCGCCATCAGTGTTGGCTGGCACTATGTAATCTTCTTCTTCCGAAGCAATCGCTCTAACTGATGGGCAAGCAGATAGTGCTTCTTTTAGCATATCGTTAGAAATGACATCCAGTTTTTTCTGTTCTTCGCCTTGAACATTTTCATTGCCAGCCATGCCTAGAATACCTGCAAGCGAGCCTTGTTTTAGCGCATCAGAAATTGCGATGCAGGTATCAGTAGTGACCGCTAACACATCTTGTAATGTTTTCGGTGTCGCGCTGGATGCTAAAACATCAGGTAGATTTTGCATGATCTGGCATTTCCTTGTTATTTGAAGTTGCTTAAATTATGCCACTCTAGGCATTGAGTGTCAGCCAAGGTGGGAATATGAAGGCAAAATAAATAGGGAAAGCCAACGTTTTCAGATAATCTACGCAAAATGTTAAGAGGAATGAATATGTCTGTGTTTGTTGTACACAATTTAGAGCTTGATGGTCAAGGCGGCGCTACGTCGTTACCTGTTTCGGAGTTACCAAAAATCTTGCCCGATCAAGGTTGTCGCTGGGTGCATTTGGATGCTCTCCAAGAAGATGGCTATGATTGGTTATCTAGTTTAGAAGGTATACCTGAGACGGCTGTAGAAGCTTTATTTGCGGAAGAAACTCGCCCTCGTACGGTAAAAATGGGTAAGGGTTTATTACTAACTCTGCGTGGGGTGAATTTAAACCCAGAGTCTAATCCTTCTGACATGGTGTCTTTACGTCTTTGGGTAACGCCTCATTTTATTGTTTCTAGTCGTCGTCGTAAGTTGTTGTCTGTACAAGATGTCGTAAAGGATCTGGCTAATAACGAGGGTCCAACAAATACAGGGGATATTGTTGCAACGCTGACAGAAACCCTGACTGGTCGCATGGCGAAAATCATTACTGGCTTAGAAGATGAGCTAGCGGATTTAGAAGAAAGTATTGGTGAAGGCATAGAAGCTGGCCAGCGAGATTCACTTGTTCAGCGCCGTCTTGAAACCATTCGCCTAAGACGCTTCTTGGTTCCACAAAAAGAAGCCATTAATAAATTGTCGCAAGAATCTGTTACGTGGATGACACCGGAGCAAACAGCACAAGTACAAGAAGCTGCCAACGATATCACTCGTTATGTCGAAGGCTTGGAGTCGTTGCGCGAGCGTTGCTTGTTGATGCAAGAAGAGTTTGCAAATTTACAAGCTGAAAAAATGAATGCTCGAATGTATGTACTTTCGATTCTGTCAGGTATTTTTATGCCGTTGGGCTTCTTAACTGGCTTGTTTGGTATCAACATTGGCGGTATGCCTGGCACTGATAGCAGTGCTGCTTTTTGGTTGTTTTGCGTAGTTTTGGTGGTGTTAGGCGGTGGGCAATTTGTGTTAATGAGAAAAAGCCGCTGGTTTTAATTTAGCGGCTTTTTTATATCTTATGACTTAAAACACTGAAGATTATTTTTTCAGTGTTTTAACGCCATCTTTCGTGGCTAATAGCAAAATGTCCGCAGAGCGTTTTGCGAACAATCCATTCGTCACTACACCAACAATACCGTCGATGCTTTTTTCTAGCGCGATTGGATCAAGAATTTCTAAATTGTAGACATCAAGGATATGGTTGCCGTTGTCAGTAACAACGCCTTCACGATAAACCGGATCTCCGCCTAATTTTACCAATTCACGCGCTACATGGCCGCGTGCCATTGGAATGATTTCAACTGGTAGTGGGAAATCACCTAAAACTTTAACAAGTTTAGACTCATCCGCGATGCAGACGAATTCATCACTGCATGCTGCAACGATTTTCTCGCGAGTTAGTGCCGCGCCACCGCCTTTAATCAAATGCAGATTGTCATTCGATTCATCAGCACCATCGACATACACGCGAATGCTGTCAACGCTGTTCAAATCATAGACAGGAATACCATGTTTTTTTAGACGTTCTGCAGAAGCTTCAGAGCTTGCTACTGTACCGTCAAATAAGCCTTTGTGCTTGGCTAATTCATCAATGAATAGATTTGCTGTCGAGCCTGTGCCAACACCGACAATAGTATCGGCTTCTAACATAGGAAGAATGTAAGCCACCGCGGCTTCTGCAACGGCTTGTTTTAATTCGTCTTGAGTCATGGTGATGTTCACCTTCTATTATAATTTTACTAGGGGGCGGTATTATTCGGCTTATTTTTTATGATAAGCCACCTCTGATGGTGGCGATATTATAGGCGCTTCAAGATGTGATTGTTACCCCGTCTGATCAAGCTATTTATCGATTTTATGCCTTTTTGATGTGGATTTAGACGTGATCTGTCTTTGCGCCAAGAGAGGTGAAAGAGTATATTTCCTACTCGGTTTTTTTTGACTAGCAGTCAGCGTAGATGTCGTTAAGAACATCGTGTTGTCGATTTATATTCGTTTAGGAAACACTATGCCTCATACCATGATTAAAAAGATTCTACAGGCGCGCGTTTATGACGTTGCCGTAGAAACACCACTGTCTCGTGCCAATCAATTGTCGAATCGATTGGGCAACGAGATTATTTTGAAGCGAGAAGATTTGCAGCCAGTTTTCTCTTTCAAAATTCGTGGGGCATACAACAAGATTTGTCAGTTAACACCAGAAGAACGCGCTCGTGGCGTTATTGCAGCATCGGCAGGTAATCATGCGCAAGGCTTGGCTTTGGCTGCGAAAAAGCTTGGCATTCAAGCGACTATTGTGATGCCAGCGACCACGCCAGAAGTGAAAGTTAGCGCTGTACGTAATCACGGTGCAGAAGTGATCTTGTTTGGTGATGCTTTTGATGAAGCTTCCGCAAAATCTCGTGAAATCATGGAGAAAACGGGTCAAGTTTACGTTCATCCATTCGATGATTTGGATACTATTGCGGGTCAAGGTACGATCGGCATGGAAATCCTGCATCAGCACGAAGGTAACATCGACGCGATTTTCATTCCTGTTGGTGGTGGCGGTCTAATCGCTGGTGTATCGGCTTATATCAAGTACCTTCGTCCAGATATTAAAATCATCGGTGTAGAACCAGAAGATGCCGCTTGTCTAAAAATTGCCTTAGAGAAAGGCAAACCAACTCGCTTAGCGACAGTGGGTATTTTTGCCGAAGGCGT
Source organism: Marinomonas sp. BSi20584 (assembly GCF_002792415.1). Taxonomy (NCBI): domain Bacteria; kingdom Pseudomonadati; phylum Pseudomonadota; class Gammaproteobacteria; order Oceanospirillales; family Oceanospirillaceae; genus Marinomonas; species Marinomonas sp. BSi20584. The sequence continues at coordinate 4,017 of NZ_KZ454875.1, forward strand.
TGCCGTGGCTGAAATCGGACAAAACACCTTTGCGATTGCCAAAGACACGGTCGACGAAGTGATCACTGTTACCACCGATGAAATGTGTGCGGCGATCAAAGACATTTACGATGATACACGTGCGATTACTGAACCTGCTGGTGCGTGCGCCTTGGCTGGCTTGAAAAAATACATCGAGCGTGAAGATGCAAAAGGTCAAACACTTATCGCCATCAACAGTGGTGCGAACGTGAATTTTGATCGCTTGCGTCATGTATCTGAGCGCGCTGAATTGGGTGAAAAGCGTGAAGCTATCATTGCGGTAAAAATTCCTGAGCATCCAGGCAGCTTTAAGGATTTTTGCCAAGCTTTGGTTGGCCGTAATATCACTGAGTTTAACTACCGTTATGGTGATGATCAACAAGCGGTTATCTTTGTTGGTGTTGCACTAGGTGGTAGCCCGCATAGCCGTAAAGAGCTACTGGAAGATTTAAAAGAATATGAAATCGTTGATTTAACCGATGATGAAACCGCTAAGGTTCATGTTCGTCATATGATTGGTGGGCATTTGCGCAGCGACAAGGGTGAATTGTTGTACAGCTTTGAATTTCCTGAGCGTCCGGGTGCCTTATTGAAATTTTTGAACACTCTTGGCGGACAGTGGAATATTTCTATGTTCCATTATCGCAATCACGGTGATGCTTACGGTCGAGTCTTGGTGGGTTTACAAGCTGTTGGAGAAGAAACAGACGTAACTCAATTCTTAGATGAGCTAGGTTATCCATATCAAGACGAAAATAACAACGAAGCTTGCAAGCTGTTCTTTCGCTAAAAGCGCGAAAATCGTTTATCATTAGTGCAACTATTTTTTGAATTCAGCCCTCTGATTGGTCACAGTCAGAGGGCTGTGTGATTCTAATGTGTCGCCATTATTAGCGGCATATTTACTGTTTAAAGGTCTCCCTTGTGAATATTCAAACTCTTCTAAATCAACGCATTCAAGCGGCTATGGTTGCGGCTGGCGCGTCTGATACTGCGCAAGCGTTAGTTCGTCAATCAGCAAAAGTTCAATTTGGTGATTACCAAGCCAACGGTATTATGGGCGCGGCAAAAGCGCTAAAAATGAATCCTCGTGATTTTGCCCAAGCCACACTAGAGAAATTGGATCTGTCTGATCTTGCCGATAAGGTGGAGATCGCCGGACCAGGTTTTATTAATATTTTCTTGAAGAATGTTTGGTTGAGCAAAGAGTTGGTGCAATTGCGTACCAGCGAGCGTCTTGATGTAAACCATGTTGAGGCTCCAGAAACCGTTGTTGTCGATTACTCTGCGCCAAACCTTGCCAAAGAAATGCACGTTGGTCATTTGCGTTCTACCGTTATCGGTGACGCTGTTGTTCGCACACTTGAGTTCTTTGGTCATCACGTTGTTCGTCAAAACCACGTAGGCGATTGGGGTACGCAATTCGGTATGCTGTTGGCTTACATGGAACGCTTACGTGCGGATAACACCAAAATCAGCATGGCGCTTTCCGATCTTGAAACCTTCTATCGTGCAGCGAAAACCTGCTTTGACGAGGATGAAGCTTTCGCTGCTCGTGCTCGTGAATTGGTTGTGGCGCTGCAGTCTGGTGATGAAGAATGTTTGGCGCTTTGGGATGAGTTTATCAATATCTCTATGACTCACTGTGAAGAAACCTACAAGATGTTAGGTGTTTCTTTAGAGCGTCAGCACGTGATGCCAGAAAGTGCTTATAACGATGACTTACAGAACGTTATCAATGAGCTAAAAGATCAAGGTTTGCTGCAAGAGTCCAATGGCGCACAATGTGTTTTCATGGAAGAGTTCGCCAATAAAGAAGGCGAGATCACACCTATTATCGTCCAAAAAACCGGTGGTGGCTTCTTGTATGCTACAACGGATTTAGCGGCGGTGCGTTTCCGTCAACATACTTTGAATGCCAACCGTGTGTTGTATTTTGTGGATGCACGCCAGTCTTTGCATTTCCAACAAATTTTCACCTTGTCTCGCAAAGCGGGCTTTGTGAAACCAGAAACACAACTGGAACACATGCCGTTTGGTACAGTAATGGGCAGTGATGGTAAGCCATTCAAAACTCGTTCTGGTGGTGTTGCGAAATTGTCGTCTTTATTGGAAGAAGCCCAAGAGCGTGCTTATAAATTGGTGGCGTCGAAGAATCCAGAAATGGGCGAAGAAGAGTTGCGTAACATTGGTCGTGTGGTCGGTATTGCTTCGGTGAAATACGCTGATTTATCAAAAAATCGTACCAGTGATTACGTTTTCAACTGGGATACCATGTTGAGCTTCGAAGGCAACACAGCACCTTACTTGTTGTACGCATATTCTCGCGTAGCGAGCATCGTTAAACGCTCTGAAATTGATGTAGCTAGCTTGACCGGCGATATTTCTGTTGAAGAACCACAAGAGCGCGCTTTGGCAGTTAAGTTGTGTCAGTTTGAAGAAGCAATTCAACAGGTTGCTAACGATGGTATGCCGCATTTCTTGTGTGCTTACTTGTACGACTTAGCGGGAACCTTTATGACTTTCTACGAGGCTTGTCCTATTCTTAATGCTGAAGACGAAGTAAAACATAGTCGTTTACAATTGGCTTTGAATACTGCTTCAACCCTAAAACTTGGCTTGTCTTTGCTAGGGATTGAAACCTTAGAGCGTATGTAATTTCTCTAAGTTTCTAATGAATAAAATAAAAGGCGCTTTTCTAAAGAATAGCGCCTTTTATGTCTTAAGTGTCCCGTCCTGAAATAGGATTAACAAAGAGGAATAATCAGCAGATGAAGATTTATATTGCCTACACAGGTGGCACGATTGGGATGGTGCCTTCGGATCAAGGCTTGATACCCGATGCGGCCTTTGCTGATCATCTTACCCAACATTTAAACGAATCCGATGAACTTGCCCACGATTTTGTGATTGCAAGTTATCCAACCTTAATCGATTCCTCCAATGCGACGCCAAAAGACTGGCAAACCATCGCCCGTGATATTGAAAGCAAATGGCATGACTTCGATGCGTTTATTGTTTTGCATGGCACAGACACCATGGCTTATACCTCGGCGGCGTTGTCTTTTATGTTTGCTCACAGCGACAAACCTATTATCGTGACTGGCTCGCAAGTGCCCATGTATAAGGTGCGTACCGATGCGATGATAAATGTCATGGGCGCCATCTCCGCTTGCGAAGAACTTAACTGTGAGAAGAATAGCAGTGGCGTGTTTTTATTCTTCGCAGGGCGATTGATAGAAGGCGATCGAGCTCATAAAGCTCACACCAGTGATTGGCAAGCTTTCAGCTCGCCCAACTGCCCAGAGCGAGGCGTATTAGGTATTGATTGGCGCTGGCGCTCTACGGATGTTGTGAAGCAACCAATGACTATTCAAATCCCAGAGATGGATGAAGGCGCGGTTACTATTCTGCCTGTTTTCCCAGGTTTGCAGGTCGCTCACTGGCAAGGCTTGTTGAGTGAAAATGTAAAAGGTGCTGTGTTATTAAGCTATGGTGCTGGTAATGCTCCCGATAAAGATCCTGATCTTTTAGCGCTATTAAAAGCTGCGACAGATTGTGGAGTTGTTATTGTTAATGTCAGCCAATGTGGTGCTGGAAGCGTCGCCGCGGGCGCTTATGCTGCAGGTTCTGCATTGGTAAAATCGGGCGTGATTTCTGGTAAAGATATGACGTACGAAGCCGCGTTTGTGAAATTGAGCTTCTTGATCGGTTTAGGCCTTTCGAGCGAAGAAATTAGAGCCGGCTTCTTAGAGAACGAGTTTTGAAATTATTTGGGTAACGCTTAGCGAATGCCTATTGCTAAAAAAAGAAAGGGAATTTGAATGGCATTTTTATATGTACTTTTAGTGGTTATTTGGTCGACAGGCTTTATCACAGGAAAATTCATTGTCGGTCTGATTGATCCTAACGTATTCCTGAGTATCCGCTTTGTTTTAGCTGGATTACTATTTCTTGCCATTGCCTTGTGGCAGCGTCGACGCTTTCCCTCATTGAAAGAGTTACCTAAACACATTGTTGCCGGCATGCTGATGAATGGTTTCTACCTTGGCTTTGCCTATGTGGCCATCGCCAAAGGCTTGCCTGCTGGCATGATGGCGTTGATTGGCGCGTTACAACCAGCTTTAGTTACCTTGCTAGCCTTCTTGTTGATCAAAGAAAAAACGTCCCTTAAAGGAATCATCGGGATGCTGGTTGGTATGGTGGGTTTGCTGCTGGTAGTGAGTCCTGCATTGGAATTAGATATGAGCCATGGCGGCGTATCCTTGCTGACGTTTACCTTGGCTTGCGCAGCGATATTTGCTTTGTCTCTTGGTGTCACGTACCAGAAAATGTCGATTTCATCGTCTGATATTTTTAGTTCTATGGCAGTGCAAAACCTAGCTGCGAGTGTCGTATCTATTGGCTTTATGCTACTGCTGGGTGAAACCTTGTTCGAAGTACAGCTGGAATCTTTCTTGCTCATTATCTGGGGCGTACTTATTTTATCTGGTGGCGGTGTTTTCTTAATGGTGTGGTTATTAAGAAAAGTCAGAGCGTCACAGGTTTCGACTATGTTGCTATTAGCGCCACCTTTGGCGGCAGTAGAAAGTTATTTCTTATTCAGTGAATCCATGACAACCATTCAAATCATCGGTTTTGTGATTACGATTGTCGGTGTGTATTTTAGCCGAACTAAGGCCGGATAATTAACTCAAATAAAAGGTTTTTTAATTTAATTTTTAGTTTTGTTATATGCATATTATAAAAATAATAGTGGATATTAACTGTTAGACCTATAAATATAATCATTAAAAATGATTATATTGCTGGTTTTTTTTTGATCATTTTGCTTTGAGCGATGATCCTATAAGGGATTTTTATAAAATTATTGTCAGACATATATGTTAAAAATTAAAGGGCTGTATTTTTATTATTAATAAATAGACTTTAAAAATGCATAATATGTCAAGAAAACAGTCTTTTTCTCTTGCTTTGTAAATATTTATTGGTGTTTAATACGCTTTCTTTACAAAAGCCTTTGGAATTAAGTTAATCACATGGATAATGTGTCCTCAGAAAAACCACGTTTCATTAAGCGTGTTCAAAGTTCAATCTTCACAATCGCTGCTGTTATGCTTTCTATTGGTCAGTGGTCTGATACTAAGCAAATGTCTATTGAAGCTTATGAAGGTTTTATTGCTCAATTTACAGATAAAATTGAATTAGAACGCCTTAGTAAGGTGAAAGTCGGTGGAAATCTTAATTTTATCGAGCAGACATTCGGTATTGCTACTGTAATAAAATCATCACAGACAATAAAGAATTTAGAGTATCGATATTACCCTGATTCAAAATATATTTTAGCAATTGCTGCTCAAAATAATTCTATTAAAGGTTATCAAGTTATTAGCTTGGATAACTCTTTTTATCCTGTACTACCCTTTTCGGAAAAGAAATTAGGCGGTTTTGTCTATTCAGAATACTCCCCTTACTTTGATGAAATTCGTTCTGATGACGTCAATTTAACTTATTACCTCGAAAGTCATTCATTAGGACGCGCTGGGTTGTTTTTTAACCAATTTATCACCTATGTGGGCTACGGTGCGTCGTATAGTGAATCTGTGGCGAGCGGAAACGAAATCTCATTATTGAATGAAAGTATGCTTCAAAAAGGACAGGATCAATCTTCTGAAATAATCAATAAGTTGCGAGCAATGATTAAGCCAAATGTCTTTTCGATAGGTGATATTGATGCATCTACTGCAGCAGATATGCTAGTCACTCGATACGAATACGCTGCTTATTTCAAGGGCGAGTAATGAAAAATAGACTGATTCTTGTTTTTTTAACTTTGCTTTTATCCGCTTGTCAAAGTATACCGGGGCTTGAGCCTAGCATGCCTGATTGGTGGGTATCACCGCCAGAAGATAGCGCTAAGTGGCTGTATGGCTTGGGAGAAGGACCAAATCTTAATGCCGCAAATCAGCAAGCATTATCTAATATAGCCGGAAAGCTTCAGACTAAAATTAGCTCCTCTCTTTCTCGGCGTACTCAAGAAACGACAGTTTCATCATCTGATTATATTGATCGCCAGTTATCCTCTGAAATTGAAAAGGTTTCTTTAAGCCATTTTGAAACTCTTAAAACAGAGACCTTATCTCATCGGGTAATGACTTTGGTAAGAGTGGATAAAGAAGCTTTGGCCAATGATTGGTCTCGTCAGTTACAAGTTATAGAAAATGACTTAGAGAAAATATTATCTGATAAACAAAGCGGTCGTTTTACATGGTGGATGGGAGCTCGCTCTTTTACCTTTCGTGCTGCAGAAGGCGATAGGTTAGCGTCTTTAATATCTGGTTTAACTGGTGTAGACCAAGGTGCGCAATTTTCTCAGCAACTTAGTAATGCGATCTCTAAAAATAAGCCATCTGTGATTATAAAAGGTGACCAGACAGTTATTAATCGAGCCATAACAGCAGAGCTTTTATCCCAAGAATTAAGAGTCGGTGGCTGCAAAAAATGTGATCTTGTCATTAATTATGACACCAAGTTTAGTTCAAAAGTATTATTCGGCGAGAGCATAGTCAAAATGGACTTCTCTGGCACTTTAACAGATAACTCCGGTGATATTTCTTCTGATCACTGGAGCATAAGTGCATCTTCTGTGTCCGGCTTGGATGTCGGAAAAAAAGCCACTCTTTCAATGGCAGTACAGAAAATAAAGGGTGAAGGTCTTTGGAAGATCTTCGGTATGGAAACTAAATAAATAGAGTCTTAGTCATGTTCAAAAAAAATATCTTATTAGCCGCTGCACTTGTTAGCACAACTCTGCTTACTGGCTGTATTGGAGGTAATTTAAAGCCAAAAGATACTACGCCAGTTCCTGCAGAGCACGCAATAATGGCTCCCACACCGGAAGAGCTAAAAGCTCAAATGAGCGGCCATGGCTATAAAATCATTCTCTCTCCTGTGGAGTATGCTAGCAGCTACGATAAAGTATTCGCTAACGAAGTTTATGATGATATATCTCAGCGCCTTTTAAAGTCGGGTAATACCGTAGTAGATCGCACATTAGCCGCTAAATTGAAAGATGAGTTGCTAGCTGCTGAAACATCTGGGAAATTCCGTACTTCTGGTCCAGCAGTTGCTGATATTGTGATCATGACAAAGATTGCGAGTGTTAAATACGGTTCGAAGTTCAGTGAAGCGAGCTATTGGACTGATAAAAAAGGCAAAAATCATAAAACTGATGCATCGTGCTCTTTCTCTAGCAAAGCGCAACTGTATGTCCGCGCGTATAAAATTCCATCAATGGAGCTAATTAATACGTACGAATATGAAGGTTCATCTAGTTTTTCTACTGATACCAATCGATCTAATTGTCCAATTACTGAAGCTTCAGCAAATGGATTAATGGCTAACGCATTGAGTGATGCTGTTAAATCTGGTTCTGGTGAGACATTGAATGACTTAGCTCCAGAAGCTTATGTTGTTGAACGTAGAGACAATACAGATGCTTCAAAATCTCTTTTCCGTGTCACGATTGCTAAAAAGTCTGGAGCAATGAAAGGCGCTGCAGTTAAATTTTACCGTAAGAAAAGCCACATAACCCCAATTACCAATGAAGTGCGTATTGAAAAATCTTTGTTAGGTGAAGGTGAAATCATTGCTGAAGGTATCGATGCTCAAGGTGCTTATGTATACGTCGATGATAAAGAGTTGATTAATGAGTTGAAAATCGGAGACATCGCGAAACTTGATCATGGTAAATGTGACGTTGGCGAATATGAAGTTTTTGGCTCATGCGTAAAAGTGCCGAGCTTTTAAGATAGGGATACAATGATGAATTTACTAACAGTAAGTGTTTTGACTTTTTCTATTGTTGCTCTAGTTGGGTGTTCTTCTATCCAATCTACAAAGCTTAGTTATGAGGAATGTAAATATCCTGATAGCCCTAGTAATACAGCACCGAGTTGGGTTTGTAATCAACCAGTAGATGAACTTGAAGTTCAAGCTGTTGGCTACTCTAGAAAGTTATCTTCTGGACCTGGAATGATGACTGATGTTGCGACGACAGAAGCTCGCTCTCGTTTAGCGGGATATTTTTCTTCAGAAGTAAACACTCGTTTATCTAGGCTTACAACTGATAGTCAGACAGAAGAAGGTAATACAAACGCTGATATTTCTGAACGAATTCAGAAAACATTAGCAACAATGACGTTAACTAAGTCTCGTATTTATCGCACTCAAACAAGTCCAGAAGGCAATATGTATGTATTGGTTGGGCTGAATAAAGCAGCCTATGGTGAAAACATAGATGCCCTAGTTAATACCGCGTTAAATGACGATTCTCCTGAGTTATATCGCCAGTTTTTAAAGGATGAGAGTGATAAAACACTTGAACAAATCCGTAAAGAATTGAGCGGTAAGTAAAATATAAGGGGCTATTCGTAGCCCCTTTTTTTGGTGCCTAACATGAAAAAATTTTCTAAATTAGTATTATTTTGTCTGTGCTTTAGTTCCTTTGCTGCTGGAGCTAGTAGCTATGAAGAGTGGAAAGCAAGCCGTCAGGCAAGTTATAAAGACTTTAAAGAGCAATACCAAGCCCGTTACATGGCGTTTAAAAATAAGGTAACAGGTAAGTGGGGAGATAAAACAGAACTCTCCGGACAGCACCAGTATGTTGTTTACAGTGATGATCTTGAGCAGCGAACTGTCTTGGATTACGAAAACAATGAAATCATTGTTGAGTCACTTGGTGATGAGTCTCCAAATGTTGAGAAAGCATTACTAGCGCTACAAAATACCTCGGTTAATCAAGCGTTAGCAAATGACCCAGTTTTGTCTCAAGTAAAAATTACTCAAGCATCCAGCTCTTTGCTAGACAGCATAAGTGATAATAGTTCACTTGATAGTCTTACGAAAAATGAAACCAAAGAAACAGATGTCGCTATTATTTCTCCTATATCCAATCCAATAGAAAAGAGCAAGACTAAGTCAGAATTTCAAGAAAGTGCCACAAGCAAACGTATAAATCGAGTGCGCATTGGTTTGCCTGAGAATGTTTTTTTTAAACGGGCATCACCATATATTCCCTCTGCAGTTACGATGAGTGAAAAATACGATGTAGATAAAAACCTTATTCTGGCTATTGCACAGACAGAATCTAGTTTTAATCCACTTGCTCAGTCTCCTATCCCTGCATTTGGTTTAATGCAAATAGTACCGAGTTCTGCGGGGCTTGATGTGAACCAAGCGCTTAATAATAAAGACCTTAGTCCAGAAGCTTCCTTGCTATTTCAACCTAAGGACAATATAGGCTTTGGGGCGGGTTATCTTCATTTACTTGATACTCGATATCTTAAAGATATTAAAGATGAGAAAAGTCGATTGTATTGTATTATCGCGGCTTACAATACAGGAGCAGGAAACGTTGCGAGTGTGTTTCATCCACAGCGTCGTAAGGTAATGAATCCTGCCATCGATGTAATTAATACTTTGTCATCAGATGAGGTTTACCAACGTCTAGTAATCGATTTACCTTACAACGAAACTAGGGTATATCTGAAAAAGGTAACAAAAGCATTAGCGCAGTATCAGGTTGCGGATCAAAGCTAACGTTTAATGATTTGCTCGTTAACGTTATGAAGTTGACGAGCAAATCATGTTTTATTTGATAATTATTTTAACTAATCTTCAGCACGATCAATCAAGGTGCCGAAGCGTTCCATTTCATCGACGAAGTTGTCTAGTTCTTTGCCCCAAGACCATTGAGCGCGAAGTCGGCGAGCCAAGGCGGCTGCAGATAAGTCGCCAATGTGATCTGCGAGCAATCCTTCCCAATCAAACTCAAAGTTTCTTATGACTTTATTCTTTGTCATTAAGGTTTGAGCATTGCCCTGAAAGAGCAAGCTGCAACTAAAGAAATTATCGCCTTTTAACCATTTTCAATACGCGTTGCTTGATTCTTGTACAAGCGTGCCTAACGTCAGCTCTATCAGATCTATACGGCCACCTTAAATGGTAATGGGTTCTATTATCATTTTATTTATGTAAGACTATCGCAATTGATAGGATGTCATTAGTAAATAGTATTTATGGATAAAACAAATAATCAATCAACCCCTTCTCTATTCAGGCAAGAAGTACTGAATGAAAAGCATCGCTCTCATATGGGGCAAGTGCTTATTCATCAGCCTGCCAACTACATCTGGATCGCATTCGTCGCTCTATTGCTAGTGATTCTAGTCATAGCGTTTACGTTATTTGGTACTCACACTCAGAAAGCGAGTGCTCCCGGTATTTTAGTCCCGAATTATGGAGTGCTTAGAGTCCTTGCACCAATACAGGGGCAGGTATTAGCTGTGAAGGTTCAAGAAAATCAGCAGGTTAAGGTTGGCGACCCCTTATTTACAGTATCTGATGAACGCTTTTCTAGTGTTGGTGAATTACAAAACCTTTTAGCGGAAACGTTGGCACTACGAGAGTCTTTAATACAACAAGACAAAGAGCAGGCCAAAGCCAGGTTTGCTCGCCAGAAAAAAATACTCGCTCTTCGGCTTTCTTCGATGAGATTGGAAAAATCGCAGTTTGAAGCTGAGATTGATTTACTAGAGCGAAGGGTGATGTTAGCTGAAAAGAGTTTCAGCCGTTTACGAGTATTACATGATCAAGGGCATGTTGCGGATTTCGAACTACAAAATGCAGAGGCGGAGCTGCTGGTATTAGCTAGCCAGAAACAAACCCTTATACGAAATCAAGGCAAGCTAGAAAATGATCGCTTGGTTCTAATGGCTGAACTGCAAGATCAAGAAGAGCAATATCAACGTCAGATTACCGATGCTGATCAAAGGCTAGCTTTATTGCAGCAGGACATTGCTGAAAACGATGTGCGATCAAAGCAAATTATACCAGCACCTTTTAGTGGAAGCATTACCGGCTTAAATATCCAAGTTGGTCAGCAAGTCGCGATTAATACGTTAATGACAAGTTTGGTACCTCAAAACAGCCAGCTGCAAGCCCATTTATATATCACTCCTAGCCAAGTCGGATTTATTGAACTTAATCAAAATGTTTCGCTGCGTTATGCGGCGTACCCATATCAGAAATTTGGAATAGCACAAGGCCGTATTATGAATATTGCCAGTAGTCCATATTCACTCCAAGAGCTGCCCACTCACATTGCTAGCATTCTACAGAATAATGGAATTTCTCAGGATCAAGGGCAGAACTTTTATAAAGTAACTGTGGCGATAAACTCCCAATACATAAAAATTCATGGCAACTCTCAGTCATTACTCCCTGGGATGCAACTTGAAGCCGATATTAAACAGGACACACGAAGAATCTATGAATGGATACTCGATCCTATTTATTCAGTAGTAAGAAAAATTTGAATGTATCAGTGAGAAAGTAATGAATCTAACAAATAGGGAACAGGAAGTTCTACAGATTTTAGCTGAGGGAAAGAGTAATAAACAAATTGCCTCTGAGTTAAGTATCAGTCATTTCACAGTGAGAGATCATGTTTCCTCACTACTTCGAAAGAAGCAAGTTTCATCTAGACAGCAGCTGGTATCAGTTTATTACTGTGAATCTTTAAAATAATGATACTTTAGATCCCCTACATTTGTAGGATTATATGAATATGATTTTAGTGGTATTTTTTAAATATAGAATTAATGCTGTGTTTTATTTTGGTTTTGGTTTTGGTTTTGGTTTTGGTTTTGGTTTTATTTATGATTATGTTTAACTCTTTAATTGTTAAAATCTCGGGTTGGCTCACTGGGGTGGCTTTGGTTTTTTCTTTTTTGGATTATTATTCTATTTTTAGATCCTTCCATCTCATTTTTATTTTTGAGGTGGTTCTTTCAGTATCGTTTTCTTTATTTTTGATTTCCTTCTCTTTTATTATAGGAAGGGTGGCGTCTAATTTTGATGAAGGGATAAGCCGTTCTGGTAAAAAAATTCCTGCGTTTATTTTTATATTATTTTTATTGTTTTTGGGTATATGGGTTCTATGGGAGCACTTTTTATATGATGGGAGGAGGCTCTTAAGTTTTTTTGTAGGAGTTGAGCTTGTTGTTGTTAGTATTTTTATTTTTTATTTTTGGTTGTGTTCTTTTTTTAAAATAGGCGAAAAATGAGAACTTTAAGTATTAATGAACTTTCGTTAGTAAGCGGTGGAGATAGTGCGGCTAGCGCTAGTGTTGTTGGAGTTGCTGGAGCAGTGGGAGGAACTGTAGGTTCAGCGACAGGCAGTGTTGTCGGTGGGTATGTTGGTGGTGTGGTAGGAAGTGTTTTTTGGACCACCAGGCGCCATTGCGGGAGTTGTTGCAGGTCGTTACGCAGGGAAATATTTAGGAGGTGCCATTGGAGCTGGTTTGGGTGGATTTTATTCCACTGAGGCAATAAGTGGTACGAATTATGCGGATGGAACAGGTTATTGATTTTAAATAATTTTCCCTAGTATTTATGAGGGTTAATGATGTTTATAAGACTTGTAATATATCTTTTTGGTTTTTTCATAGTCTTTTCAGCGGCTTCTTCATTGTATTTTTTATATTTAGGAGAGTCAAATGATTCAATTATATCAACTCAAAGCATGTTGATTTCTATAATTATTTATAGGGAGTTTTATAAGTATGAAAGTGAGCTGAAGTGAGGTTTTTTGTTTTTATATTCTGTTGAACCCATTATGAAAGATGTTGTTTTAAAATAATTTTTTAATTTATTTTTTAGGTTTTTATATGCGTCCTACTTTAATGATTGAAAAATTTATATATTTTTAAAGAATAGATTCATAGTTTTAATGCACACTTTTTAAGTGGGCTAATAATATTTATTAACGAGCTGATGAATATTATTATAGTTTAAAGGTTATGGATTTGAAAAATAAAATTTATGAGTTTTTTAAGTTCTTTTTTAAGGCAATCATCGGTGGTGTTATAGGTGGAATTATTTTAAGTGTTATTTTATATGCTGGTAGTTTTTTTGATTTTTTAGGAAGGTTTTAAACGAGAGGAATTAGTATTGAGGTGTTATAATTTGTAAGTGAAGGTTTGTTCCTATTTTTGCTGCAATAGGTGTTGTTGTAGAGGGATAATAATTAACCGCCCTACATCTATATGGTTCTCATTTTTATATTAGTAATAATATATAGTTTATAATTTGGATTCATGATTTTTCGTAAAATATATAGGTTTTATCTTTGAAAGGTATCCTTGAAAATAAAAAAATAGTTTTTTTAAAATCGATGTTAAAGGTTCTTTTAAGAATTGTTTTGGTGGGTGTGATTAGTGGATTTTTAGGGAGTTTTATTATTGATTTTTTAGACTTTTTATAAATGTTTTTCTTGATAGGTGGGGGGGAATGAGAGAGCTTAATATAGCTGAGTTGGGGTGTATTTTCGGAGGTGTTGGTCCATTATTACGATTCCTGTAAAAATGGCTGTAGATGGTGTGTCTAGTGCTTTGGATTATATCAGAACTAATGCAATTCAAGGTCAAGAGATAAAAAAGAATGGCTTTATTACATCTTTTTCCGTTAGAGCTTTGTCAGGAGGTGGGGCTAGTTCTCTTAGAACTTCCGTGCTTTCTTCTACTGGTGGTACGGTAGCGGGAAATGTTTTGGACTCTATGTATTGCTCTGATTATTGCTCTGATAATACAAACTATAATTAGCATGATTTTGTATTTATTTAAAAAATAGATTTATTTTATTAGTCAGAAATTAGTATTATTGAAAGGTATCGATGAAAAATGTAAGGAACTAAGAAAATAGTATAGGTGGTTTTTAATGGTAAGGTGGCGAGTTTTGATTTTAAATCAGATCAACAGGTAGCAATTAATTCGCTAATAGCGAGTTTTATTCCTTAAGATAGAAAGTTACAAGCAGGTTTATATTTAGCATCTTATCAAGTTGACTTTATAGAGTATGACCAAGAAATATTATCTTTGTACTCTGCGTGCTCTTACTATAAATATTGTATGCAGAAAAATTTTGTAATTATTTTTGCCAGTAGTCCATATACCATAAAATATATACTATCCCGTTTATAGTAATGCTTATGTATAAGGTGAAGAGGATAGTTTCTATGAAATTTTAGTGAAAATAGAAGGTCAATAGATGGTTTTTATGGTGAATATCGTTCGCCTCTTCCAGGTATGAAAATAGAACTGGTTATACAGGAAGATACTCTAAGGAAATATGAATTCTTAATTTGTCCACTGTATTTGGTTGCAATGAAATAACCTATAAAGGTTGATTTCTTGGAGGTTTTTTTGAGAGAAAAAGAGAAAATAATTGATTTTTTAGTGGTTGGTTTTTTGGTTTTTTGGTTGATTTTTAATGGTGTTTTTTTTTCATATTATCAACATGTAGGAGAGAGAGAGTTACAATTAGAAGCTAGAATTAATATATATGAGCTTGCATTTATAATGCTATTTTATAAATGCTATAGGTCTAAATATAAAGAGATATAGTTTTGAGGTATAGGAGGTATTATATGAGAGAAATTAGTATATTTGAACTTGAATGTGTTTCTGGCGGAACTGCTACTGAAACCAACAAAGAGATAAGAGAGTCAGCTACAGCATGGGGGGCTGTTGGTGCTACTGTATGGGGTGGTTTGAAAGGAGGTGTCAAAAATGCCGGTAAAGGAGGTGCTTGGGGAGCCATAGGTGGTGCAGCATATGGAGCCGGCGCTGCTTTATATGATTACTATAGTGATGGCTCCAACTATTGCTCGGATAAATAAAAATATTAAAAATCAAATATGATTTTATAAAAATGGCTGATTAATCATTTATATATAAAAACTTATCAATAAGTTTTTATGAGGCGTTTTATAGTTATTATTTTATCATAATAAATATAAAGTTTGATTTTAAGATGTATTTTAGTGATTTTTAAGTGATATTTTTACGAACTTTATATATTTATTTTTTGAGATGGTGATATGGTGTATATATAGTAGAGGTTTCTATCGAGAAATTAGATTTTACTATCGGGTGAGTGTTTTTTTAATATAGGATTAAGGTCCTTGTCACAGTTTAGTAAAAATATATCTAAATCGGCTATAGTATAGTTGATGTAAAAAGATATGATATTACTACTTTAATACAAGGTGGTGATCCAACCTAAGAAGGTGTTTTTACGTCTGAAACTACTTTTGGTGGAGGTTTTTTGTTTTCATCAAGTGCTCTTTGAATTGCTTTGGCTGTAGCTATTAGAGCAGATGCATTAGGAAACGCAGTGGATGGTTTTGATTATTGTTTGATAGGATAAACTATAATCAGCATGATTTTCTTATTAATTTCAAAAGGAGTTTGATTTTGTTTGACACATATAAGGATGAGTTTTTTTCTAATCATATTTATAAAAAAACCTTTTCTTTTTAAAAATATCGTATCTGATATTGAGTTGTCTTGGAAAGATATTAGTGAAATATATGAGCGGGCAGACGTATCTGATCCTAGCTTTAAACTAATGAATAGTCATGAGGTACCAAAGTCTGAATATTTGGAATCATATTTAAATTTAGGGCGAGTTGAATATCGTTATATAAAACCTGTTATTTATGATTATATGAGAAATGGGGCAACTCTGGTTTATAATCGTATTCGAAATGAGCCCTTTATAAGCAATATTTCTCGGGAAATAGCTAATTTCGCTCAAGCACAGGTCATTACCAGTGGTTATGCTGCATTCAGTGCTAAGCCTTCCTATCGTTGTCATTGGGATACGCGTGACGTTTTTGCGGTTCAGTTAAAAGGCCGTAAACGTTGGATTTTAAAAGAGCCAACCTTCGAACTTCCTTTGTATATGCAGCAAACGAAAGATATGCCCGATGCTGAGGAGCCGGAAAAGGTTTATTTAGATGTCGTGCTTGAAGAGGGCGATATTCTATATGTACCGCGTGGTTGGTGGCATAATCCGATTCCCATGGGAGAAGAAACGTTTCATTTGGCTGTTGGAACCTTCGCGCCAACTGGCTTTGATTATATTAATTGGCTTGTGCAGAAGGCTCCTAATATAGTGGATGGCCGCCATAATTTACATGGATTCCAAGAAAGTAAAAAATCATTAGACCGATTCGGAAAAGAGTTTGCTTCACTAATGTCTGATGAATCGACTTATGAGCAGTTTATGGCAGATTATATAGGGCAACATAGAGTTGATTCACCGATATCACTTGGTACCCTTTCTGATGAAAAAATAGTTCAATTAGAATTGACTCAAAAAATTAGGCTTAATGTTAATTTTCTCTATCAATTTTCTAATGACTTTGTCGTAGTGAATGGTAACAAAATAAATTTAGATGAGATGAGTCAGAAGCTTATTAACTATATAAATAGGAATCAGGCTTGTACCGTCAGCGATGTTCTATCTATTTTCTCAAAATATCCTAAAAATAAACTTCACGAGTTATTATTTCAACTTGCATTGAATGATGTACTAGAGTTGATTTCAGTTTCTGACGGTGTGGTTATTGGTTCGGAAAAGAATAATGCTACCCTAAACATGGTTTGATAAAATGAAAGCTATTCTTCAATCAGAAAGCCATGAATGCGGACTTGCTTGTCTTGTTATGATTGCCAGTGCTTATGGCTCGCATTTAGATCTTCCAACCCTACGGCGACGCTTTTCTATCTCAGTTAAAGGTACCAGTCTTCCACAAATCCTTCATTATGCGCAGTCATTAGATTTTTCTAGTCGCCCAGTTCGGTTGGAATTAGATGAGTTGAAGCAACTTCGTCTGCCTTGCATCCTCCATTGGAGCTTGAATCATTTTGTTGTGCTAGAAAAGGTAGGGGCGCAGAAGGTGACGATTCTGGACCCTGCTGCGGGACGAAGAACATTAACAATGGACGAGGTCTCTCGTTGCTTTACTGGGGTTGCTTTAGAACTGACGCCAAATTCAAGATTCCAGTCTGCAGAAAAGAAGCCTCGTTTACGACTTCGCGAATTAACTGGACATGTTCTTGGTTTAAAACGGGCTCTGGTAAATATCCTTATGCTTGCTTTGGCTTTAGAAGTTGTTGCTCTGTTATCGCCACAAGTTATGCAATGGGTTGTTGATCATGCCTTGGTTTCGGCTGATTATGATTTATTGTTGTTAGTTGTCATCGGTGGTTGCCTTTTGTTGGTGATTGACTTTGTCTTGCGTATGGCAAGGGGATGGATGGGGCTCAGGCTAAACCAACAACTGACGCTGCAATGGACCAGCAATTTTTTTCACCACTTATTGAGACTACCTTGGTCTTTTTTTGAAAAACGGCATTTGGGTGATATTACGGCCCGCTTTCAATCCTTAGATGCTATTCGTGCCGTTATTACAAATGGTGCTGTGACTATCTTGCTTGATGCACTGGTTGCTTTGATCACGCTCACACTGATGACACTCTATAGTAAAATGTTGACTGTGATCGTTCTGACTGCGGTTGCGTTATATGTACTTCTTCGTTGGGCTTTTTATGTGCCCTTACGAAATGCTATGGAAGAGCGTATCGTTTTAGCGACAAGAGAAAATGCGTATTTTTTAGAAACTATTCGTGCTGTCCAGCCTCTGAAACTCTTCAATTCAACACCCTTACGATTGGCTACTTGGCAAAACTTACTGACCGATGTGCAGAATCGAGATCTTAGAACCCAAAAAATGTTGTTGGTATTTGGTGGCTGCAATACGTTAATTTTTGGTTTAGAGGGAATGTTGCTTCTGTACGTCGGTGGAGTTGCGGTTTTAGGTAACACCCTAACATTAGGGATGTTGTTGGCGTTCCTTGCTTACAAAAGTCAATTTACTACTCGCGCAAGCAAGCTGATCGATCTTGGAATTGAAATCAAAATGCTATCTTTGCATGGGGAGCGCTTGGCCGATATTGCTCTTGAAACACCAGAGTCAGATATTGCAATCGAAACGGATCTTAGCAGGATAGAGCCACGTATCGAGTTTAAAAATGTGTCTTTTCGATATGCTGATGGCGAGCGTTGGGTCATTAAAGATCTATCCTTCACAATTGAGGCTGGTGATGCGGTTGCCCTAGTCGGTCGTTCTGGCTGCGGCAAGTCTACTTTATTTAAGCTCATGTTAGGGCTGTTAGAACCAACCGAGGGTGATATTCGTATCGGTGGTATTTCGATTCGTCAGCTGGGACCAACGGCTTTAAGGAATATAGTTGGTGTGGTGATGCAGGATGATCAGCTCATGGCTGGTTCTCTTGCTGAAAATATAGCGTGTTTCGAGGCTGGCTCAACCCAAGAGCGTATCGAAACCGCTGCACAGCAAGCCAATATTCATAAAGCTATTATAAATATGCCAATGGGCTACCAAACGTTAGTCGCTGAAATGGGGAGTGGTTTATCCGGTGGACAAAAGCAGCGGCTGTTATTAGCAAGAGCGTTGTATAAGCAACCTAGTATTTTGGCATTGGATGAGGCGACCAGCCATTTAGATTTACATGGCGAACAGCATGTTGTGAGTAACTTACAGTCATTGTCCATGACACGAGTCGTTATTGCCCACCGTAGAGAAACGGTTGCCATGGTTTCTCGGATTATTCATCTCGAGCAAGGAAAGATAACAGAAGACATTCGTCTAGATGCAGACGAAGTTGCATAATGGCTAATAAGGATAAGCTAATGTTGCGGTATATAGTGTTTGTTTTATTCGTTTTTGTTTTTTCTCAAACAAAAGCCTCACCCGAACTGATCAGAAGTTGGGATGGAATTTACGAGTACCGGTTAAAAAATGGCATGAGCATTTTGTTAGCCCCCGATTCTGATCAGAAAGTTATTCATGCCGACCTTGTGTATTTGACAGGCAGTTTAGCTGACCCTGAAGGCGCTTCTGGTACGGCGCATTTTCTTGAGCACATGATGTTTAAGGGTACAACGCAGCGCACAGGGCCGCAGCTTCTGGCAGGTTTGCAAGAGCAAGGTATTCAGTTCAATGCAACGACCAGTTTTGATCGAACTCGTTATTCAGCTATGTTCAGTGCAGACCAGAGGAAGTTAGATTTTTTGTTAGAACTGGAGGCGGAGCGCATGGTTGCGCCTGTATTTTCGGAATCGGACATGAGTGCTGAATTAGAGGTAGTTCGTCAAGAGATTACCCGAGCACAAAATGACTCATTAGCGATGTTTAGTCAGCAGCTGCTGGCAGAGGCGTGGGATGGAAAGTTCTATGGTCGCTCTGTTATGGGTAGTTATGATGAATTGAGTAACGTAACACTTAAAGATTTACGTCAATTTCATGACCATTATTACCAACCTAATAATGCCGTACTTGTGTTGACTGGTGGCTTTGAAGTGGACCAAGCACTTTCATCCGTGAATGATCTATTCGCGAAGATTAAGCCTTCTTTCCATGTCATTAATCGCATCGAATATATGTCCCCGAAAAATACTGGAAGTACCATTCAGGTTCAGCAAGGAGAGATTAACATATTGGCTTTAGGGTATGAGTTACCGCCTAGTCAGGATAATCGTAATGATGCGGTAATTATACTCGCTGAAATGTTAGCGGGTGAGCCTCATGGACGGCTTTATCATTCGCTTGTGACATCAGGAAAGGCCCAATCTGTTTTTGTCATCCCCCAACTTTTTCGACAAGGCGGGCAAGTTATAATTGGGGCAGTATTAGGGCAAGGCCAGTCAATGCAGGTTATTCAGCAAGAACTGATGGTCCAGATAAAACGGCTGCAAGAGGAGCCAATATTAGCGGAAGAGTTAGCCCGTATTCAGACAAGCAGGCGCCCACTTAAAGATTTAATTTTGAATGATACTGCCAGTTTATCTGACGTACTCTCTGAAGCGGTCGCACATGATAATTGGTTGCTCCATTTTCAGCGCCATGATCAGGTGGAAAAGTTAGTACCATCGCAAGTTCAGACTGATATTGAAAAACTATTTGCGGATAAAGTACCTGTTGTAGGCATGTTGCTAACAACGTTGGAAGAAGAGCTAGATAGTTTTTCGGATAAAACTCAAGAATTATCGAGAAATGACAGAGATGTAGCACTAGTAAAAGCAGACTTAACAGCTTCTGCTAGCGAGAAAATAATGGCGGAGGTAGAGATACCGGATGTCGCAGAGTTTAATGCTTACATTCGAACCATAGAAACAAGTATTCAGCGTGGTGAACTGAGTAATGGAATGAAAGTAGCTTTGCGTTCATTGCCTGAAAGTGAAGATCTGGTTCGAGGACATTTAAACCTACGCTTTGGTAATATAGAAAACTTAAAGGGTACCCAAGCATTATCAGATCTAGCAGGTACTTTAATTATAAGAGGCACGCAAAAGCGTAGCTATCAAGAGTTAGTGGATAAAGTGAACCAGTTAGGTGCAGGCTTTCAAATCATGCCTAAGCAAGGAATGCTCAGTGTGAACTTTGCGAGTCCAAAAGAAAATGTAACTGAAGTATTACACTTAATCTCTGAGGTATTAAGAGAGCCAGCCTTTCCTAAGAGCGAGTTTGATTTGGTTAAAAGGCAGCAAATGCAAGCTTTAATGACCCCAGTATACCAACCTTCTAATGTTGCAAATAGAGCTTTGCAACGCTACACAGAACAGGATTATCCGCAGTACGATATTCGACGTAATATTGAGTCCAATGACATGCAGCAGCTTCTAAAAAAAGTGACTATGGAAGATGTTCAACAATTTCATCAAGACTACTATGGTGCTCAGTACGGAGAGGTCGCTCTAAGTGGAAACTTTGATTCTGAGCAAACTAAAGAAACGTTGGAAACTTTATTTGGCAGCTGGATGAGTCCTTCTCCTTATCAGTTGGTCATAGCTAAACATCGTCATCAATCCCCCGTTAGGCAAGAGGTTCGAGCCGGGAAAACTGGCGGCTATTACCAAGGGCGGATCTACTTTTCTGCTAATACTGATACAGAGGAGAATGTGGAGCTATTTATCGTTGAACACATACTCGGTCGAAACCCGTTAGCCTCACGCTTGGGCAAACGCCTGCGTGAGCAAGAGCAGCTTACCTATGACATTCGTTCGTCTATACGAGTGCCAACTCAAGGTGACCATGCTTTCGTTAGTATTCGAGGAGACTTTTCCGCAGGTCAAGGTGTGCGGTTAGCGGATATCGTTAAAGAAGAGGTGAATCGTATAGCAGAGTTTGGTATTTCCCAATACGAGTTGGATCTCGCTAAGTCGACCATTCTGGGCAAGCGACGTCGTGCTTTAAACGACGATAAAAAGATTCTTGGATTACTACCGAAACAACTGGCTGAAGGAACGAAAATGGAGACATGGGCTGTTCGTAACAAGGCGTATGCTGAGGCAAGTCTAGAGAAAGTTAATGCGGCTGCTAGGCGTTATTTTAAAGCGAATGAGATGGTTGAAATTGTCGCTACACCTTAGTAATAAAAAGGCTCATTTTTAAACTAACGTATCATCAAAGTCAGAATCGTTAGACATTCTGACTTTGATTTATATTTTTCTAAATACGGCTACGCTCAGCCAGTTTTAACTTGGCTTCAGCACGATCAAGCAAGGTGCCGAAGCGTTCCATTTCATCGACGAAGTTGTCGAATTCAATTTTGCTTGGCAGTAACTGGCTGTCGGTTTGTAGGTGATGAACCATCTGCATTCTGGCATTAGTAGCGAATTCTTTGCTCCAAGACCATTGAGCGCGAAGTAGGCGCGCCAAGGCGGCCGCGGATAAGTCGCCAATGTGATCAGCAAGTAACCCTTCCCAATCAAATTCAAAATTTTCCATCACTTTATGCAGAGTCATTAAGGCTTGAGCATTGCCTTGAATGCGTAAATCGCCATCAAAGAAACCATCGCCTTCAAGTAATTTTCGGTACGCTGCGCTTGGACCTTGCACAAGAGTGTCTAATCGTGGATCTAGTTCAATCTCGTCTAGGTTTTCTGGGCGATTCAGCATCACGCCTTGTTCGAGAATATGAATCTGTAAAATAAAGGAGAAGTCTTCCACATAAAGAAAAACTTGTTGCCCTGCTAATTTGCTTAGGCGATCTTGGGAAGGTGTGTCTTGTTTAAGGGCGAGATTGATTGCATTTTCAATAGCGCTGAGCGCCGATAAACTGAGTGAGCCCATAAAAATCTTCCCGATGATTGCTTGAATGCGGTTAAAACTAAAGCTGGTGAATTTGAATCACAGAAGTGTCACGCGTCTGGCCTTCTTTTTCAAGGCGATCTAGGTACATTTGCCATAGTTCGTCGTGATTTTTGCCAATATTGTAGAGATATTCCCAAGTATAGAGGCCGGTATCGTGACCATCATCGAAGGAAATCTTCAGCGCATAATTGCCCGCGCCTTCGATATTATTGATGGCAACTTGTTTTTTGCCGTATTGCAAAATTGGCATTTGCATACCGTGACCGCGCACTTCGGCAGAAGGCGAATGAATTCGTAAGAACTCTGCGCTGAGACGAAATGCTTGGCCATCGGCGAAAGTGAGCGCCAATTCACGGGATTGCTTGTGGTAATTAATAGTCGTAGGCGCTGGCGTTGCCATGGTTTTTTCCTATAAAAGCCCCTTCAATAAAGGGGCTATTTTTTAGAAGAGCTTTTTTTGTAAGAAGGATGAGTCAATTACAAAATGTATTGGCTCAAGTCTTCGTTTTCAGCGATTTCTCCAAGCTGTTCATCAACGTATGCAGCGGTAATGTCGACAGTTTGATCATTCGGCATGTCGCTGGCGGAATAAGACACCTCCTCAAGCAGGCGCTCAAGTACCGTATGTAATCGACGCGCACCGATGTTTTCTGTGCGCTCGTTCACTTGAAAAGCGATCTCTGCAATGCGTTGAATGCCTTCTTCGGTGAAGTTCAAGTTGATGTGCTCTGTTTTAGCGAGCGCCACATATTGCTTGGTTAAAGACATGCTTGGCTCTACCAAGATACGTTTAAAATCGTCTACGGTTAGCGCATCTAGCTCAACACGAATTGGTAAGCGACCTTGTAGCTCAGGAATCAAATCCGATGGCTTAGACAAGTGGAATGCACCAGACGCAATAAATAGGATGTGATCGGTTTTGATCATGCCGTATTTTGTGCTGACGGTACAACCTTCGACCAAAGGCAATAAATCGCGCTGCACGCCTTCGCGGGATACTTCGCCGCCAGAGCGTTCAGAGCTTTTCGCTACTTTATCGATTTCATCTAAGAACACGATGCCGTTTTGCTCAACTGCTTCAACAGCTCGGGCTTTTAGCTCTTCTTCATTGACTAGTTTTGCGGCTTCTTCGTCACGAACTTGTCGTAATGCTTCTTTGACTTTCATTTTACGCTTTTTGGTTTTTTGTGAACCAAAGCTAGAAAACATGTTTTGCAGTTGGCTGGTCATTTCTTCCATGCCTGGCGGTGTCATGATTTCTACACCCATTGGCGAATCGGCAACGTCAATATCGATTTCTTTGTCATCCAACTGACCTTCGCGTAATTTCTTACGAAAAGTTTGGCGCGTGCTGTTGTCTTCTAGTTCCGGATCGCCGCCACGAGCTGGTGGTAATAGCACATCTAGAATGCGGTCTTCCGCAGCGTCTTCGGCTTTGTGACGCAGTTTTGCGGTTTCTTGTTCACGAAACATCTTGATAGCCATTTCTACCAAATCACGGATGATCGACTCAACATCGCGACCAACATAGCCAACTTCGGTGAATTTAGTCGCTTCGATCTTGATGAAAGGCGCGTTGGATAGCTTGGCCAAACGACGCGCTATTTCGGTTTTACCAACACCGGTTGGCCCTATCATCAAAATATTTTTAGGGGTGACTTCCGCACGCATTTCTTCAGGAAGTTGCATGCGACGCCAGCGATTACGCAGTGCGATAGCGACCGCACGCTTTGCTTTTTGCTGACCAATAATGTGGTTGTCTAAGGCGTTAACCGTCTCTCTTGGGGTCATGCTGCTCATTATCAATTCTCTTCTATGTTCTTGAATGATGTGTTCTTGAATGATGGTTGTGTCGCTTGAAAGTCTGCTTTTCTATATTGATAGAATGTTACTTAGACTTATCTTCAAGCTGTGCATCTATAGTGATTTCTTCGATAGTTAAGCTGTGATTAGTGAACACACAAATATCAGCAGCGATGTTGAGGCTTTTCTCAACGATTTCTTTGGCGGATAAGTCAGTGTTGTCAATCAAGGCGCGAGCCGCCGCTTCTGCGAAGTTGCCACCTGAGCCAATGGCTAATGCGCCGTGTTGTGGCTCGACCACATCGCCAGTGCCGGTAATTATGAGGGTACTATCTTTGTTGGCGACAATGAGCATAGCTTCTAGCTTGCGTAATGCTCGGTCTGAACGCCAGTCTTTGGCAAGATCCACCGCGGCACGCACTAGATGGCCTTGGTGTTTTTCTAGCTGACCTTCGAAGCGTTCGAATAGGGTAAAAGCATCCGCTGTACCGCCAGCGAAGCCAGCAATCACTTCACCACGATATAGACGACGTACTTTACGAGCGTTGCCTTTCATCACAGTGTTGCCTAAAGATACTTGTCCATCGCCGCCTACGACGACTTGGTTGCCTTTGCGTACAGTAAGAATCGTTGTCATGGTCTACTCCAGTTTCGATTCTAACGAAATGGGGGCAAGCGATAGGATTTCAAGCGATGATTGCATACAGTGGAAGCTTTCACTTTCTGTATGCAATCTATACGAGACGGTAGAAAAGGCTATTACTCTTTTTTGACTTTATAAGAGTAGGGCGATATTTCCATTGAAACGAGTTTGTCTTCTGCTCGGTTCATTTTTGAGCGTGATTCATAAGGACCAAGTACAACACGATACCAAGGTTGTTCGCCTTGGCCGATAGTTTTGCGAACACTGGCTTCTACCATGCCTGATATAATCAGTTTTGCGCGCATGCGGTCGGCATCTTCTGGGCTACGGAATGAGGCCGCTTGCAGCATGTAATAAAAATCTTGCTCGCCACGAGGTGTCGACTGATAAGCGTCTACATGACTGGTATCTACTTCGCTATTCTGCAATATTTGGTAAAACTCAAAGGTGTCTTTTTTCGGTGCTACTGGCACTGGTATAGGCGCTTTCTCTTTTACCTGTGCAGCTGTTGGCTTGGGTTTAGGTGCTGCGGCTTTGGGTTTTTCTATTACTATCGGTTTTGGTTTGGGAGCGACTTGATTTAGTTGCGTTAACCCGTAAATAAAAGCCACGAGGATAGCGGGGACCAGAAGCCATAACCACCACGCAGTTTTGCGTTTCGGCGGTGGCGGTGTTCGACGTGTTGCCCCTTTCTTTGGGCGACTTCCTTTTGCTGCAATTTGAACGGGATTAAACATAATTTGGGCTTTTTGCTTTTAGCTTTAGCGTAAATAAATAAACAGAGTGTGAGTTGCGCACATTATGCGTGCAAGATCAGTAAGTTTCCAGTGGATCGACGTCAATTGCAAAACGAATTCTATGTTGTTTTGTGGATTGTTCTAACCATTCGGTCATCATTTGCGTCGCTTGATGCAAAGGCCCACGCTGAGCGGCTTTGATCGAAATCAGAGCGCGATGCTGTCCTGCTTTGCGAACAATGATGGCAGCATACGGACCAACCAGATAAACGTCTTTGGCAAAGTAGGGCTCAAGATCATTTCTCATGGCGGATAAGAGCTGCATGGCTTCTTGTTCATTACCCGATTCGGCGCGAATGATGACTTGATGATAAAAGGGCGGAAGCGAAAGAGATTTACGTTCGGCCAAACCATCAATAGCAAAGTGTTCGTAACCGAGATTGCATAAACATTCGATAGCCGCATGGTCGGGATGATAGGTTTGTAGTAATACGTGCCCCGGTTTCTTGGCACGACCAGCACGACCTGCGACTTGAGTGATGAGCTGAGCGGTGCGCTCCATGCCGCGAAAATCGGAAGAGAACAGACCCGCGTCAGCGTCCATGATAATGACGAGTGTAACGTTAGGAAAATGATGGCCTTTCGCCAGCATTTGTGTACCGATTAGAATCGCCTGATCATGCTCATGGATTTTTTGAGTCAGCTTTGCCATAGCAGATTTTCGCTGAGTGCTATCACGGTCTATGCGTAAAATAGGTACTTCTTTAAAAAGTGTACTCAGTTGGGTTTCAATTTGCTCTGTACCTTCACCGACGGTAAATAGCTCTTCAGACTGACATTCAGGGCAAGTATGAATCAATGCTTTTTGTGTGTCGCAATGGTGGCAGTGTAGTTTGTTAGCACGTTTGTGTACGGTGAGGTTAACGTCGCAATGATCACAAGCGGCAATCCAGCCACATTGGTGGCACATTAAGGTTGGCGCGTAGCCGCGGCGGTTTAGGAACACCAAGACTTGTTCTTTGCGTTCTAAACACAGTTTCATACTGGCAAGAGCATGTTCGCTAAAACCATGAATGAGAGTCTTGCCTCTTAGGTCCACTCTTTCCATTTCTGGGATATGGGCATTGCCTGCTCGTTGACGAAGTTTGAGCCAAGCAAAGCGCTTTTGCAGGGCGTTGGTTAGGCTCTCATAAGACGGTGTAGCCGAGGCAAGTAGCACCGGAATATTTAGTGCTTGAGCGCGTTTAACGGCAAGATCACGAGCGTGGTAACGGAAACCTTCATGTTGTTTGTAAGATGTATCGTGTTCTTCGTCAATCACTATCATGCCAAGGTTTGGTGCGGGGATAAAAGCCGCAGATCTTGTACCGATAATGATTTTGGCATGGCCGCTTGCAGCCAATAGCCAAGCATCCAGGCGTTCTCGGTCGCTCATGCTGGAATGCATTAAGACGATGTCTGTATTGAAGCGAATTTCAAAACGTTTCAGCGTTTGAGGTGTCAGGCCAATTTCCGGCACCATCACTAGAATTTGTTTACCTTCTTCGATCAGGCGTTCCATGGCGCGCAAAAATACTTCGGTTTTGCCACTGCCTGTCACACCGTCTAACAAAGTGACGTTAAATTGATGTCGATAATCCAATAAATGTTCGGTGGCGCGCATTTGTTCAGGATTGAGTGTCGGAGGTACTTGAGTTTGGTGTGCGTGCTTTTCACCTCCTTTGTTGAAGGAGCGTGGCTCTCGGCGTAATAAACCTTTTTCTTCCAAACTTTTTCCTGCCGCTGGAGCAAGATCTAACACAGATGCAGCATGTTGGCTTAAACCATTGGGGTGCTGTTGTACGGCTTTTAAAAAATCTTGTTGGCGTGGTGCCCGGCTAAGTTGTTCTAGAGGCAGTGATTGCCCTTCAGGTGTGGTTAGCCACCAGTTTTCCGTACGGAATTCAGCACTTTCACCTTTGCGCAGCAGAACAGGCAAAGCATGAAAGATGACATCGCCAATCGGATGATGATAGTAACGTGCGGCCCATTCACATAATGCCATCAGCTCTTCGGTAATCACTGGGCTTTGATCGTGCATTGATGTCAGTGGTTTGACTTGCTCTGGATCCCAGTCACTGGTTTCGCTTAGTGCGACAATCACTCCAAGACGACTACTTTTACCAAAAGGAACTTTGACACGCATTCCAGGTTTCAGCTCGTGTCTTAGGGCAATCGCTTTGGGGACTTTATAGTCAAACAGTGTGCGCATTGGCACAGGCAAAGCGACTTTGATGAAAGAATAAGGAGTAAGAAGCGCCTCGGACATGCGTTAGGTTAGACCTTGTTTAGTAAAGCAAAAATAGGATGTCTTGATCATTTCTTAAGTGTACGTCAGAGTAGTGGGTCGGTGCGAGTCACAATTTTATGAGAAAAGCATGAAAAAAGGTTGCTGATTTGGCAATAGATCCCTAAAATACGCGACTCTTGGCTCCACTGTACAATGTCTGTACAACGAAACGTGCGGTGCTTGACGCGGCAATAGCCCATTAATATCGATCAAGTGGCGGCACACCAAACCTAAAGGTAAATACGATGAAAAAAGATATCCACCCAAATTACTCTGCGGTTACTGCAACTTGTACTTGTGGTAATACTCTAAACCTAAATTCTACTTTAGGTAGCGACCTTCACGTCGACGTATGCAGCAACTGTCACCCATTCTACACAGGTCAACAGAAAATGGTTGATACTGGTGGTCGTGTTGATCGCTTCAACAAACGTTTCGGAGCACGTCGTACTACTAAGTAATTGGTGGCATGATAGTGATCGCTTTAAAAAGGCGCCAAGTTCTCTTGGCGCCTTTTTTGTTTTTGTCCCTTGCTGTTCAAGCCAATGAAGCCTGTACGGCAACAGGCGAACTTGAAAAAGCTCAGATCAAACGAGTGGTTGATGGTGACACCATACATCTTACCGATGGCCGAAAAGTTCGGCTGATGGGTATAGATACACCAGAACTTGACCACAAAAAAGGCAATCATGAGCCTTATGCTGTAGCTGCGACAGATTTCGTTCGCTCCCGCCTCGATCAATTTGTCTACCTACAAAGAGCTAAAAATGATCAAGACAGATACGGTCGTTATTTGTACTACCTTTTCGATAAAGATCGTATTTCACTGACGAGTCAGTTACTATCCGAAGGACTTGGTTATCGTATTGCTGTCCCTCCAAACTTAGCCTATCAAGACTGTTTTGAGGCGGCTGAAAACGCAGCTCGCAATGCGCATAAGGGATTATGGCAGCAAAATTTGCAATGGCAGCCAAAAGCTGGATTTGCAATCTCTCGTGTCAACATCACTTCAATTACTCAGAACCGAGGAGGTTGGTGGCTAGAAACCGATCAGGATCTAGTAATCAATTTGCCATCTTACGTCACAGATTATTGGCCTTCTCAAAAAGTATTTTATCTTGAGGGTAAGGAAATTGAAGTGCGTGGTTGGCAACATCAAAGGAAAAGTCGCCATTCAGACTTTAAGTCTTGGGTACTTTCTGTAAGACATCCCAATGACTTGCTTGAAATCAAAGCTTCTCTCGATCAGTGATTGATAGAATATTCCTATGGTTTTACGCTTTAAAGTATTGAGTAGATCGATTATTCTGACGACACAAAATTATAAGGTGCCACTTTCGAAGCTTTTGTAGGCTTGGGAACAAGGCCCAGTTTGGCTATGATAAAACTAATTAATTACACCAAATAGACGGAAACATCATAATGGCAGAAGATATAAAGCAAGCTGCACTGGACTACCATGAGTATCCAGTTCCAGGAAAACTGAGCGTAACTATTACTAAACCAACAGCGACCGCTCGTGACCTTTCTCTAGCTTACAGCCCAGGTGTGGCTGAGCCTTGTCGTGAAATCGCAAAAGACCCAGAAGCTGCATACCGTTACACTGGTAAAGGCAACTTAGTAGCTGTTATTTCTGATGGTACGGCGATTCTTGGATTGGGTAATCTAGGTCCATTGGCAAGTAAGCCAGTAATGGAAGGTAAAGGTTTATTGTTTAAGCGTTTTGCTGGCATTAACTCTGTTGATGTGGAAGTTGAATCTGAAAGCCCACAAGCATTCATTGATACCGTTGCTCGTATTGCAAACACTTACGGCGGCATCAACTTAGAAGACATCAAAGCACCAGAGTGTTTTGAAATCGAACGTCAGTTGATTGAACGTTGTTCTATCCCTGTTTTCCATGACGACCAACACGGTACTGCGATTGTGACAGCAGCTGGTCTTTTGAATGCGCTTGAGCTTCAAGGTAAAGACATTGCTGATGCTAAAATCGTTTGTCTAGGTGCTGGTGCAGCAGCGACAGCTTGTATGAAGCTGATCATTGCTTGTGGTGCACAGCGCGAAAACATTTTCGTTCTTGACCGTAACGGTGTTATTCACTCTGGCCGTACTGATTTGAATCAGTTCAAAGCAATGTTTGCGATTGATACTGACAAGCGCACTCTTGATGATGCAATGGAAGGCGCAGATGTGTTTATCGGCGTATCTGGTCCAGATCTATTATCTGCTGATCAACTTGCTAAAATGGCGGCTAATCCAATTGTTTTTGCTTGTTCGAACCCTGATCCAGAGATCAATCCAGAGCTTGCACGTGCAACTCGTGATGATTTGATCATGGCGACTGGCCGTTCTGATTACCCTAACCAAGTAAACAACGTACTTGGCTTCCCTTTCATCTTCCGAGGTGCTTTAGACGTTCGTGCGACTAAGATCAACGAAGAAATGAAGTTGGCTGCAGTTCATGCACTTAAAGATCTTGCAAAAGAAGAAGCGCCTGCAGATGTTGTTGCAGCTTATGGCGGTATACCTTTGAGCTTTGGTAAAGAGTACATTTTGCCAAAACCAATGGATACTCGTTTGCTTAACGTTGTTTCTGCAGCCGTTGCTCGTGCAGCGGTTGATTCTGGTGTGGCTATGCTTCCATACCCAGATTTTTACCCACTTGAGAATCTTGATCACTTCGGTGCTTAATCGAATAGTATCTTGCTAAAAAGGCGACTCCTGAATAAGGAGTCGCCTTTTTTATGTGGATCATTTGATGGCTTATTTTTTGAAGACTAAATTGACGTTAGTTAAATAGAAGCAAGGAGCGTTAGTATGAAAGTAGCAATATATTGTGGTTCTGCTGAGGGAAATTCTCCTGAATACGCCAATGGAGTTAAAGCCTTGGGCGTGTATCTTGCCAAGCAAGGGATCGACATTGTCTACGGTGGGGGTAATGTAGGTTTAATGGGCATTATTGCGAACGCTGCTTTGCAGGCCGGCGGAAAGGTGATTGGTGTCATTCCTCAGCATTTAAAGCTAAAGGAAATTGCTCACACAGGTTTAACCGAGCTGTATGTGGTTGCCGATATGCATGAACGTAAGGCTAAGATGAGTGAATTGGCCGATGCCTTTGTGGCGCTTCCTGGTGGTGTAGGGACGCTAGAGGAAATGTTTGAAGTGTGGACTTGGGGACAACTCGGCCTACATGGTAAACCTTGTGCTTTTTATAATATAAATGGTTTTTACGATTCATTATTTAATATGGTAGAAAGTATGCAGCAGGCAGGTTTTGTGAAGCAGTCTTATATAGATATGATCATCAAAGTTAACACGCCGGAAACACTTGTGTCGGCTTTTCAAGCTTATCAAGCGCCTAAACCTAAGTGGAGTTAGCTACTTTTTGGTAGGGCTTTGGATTTGACTGCTGTAATAAAAACGCCAGCGTTTAAGCTGGCGTTTTTGGTTAGAATAATAGAAGCCCAGATCAGAATAAGTTTTCTAACACGTTATTTTCTTGTTTCTCTTCTTGCGCTTCGTTACCAATATTGTTGTTAAATGTAGGTAAGCTCAAATCGCGCTGTGGTGGCACATGGTCTTTTCTGAATATCTCAAAAATCGCATTAGATTGTCCCGGTAACGCACGTTCACCTGTATTCGGATCGATTCTAACTGTTACCAAAGAAGACGGTTTAGCCACGAAATCAGGAGGTGTATCTTTTAGCGCTTCACGCATGTAATCAATCCAAGGCGGCAATGAAACCGAGCCACCCCATTCGCCACGTCCTAGAGGTGATGAATTATCAAAGCCGCTCCAAACAGACGTTACTAGATTACCGTTGAAGCCCGAGAACCAAGCATCACGGCCATCGTTTGTTGTACCTGTTTTCCCCGCGAGATCATCTCGCTGAAGTACTCGTGCTCGTCGACCGGTACCGTATTTAATAACATCTCGCATCATATCGTAAGTTATGTAATTCACTTCTGGATCGAGCACTTGCGGTGCAATTGGCAAGCTACGAATGCCTTCAGTTGTATTAAATAGTCCCATTTGTTGTTCGCCATCCGTCGTTTTTTCTAACGGAGTGCACGTTACGCAGACTGTCACAGGGTTGGCTTGGAATAGAGTTTTGTTATTTCTGTCTATGACTTTGTCTATTAAATAAGGTTGTACTTGGTATCCGCCATTCGAAAAAACGGCGTAGCCAGTTGCGATTTGCAGTGGCGATAAGTTTGCACTACCTAAAGATAAAGATAGGTTATGTGGTAACTCGTTTGGATCAAACCCAAAGCGGCGCAAGAAATCTAATGTTGGTCGAACTCCCATTTCATCCAGCAAACGAACAGAGACGATATTCTGTGATCGGTAAAGTGCCTGACGTAAACGGGTTGGGCCATAGAACTTGCCACCGTCATTGGTTGGCCGCCATGCAGATGCTAGGTTGGTGTCGTTAAAGACAACGGGAGCATCATTGATAATACTGGCAGCTGTATAACCTCGATCTAGTGCACTAGCGTAAATGAAGGGTTTAAAGTTGGAACCTGGCTGACGTTTAGACTGAGTAACACGATTGAATTTGTTTTCGTAGAAGTTAAAACCACCCACCAAAGCTTGGATTGCACCGTCTTTACTGTTCAAAGAAATGAGTGCGCTTTGTACTTCAGGTTTTTGCGCGAGTAGCCATTTTTGCTGGTTGTCTGGGCGCAAACGAACAATATCGCCAGGTACCAAAACATCCGAAACGGTGGAAGGTGAAGCGCCTTGGGAGTCCTCATTAATATAAGGTCTTGCCCATTTGACTGCGTCCCATGGCAATGTGGCGCGTTGGCCATTAGCCAAACGAACGTCAGCGGTAGTTTCTGTGGTTGAAAGAACTAAGGCGGTTTGCCAATTTTTGAAGCGTTCTACGTCTTGTAGAGCTTTTTCTTGCTCTTCTAATGGCGCATCAATCAAGTCAACACGGGTTTCAATAGAACCACGGTAACCGTGGCGCATATCGTAATCTAAAACGCCATTGAAAACGGCTTCGTTCGCGGCTTTTTGGCGTTCTGAATCAATGGTCGTATAGACTGTCATGCCAGTGCTATAAAGATCGTCTCCAAATGTGCTGTATAGCTCAGAGCGAACCATTTCGGCGATGTAGCCTGCTTCGATATCAGGCATGACGCCATGGTTCTTGGCGGTGATCGGTGCTTCAACAGCATTTTGGTATGCGTTTTTATCAATCATGCCGAGTGATAACATACGTTGTAGAATCCAGTTACGACGAATTAGCGCACGAGAAGGGTTTACGACTGGGTTAAAGCGAGAGGGTGCTTTTGGTAGGCCGGCGATCATAGCTAGTTGCGCAAGATTAAGCTCCGCGAGATTTTTTCCATAATAGACTTGAGCAGCTGCCTCGAAACCATAGGCACGATTACCCAAGTAGATTTTGTTGACGTACAACTCAAGTATTTCGTGTTTAGATAACTCTCGTTCCATCTTTAGGGCAATAAAGATTTCTGTAAATTTACGGGTGTAGGTTTGTTCAAATGAGAGGAAGTAGTTACGTGCTACTTGCATGGTGATAGTGCTACCACCACCTTGTTTTTGCCCAGTCGTAATTAGTTGTACGACGGCTCGACCCAAGCCCAGAATATCGACGCCAGGATGGTGATAAAAATTGGTGTCTTCTGCGGCTAAAATTGCATGCTCTAGATCTTGAGGAATTTCTGCATAATCGATAGGGGAACGGCGCTGCTCTCCAAACTCACCAATTAATTTATTGTCGGCGGTGTAGATACGCAGTGGGATTCTTAACTCGATGTCTTTTAGTTCAGCGACAGTTGGAATACGGTCTTTTACGTTGTAATAAACCGCATAGGTAACGCCAACCGCGCAAAGTGTTCCAAACAGACCGAGAAAAAAAAGTATTTTGAGTGTCTTAGCCATATAAATTCAATTAATACAGAGTGAGAAAATGGCATTATACCTAAGATGGCCACAGAATAGGCGGTTAACTTTGCATCAAATCGTGTTATCTTGGTAAATATTTGGCATGGAAGCCAAACCGAAAACAATACTCTGTTGCTTACTATTTCAAGGATGAATGATGAAGCTCATGCATGCCTATTCTATAGCCGTTTACTCCGCTCAAGAATGTACATTTTATGACTCTAGTAAAACCGCCAACTTGGTGGATTTCTCTTTATTAAATAACGAACCTCTACCCAATTCCTCACAGTTAGAACTGATTCAGCGGAGCTTAACGCTAGACCGCTCGATTGATGCCTGTCGAATCATTATATTAGTACCTGAT
This sequence comes from Marinomonas sp. BSi20584, assembly GCF_002792415.1. Lineage (NCBI taxonomy): Bacteria > Pseudomonadati > Pseudomonadota > Gammaproteobacteria > Oceanospirillales > Oceanospirillaceae > Marinomonas > Marinomonas sp. BSi20584. The sequence continues at coordinate 37,918 of NZ_KZ454875.1, forward strand.
GCTTGGTTATCTGTGTCACAGCATAGGATTGATCACCTTATACCTTCATTGTTACTACCTTTGGCTGCATTGAGTTATGCCGTAGAAACGACATTTTCACCACCCGATAGTTTGCTGTTTAGTTATCAATACGAGTTACTGCCAGAGCAGCAGTCTCAACTTACGACTTTTGCTTGCTCAAGTGAGTGGGCGCAACAACTGTGTTTGCCATTTCAGTCGATTGCACAATCTTGTTTACTTATGCCGATAGGGCAATGGGAAGTAATTCATTCGCGTAATAGGTCTTGGTCATCTTGTTCACAGCGTGCTTTGTCAGTGTATCAGCCAGAAAAAAGCAAACGTTTAAAAGCTCGACGGCTTTGTTGGTCTTTAGTCGTTTTTAGCCTTCTGGTTCACAGTGTGGCTTCTGTTTATTTTTTCTTCTTACATCAAGAATCGGCACAAGCGTTGATTGCACGTCAAAAAATACAAGCAACTCAATCGGCATGGTCGTTGATTAATGACTCCAATGAATTTTCTGCGTCAGTATTGAACTTGGTTCAGGCTTTGCCCATGTCTGCTCGACTCGGATATTTTGAAAGTGAAGCGCAACGAGCTTCTCTCCAAATGACATTGCCTGCACAAGATTTGGAACTTTTACTGGAGGGGTGGCATCAACAAAACCCAGACTGGCGCTGGGAAGTCGAGCAACAGCCGCATCGCTTTGCTTCTCCAACGAATCAGAAGGAGGTGGTGGATGTTTCTATCGAAGTATTTAAAAACTAACGGTGTGTTATTAAAAAATATCAACGGTTCCGTGGTGCTGCTTTTGCTTCTCTTGCAAGTTGCCGTTTGGTATCCATTTTTATCACAGGCTCAAGATGATTTAAATCGACAATCTAAGTTGAAAGCCCTAGCTGAGAATGATTGGAAAAAAACGCAGCAACAAGCGAATCAATTACACGACATGCGCTTGCTTGACGAGTCTTGGCTACAACATAGAGTGGAAGACACTAAAAATGGAGTGCCAACGCAATGGTCTATCAATGGCTCAGCTTCTCTTATCGAGTGGCAAATAGTGCTGGAAAAAATTGAAACACAGTTTGCTTTAGGTTTGCTTGCCGCATCTTGGCAAAGAGAAAGCAATGGATATTGGCAAGGACACTTGTTGTTTGCGATTAAGATTCCTAAGGCGAATCGGGAGTACCATGATTGGTTACCCACTAAGTTATATATGAATCGTTTTGAGCAAAAAGATTGGCAGCTATTGTCGACTATGCGAATAGGCGATAACACATCAGCGTTAGTTGTATACAAAAATGCTCGTCATTGGGTTAGTGAGGGCAGTTGGCTGCCAGATGCAGGTTTAACCGTGAATGATGTATCTTTTGATCGAGTAACCTTGATGGCAAAAGATGGTTCTGAGCAGGCATTAGTTGTGCGTAAAAAGGGAGCTCAGGATGAATAAGCTGCGGCTTCAATGGCTATTGGTATTTTTTCTGATGATGCCACGTACCTTATTGGCAATGGATGTCTATTTTGAATCTCGTTCGCTACAAGAGGTATTGCCTTGGCTAGCGTCGCAAATGAATGAAAGCGTGGTGATTAGTCCTGAAATTGATGATGTATTAACACTTTCGATCAAAGGTGCAAGCTGGAAAGATGTGATGGAGGCAATTGCACAGCCGCCACATATTCAGCTTGAGTGGCAAGGGCGTGTGGCGGTGCTGATGCCCGTAAAAACACCTTTAGCAGAAAGCATCGAACGTACATCCGTTGTGTGTCAGAGATCTTATTGGGTGTTGAAACATGCTAAAGCAAAAGATGTTGGTGTACATTTACGAACCTTGCACCCATCTATTTCTTTAGTTGTGGATGATCGAACTAATTCGATCATTGCCCATTCTTGTGCTTCTTTAGAAGGGGTTCAGGAAACACTTGATTGGTTAGATACACCATTAAAACAAATTGAAATCAGTGCGCAAATTGCTCAAGTAAGTCGAACAGCTCAATCGCAGTTTGGGGTGAACTGGCAAGCTAAGTTATCTGATGGTGTCCGATCCTCTATCGGAGGTGCAGTTGATTTAGGCGCGTTGACGCCAACGACGAATTTGGATTTTTCCAGTATAGGTGGTTCTAGCTTATTGGCACTTACTTTGGATATGATGGAAAGCGAGGGCTTAGCTAATGTAGTTTCAAAGCCCAAAATTGTCACTTCCGAAGGGCTGCCTGCTCGAATTGAATCGGGAACCGAGGTCCCATATCAAACGGTTAGCGATGATAAGGTGAGTATTGAGTTTCGCCAAGCGGCACTCATGTTGGAGGTGACTCCTTTTGTAAAAGACGGCGGGCACATTTTACTATCGTTAACGATTCATCAAGATTCTGTGGGGGACTTGGTTAATGGTGTACCTAGCTTAAAAACCAATCGTTTAAAAACACAGGTTGTAGTGAAAAACCAAGAAACGCTTGTTTTAGGTGGGGTTTTTCGAGAAGAGCGTTTCGAATCCGAGAGTCGGGTTCCTTTCTTTAGTGACATTCCTTGGTTAGGTGAGTTGTTTAAAAGACAATCAGAACAGCAAGAAAAGGTTGAATTACTTGTATTTATTACACCAAAGCTGCTACAAATGTCAGTCAACTAGGCCGCAGTCTAAATCTGCTTAATTCCGACGTAATTGAATACAATGATAAAAGCCCCCAATATTATTTTAGTAGGCCCGATGGGCGCAGGAAAAACGACGATAGGCCGTTTGATTTCTCAATCGATGGGCAAAGAATTTTATGATCTCGATAAAGTCATAGAAGACAATGCCGGCGCAGACATTCCTTGGATTTTTGAACGGGAAGGTGAAGACGGTTTTCGTAAGCGTGAAACTCAAGCGCTGGCCTCAATAGCAGAATCGGACACTGGTGATTGTGTGTTAGCAACCGGTGGCGGCATTGTGATGCGCGAAGAAAATAGAGATATTCTTCGAGAAAATGCGCTAGTGGTGTATTTGTACGCTTCTGTTGCTCAACAATTATATCGCACCTCAAAAAGTACTCATCGACCTCTTTTACAAACTGGTGATCCGCGAGCAACGTTAAAAAAATTATTTGAAGTACGTGATCCTCTATATAGAGAAGTAGCTACTTTAGTTATTGAAACAGATTCTCGTCACCCTCGTTCTGTCGCTAATAAGGTGCTAGATGCAATCAAGCGCCATCTTAAAATGGAGATAACTGTATCCTAATGCGCACGTTAACCGTTGACCTTGGCGATCGTAGCTACCCTATTTTTATTGGTAGCGGTATTCGTCAGCAGAAAGCCCTTTTTGATGATGCGATTCATGGCAAACAAGTCATGATAGTAACCAATGAGACCATTGCGCCTTTATATCTAGAACCCATTGTGTCAATGCTATCAGTAGATTATAAAGTTGATACCTGTATTTTGCCTGATGGTGAGGTATATAAAACGCTAGAAACTTACGGCATGATCATGTCTGCTTTATTGGAAGCAAAGCATAATCGAACTACTACCGTTATCGCTTTGGGCGGTGGTGTAGTTGGTGATATGGCTGGGTTTGCAGCCGCGACGTATCAGCGAGGTGTGCCTTTTATTCAAGTGCCAACGACTTTATTGTCTCAAGTTGATTCTTCTGTCGGCGGAAAAACAGGTGTGAATCATCCGCTTGGAAAAAACATGATAGGTGCGTTTTATCAGCCTCAAGCTGTGATTATCGATACTGAAACCTTGTTGAGCTTGCCGCAGCGTGAACTGTCAGCAGGCATGGCGGAAGTCATCAAATACGGTTTGATTTGCGATGTGCCATTTTTTGATTGGTTAGAGCAAGAGATGCCTCAGTTAATGACGTTGGATAGCGATAAAATTAGCGATGCTATTTATCGTTCTTGTTTGGCTAAAGCCAATGTGGTTGCACAAGACGAGAGAGAAGGTGGCATTCGTGCTATTTTAAACCTAGGCCATACGTTTGGTCATGCGATTGAAACAGAAATGGGCTACGGCAATTGGTTGCACGGTGAAGCTGTTGCTGCTGGTAGTATGTTAGCGATTGATCTTTCTTGGCGTATGGGGAATTTAACGGAACAAGATATCTGTCGTTCCGTAGCGCTATTTCAAGCGGCAAATTTACCAGTCTTACCGCCTGCCGAGATGACGGTCGAGTGCTTTGTTGAACGCATGGCGTTAGATAAAAAAGTATTGGATGGAAGCTTGCGTTTGGTTCTGCTTGGTGCATTGGGTGATGCGATCGTAACATCGGATTTTCCGATGGAAGACTTTAATTCCTGTCTTTTGGATGCACTTGAAGCGAGTAAACAAGCTAGCCTTGCTTAATCTTGTTAGTTATTTAATGTTGAAGGACGACTATGTCTAAGCCAGACTTTCAGTTTGATCTAGAGGATGCGCTTAATCAGCCCCCAAAAGCAACGCTGAGGGATCCTTTTGGCTCGAAGGATGCATCGCTTTATTTTGCGTCTGAAGAAGGTAATCAGCAACTGGCTTTGCTTGAGCATTTGAGTCGCTACAGTAGTTTACTGTCTGTGGTTCAAGGGCCACAAGGCAGTGGCAAAAGTCGTTTTTTGATGGAATTTGCTCGTCATCAAGATGACACCACTGTTGTTAGTCACGTTAAAGCGACTATGCTGATGACGGCAGGGCAATTGCTACAAGCTATATATGCTGGTTTTGCTAGTCATTTCACACAACCTCCGAATGAAACCACTTTCGGCCCTTTGCTTAAGTTTTCTCATGATTTAGATGAGAAAGGCCAAGCGGCATTGGTGTTAATTGATAATGCCCAAGAGCTAAACACAGATGCGGTGAGCATGCTGTTAGACATGATGTCATTGGCGACTGAAAATCAAACCGTTCCTCATATTGTGTTGTTCAGCGAATACTCTTTATCACGTAACCTTGATGCTTATCAGCGCTCTCGTTATGAACAACTAAGTCATTCATTTACCTTAGCGCCTTATTCATTAGAGCAAACACGTGCTTACTTATTGCATCGTGTACGCGCGGTTGGCGGTGGAATTAATTTGCCGTTTAATGACAAGCAAGTGAAACAAATTTATCAAGAGTCTGGTGGTTACCCCGGTCGAATTAACCAGCTTGCTCAGACCATGATGGGCAATGGTAATAAACCTGCAAAATCTGCCATGCGTTTTAATCTGGCTGTGGGATTCCCTTTGGCGCATATGGCGCTGCTTTCCGTGGTTATGCTTGGCATTTTAGTTGCGGTATTATTCTCTGATAAACAGTCTGATAAGCCTTCGACATCGACGGCCGATAGAACCAGTAATGTTATTCCTTTAAGTTCACGGCAGGGGCAATCCTCAGCGGAGACGATTGCGCGCATTGATGCCATGCAGCGTAAGATCGGCCAAGAAGGTGAAATTATACTTCCACCTATCCCAGCTGGTACTTCTTCATTGCCTGCGATAAGTATGTCTAATGCTCCATCTACTGAGCAGCCGAATGCTACATCTATGATGACCCCAGCTATTTCTACTGCACCTATTCGTGCAGAGGCGCCTTTAGCGCAAGCCGCTCCTACTGTTGATGCACCAACTGAAATGGTGCCAACTAAAAATGAACAAACCAACCTAAAAGTCTCACAAGACCGTTTTGATAAGACGGAATGGTGGCTATCCCAGAATCCAAACCGTTATACCTTACAGCTATTAGGAACACACAATAAAGGAACCGTGCAGGACTTTATTCGTGATCAAGGCGGTGTGGATGCCTTTGGTTATTTTAAGTCAAAACATAATGGCAAGGATTGGTTTGTCGTGGTTTATGGTTCTTATCGTAATCGTAGCGAAGCGATAGCTGCAGCGGAATCTCTTCCTAAAGATATTCGTGACCTTAATCCTTGGGCGCGAAGTGCTCGTGGTATTCAGGATGATATTAAGAAAGCCCAGTGATATCTGCTGAGACCTTTGTCTAGTCTTTAGCTTCGTTCGTGACTTTGTGCAAAGCATCTCATGCTATTTTACGTTTGCAGTTTATGTTTTATCTCGACAATACCGAGTTTTCTTCTGATTCAAAGCGTATAAAATGCCATCAAATCCTCTTTTTGTGAGGCTTTTGTATAGCAAACCTCTCAATTTAGTAAAAATCACTGTAATTCCCTGAAAAACATGAATGAACAGTGGAATTTTCTGTTTGGAAAAACTCCAGCCATAGATAATTCTCTAAGTCCTCGCTATTTGCCGCTAAAACTCCTATAAAAAGCGCCAAAATAACATAAGTCAGGCCTATGCTCGTTTGAGTAGTGCTCTTCGGCAGAGTAGTATGATCATCCATTTCGGTGGTATTTTGGGTAGATGATAGTCATTCTCGAAGCGAGTTCTTTCACGCTTTCGCTTTTTAGCCCAGCCACTTGATAATCGAATTTATATCTAATTTTATTTTTTACGTTTCAACTGTGGGAGTTGGTGTATGAATGCAGGCCTTTATCGTCCTGGCGAGTTCAAAGACAACTGTGGCTTTGGCTTAATTGCTCACATGGAAGGCAATACTAGCCATGAATTACTTAAGACAGCCATTGAGTCTTTGACATGTATGACACACCGTGGCGGCATCGCCGCTGATGGCAAAACAGGTGACGGCTGTGGTCTTCTTATCCAAAAGCCGGATCTATTTTTACGTGGTGAAGCACACGCTTTATTTAATCACACCTTGTCTGACCTTTATGGCATCGGCATGGTGTTTCTTGATCAAGATGACGCGCTTGCAAGTGAGCAACGTGAGACTTTGACGAAAAAATTGACTGATGAGGGTTTGAATGTAGTGGGTTGGCGTGAAGTGCCAATCGATGCGTCTTGCCTTGGTGTTATCGCGATGGATTGCTTGCCTCGTATCGAGCAAGTATTTGTTGATAGCAACCGTATGGATGCCCGTACTTTCGCAACACGTTTGTTTGTCGCTCGTCGCCAAACTGAAATCGCGTTAGCGCAATACGAAAACTTCTACATCTGTTCTTTGTCTGACAAAGTATTGGCATACAAAGGTTTGATGATGCCAGTGGACTTGCCTTTCTTTTATAAAGATTTGGGCAACGAAAAAATGCAAACAGCGATTTGTGTTTTCCACCAACGTTTCTCTACTAATACGCTTCCTAAGTGGCCTTTGGCACAACCGTTCCGCATGCTTGCTCACAACGGTGAGATCAATACCATCGAAGGTAACCGTAACTGGGCATTGGCTCGTAGCAGCAAGCTACGCACGCCTTTGATTCCTGAACTACAAGACCTTCAGCCTATTGTTAACTTAACGGGTTCTGACTCTTCTTCCATGGATAACATGTTGGAAGTTTTGGTAACTGGTGGCGTGGATATTTTCCGCGCTGCGCGTTTGATCATTCCACCAGCGTGGCAAAACGTTGAAAACATGGATCCAGAGTTGCGTGCTTTCTACCAGTACAACTCTATGCACATGGATCCTTGGGACGGCCCAGCTGGTTTGGTAATGACCGACGGACGTCATGCTATTTGTATGCTTGATCGTAACGGTTTGCGTCCTGCTCGTTGGGTCATTACTAAAAACGGCTTTATTACGCTTGCTTCTGAAGTCGGTACTTACGGCTACAAGTCAGAAGATGTTGTGTCAAAAGGCCGTGTAGGTCCTGGCCAAATGTTGGTAATTGATACGCAAAACGGCAAAGTGCTGCACACGGATGACATCGATAATCGCCTTAAATCCATGCACCCATACAAAAAATGGTTGAAGCAGGAAGCGATTCGCATCGAATCTTTGTTGGAAGAATCTTCTCTAGAGTTTGAACCTTTCACCAAAGAAGAAATGCTGACCTATCAGAAGATGTTCCAAGTGTCTTTTGAAGAACGCGAGCAAATTTTCCGTCCATTGGCAGAAAGCGGTCATGAGGCAGTAGGTTCTATGGGTGATGACACGCCGATGGCGGTTATGTCTAGCCAGACTCGCCCAGTGACAGATTATTTCCGTCAGAAGTTTGCACAGGTAACTAATCCACCAATAGATCCATTACGTGAATCTGTTGTCATGTCGTTGGAAACTTGTATTGGTGTGGAACGTAACTTATTTGAAGAAACGCCAAAACACGCAAACCGTATTATCTTGTCATCGCCTGTATTGTCACCACGTAAATACAGCCGTTTGTTAGCGTTAGATGATCATCGTTTCCGTTTGGTTCGTCTAAATACCAATTACAACCCAGAAGAAGTTTCTCTTGAGCAAGCGATTAAAAACTTGCGATTGAAAGCAGAAGAAGTGGTACGTAATGGTGCCGTTATTGTTGTATTGACTGACCGTGATATAGCAAAAGGCCATTTGCCAATTCCTTCGCCAATGGCGGTAGGTGCGGTGCATCATTACTTGTCTAAGCAAGGTTTGCGTTGTGATTCCAACATCATCGCTGACACCGGCTTTGCCCGTGATCCTCATCAATTTGCTGTACTATTAGGCTTTGGTGCAACAGCGGTTTATCCGTATCTTTCTTATCGTTTAATCAACGACATGATTGATAAAGGCGAAGTCTTGGGTGACCCAATTGCTTGCCACGTTAAATACCGTAAAGGTATTAACAAAGGCCTGATGAAAATTATCTCTAAGATGGGTATTTCGACGATTGCCTCATACCGTGGTGCGCAGTTATTTGAAGCAGTTGGTTTGGACACGAAAGTAGTCGATCTATGTTTCAAAGGTGTTCCAAGCCGTATTAAAGGCGCACGCTTTGAAGATTTCCAAAAGGATCAAGAATCCATCGCAAGCAATGCGTGGAAATTGCGTAAACCTATTCAACAGGGCGGTTACCTAAAATACGTCCATGAAGCGGAATACCATGCGTTTAACCCAGACGTAGTTCGCAATTTGCAAACTGCAGTGGGCAGTGGTCGCTTTGAAGATTTCACCAAATACACAGAGCTAGTGAACAACCGCCCTGCGTCTATGTTGCGTGATTTGTTTACTTTGTCAGATAAAGCGAAAGCCATTCCGCTAGACACAGTGGAATCTATCGAAGAGATTTTACCTCGCTTCGATTCAGCGGGTATGTCTTTGGGTGCTTTGTCTCCAGAGGCTCACGAAGCGCTAGCGCAAGCGATGAACGAATTAGGCTGTCGCTCTAACTCTGGTGAGGGTGGTGAAGATCCAGCTCGTCACGGTACTGAGCGTCGCTCTAAGATCAAGCAAATCGCGTCTGGCCGTTTTGGTGTGACACCAGAATATTTGGTCAACGCTGAAGTGCTACAGATTAAAGTCGCACAAGGTGCAAAACCAGGTGAAGGTGGTCAGCTTCCTGGCGGTAAAGTAAACGGCTTAATTGCTCGTCTACGTTACGCGGTTCCAGGTGTTACCTTGATTTCACCTCCACCGCATCACGATATTTATTCTATCGAGGATTTGGCGCAGCTGATTTTCGATTTGAAACAAGTTAACCCAGATGCCTTGGTATCGGTGAAACTGGTTTCTGAACCGGGTGTTGGTACGATTGCCGCGGGTGTAGCGAAAGCTTACGCGGACTTGATTACCATTTCTGGTTACGACGGTGGTACAGCGGCATCGCCAATTACATCTATTCGCCATGCGGGTTCGCCTTGGGAGTTAGGTTTAGCGGAAGCGCAACAAGCACTTCGTTCTAACGATCTTCGCGGCAAAATTCGCCTTCAAACAGACGGTGGTTTAAAAACTGGTTTGGATGTGGTGAAAGCGGCGATTCTTGGTGCTGAAAGCTTTGGTTTTGGTACCACGCCAATGGTTGCCATGGGGTGTAAGTTCTTGCGTATTTGTCACTTGAATAACTGTGCGACTGGTGTGGCAACTCAGGATCAAATGCTACGTGATGAGCACTTCATCGGTACGGTAGAAATGATCAAAAACTTCTTCCGCTTTATGGCAGAAGATACGCGTCTATGGTTAGCGAAACTGGGTGTTGCCAGCCTGCAAGATTTGATTGGTCGTACAGACCTATTAGCTATCTTGCCGGGTGAAACGGATAAACAACGTAATTTAGATCTTTCACCGATCTTGAAAAACGATGCGATTCCAGCGAACAAAGCACAATACTGCAATTCACCATTTAACCCACCACATGATAAAGGCCTATTGGCTTTGAAAATGTGGGACACAGTTAAAGACGTGATTGAAGAAAAAGAAGGTGGAGAGTTTACTTTTGAAGTGACCAACTGCGACCGTTCTATCGGTGCTCGTTTGTCTGGTGAGATTGCCAAACGTTACGGTAACCAAGGCATGTCTGATGTCCCATTAACATTGAAGTTGACTGGTACGGCAGGTCAAAGTTTCGGTGTATGGAACGCGGGTGGTTTGAACATGTACCTAGAAGGCGATGCTAACGATTATGTTGGTAAAGGCATGACAGGCGGCAAATTGGTTATTCGTTCTCCAAAAGGATCTGTTTTCAAATCACAAGATTCTGCCATTATCGGTAACACTTGTTTGTATGGCGCGACGGGCGGTAAGTTGTTTGCTGCAGGTACGGCAGGTGAGCGTTTTGCTGTACGTAACTCAGGTGCTCATACGGTTATCGAAGGTGCAGGCGATCACTGCTGTGAATACATGACTGGCGGCATGGTAACTGTGCTTGGTAATACGGGTTACAACTTTGGTGCGGGTATGACTGGCGGTTTCGCTTACGTACTCGATTTAGACCGTACCTTCGTAGATAAGTACAACCACGAATTGGTGGAAATTCACCGTATTGGTACGGAATTGACGGAAGAGTATCGTTCACACCTTCGTTCTGTGATCGAAGAATACGTCCGAGAAACTGACAGCGAATGGGGCCATGAGATCTTAGAAAACTTCTATGACTACATTGGTAAGTTCTGGCTAGTCAAACCAAAAGCCGCGAGTTTAGGCGCGCTATTGGCAAACACTCGTCAACGTCCGGAATAAAACACGCTGTTATGGCGCTTGGTTTGTAATGAAACAAACTAAGCGCTGTGAACGAATCAGTCTGACCCATTTGAGAGAAGCGCTGTCTGTTTACAGGCGGCCGAGGAGATAGCAGCTTATGTCTGAGCGCTTGAACAACGTATTTCAATTCGTCGAAGTGGACCGTAAGGATCCTAAGAAAAAGCCTTTAATTACTCGTAAGGCGCAATTCGTCGAAATTTATAAACCATTCGAAGAAGTGGGTGCGAAAGATCAAGCACACCGCTGTCTAGAGTGCGGAAACCCTTATTGTGAGTGGAAATGCCCAGTACATAACTACATTCCAAACTGGCTGAGGCTGGTGAGTGAAGGTAGCATTTTAGAAGCGGCTGAGTTGAGTCATCAAACCAACTCTTTGCCAGAAGTCTGTGGTCGCGTTTGTCCACAAGATCGTCTTTGTGAAGGCGCTTGTACGCTTGGCGAAGGTGGCTTTGGTGCGGTGACGATCGGTTCTGTTGAAAAATACATCACAGATACGGCTTTTGCTTTGGGCTGGCGTCCTGATATGTCTAACGTAGTACCGGTTAACAAAACGGTTGCTATCGTTGGTGCGGGTCCTGCAGGTCTTGCTTGTGCAGATGTTTTGGTGCGTAACGGTATCAAGCCTGTGGTATTTGATAAGTACCCAGAAATCGGTGGCTTGCTGACGTTTGGTATTCCAGAATTCAAACTGGAAAAAAGCGTCATGACACGTCGTCGTGAAATTTTTGAAGAGATGGGCGTTGAGTTTGTTCTCGGAACTTCTGTTGGTGATGACGTGCCATTCGAACACGTATTGGCAGAGTACGATGCAGTGTTTTTAGGCATGGGTACTTATAAATACATGAAAGGCGGCTTCCCAGGTGAAGATCTTCCGGGTGTTCACGATGCCTTGGATTACCTGATTTCTAACGTTAACCATTGCCTAGACTTCGAAGAAGATGCTGCTGATTACGTGAACCTAAAAGGCAAGCAAGTGGTTGTCTTGGGTGGTGGTGATACAGCGATGGACTGTAACCGTACTGCGATTCGTCAAGGTGCGAAAAGTGTTACTTGTGCTTACCGTCGAGACCAAGAAAACATGCCGGGTTCTCGTAAAGAAGTGCAAAACGCGAAAGAAGAGGGCGTACAGTTCCTTTTCAACCGTCAGCCAGTGGAAATCATTGGTAACGGCAAAGTGGAAGGCATCAAGGTTGTTGAGACTCAAATGGGCGCGCCTGACGAAAACGGCCGTCGTACCGCTGAGATTGTTGAAGGTAGCGAGCAGATCATTCCTGCAGACACCGTATTGATTGCCTTTGGATTCCAAGCTAGCCCTGCGCCTTGGTTCGAAAAATTCGGTATCGAAACCGACGCTCGTGGTCGTGTCGTTGCACCGAAGAAAGGCAAATTCATGTTCCAAACTACCAACGAAAAAATCTTTGCTGGTGGCGACATGGTGCGTGGTTCTGACCTAGTAGTAACGGCTATTGATGAAGGTCGTAAGGCTGCTGAAGGGATTATGGATTTCCTAGACGTCTAAGCGCGACTGCTTCGCTCGAAACCTTGTAGTTTTTAGTCAAAGCGCCAATCAGATTTCGTCTGGTTGGCGTTTTTGTTTTGATGATTTGTAACGTTAAAACGATCTAAATCTCAGTCTGCGTCGTATTAACTCCATAAACTCATAACCATAGGCTAATTATGTTTTCTTTTCTAAAGTCCGACCCGATTAAAAAGCTCGACAAAGAATATGGCGAGTTACTAGAAAAAGCCATGCAAGCCCAACGCGGTGGCGACATCAGACTCTATTCAGAACTGACGGAAAAAGCCGAAGCGGTGAAAGCCAAGATAGACGAAGCTAGGTCTGTATAAATAGAGTCAATAAAAAACGCGGAGCCATGTTAACGGCACCGCGTTTTTAGTCTTATCTTCTAGAGCTTTATAATAGCCCAGCTTTGAAATAGCTAGGCAGCTACGGCGCTTTCTAGTGGTCGAATAAGTGCCAAACTCTCTTCAGCGAAACCTGTACCGGCTTCTGTGTAGAAGTTGAAGACGTTGTCTATGCCGCTGTTGATGAGGATTTCTCTTTCATCTTGATAGCGAGCAATAGCAGCGATTTGTCCAGTGTAGTTGGCTTTACGCAGCTGTATGGCGACATTGGTCGTGTCTTCTGTTGCAGGCAATGCCAACAAAACGAGCTCAATTCGAGACGTGTCCAAACGTTCCCACAAATCCGCATCTTCACCGTCGCCGTAGAATACATTTTCTTTAGCCGCTTGCATTTGGTTAATACGATTACGATCCGCATCCATTCCAGCGACGGTGTCACCCACCAAACCTTTTAAAGAGTCAAATGCCCCGCGTCCAACTCGACCTAAGCCCACCACGAGAATGTCACTGTTTACAGGTTGTACGAAGATATCTTCGGATAAACAATCTGCGCTTTCAAAACGGCGAATGATGTCTTTGTTTTTCCGGTACATACGGTGAACGTTGCGATAAAGCACGCTTGTGATCACGAAGGAGAAAGACACTGCCAATGCTAATACGACAAGCCATTCTTTTTCTAACCAGCCGTTTGCCACACTCAGTGCAACGACAATTAAGCCAAATTCACTGTAGTTAGAAAGAATGATCGATGATAAAAATGAAGTTCGGCCGCGCAGTTTCATTTTTGTCATTAATACGAAGAAGAGTGCGAACTTCACCAGAATCACTAAAGTAATGATTAGGCTCATGCCGACCATGCTTAATGTGGGTAATGCGGTGAAGCCGATGGACAAGAAAAAACCAATTAAAAACAAGTCCTTGAAATTCATTAGCGACTTATTCATTTCTGCGGCTTTGGGGTGTGACGCTAATAAAATACCGAAGATTAGTGCGCCTAAGTCGCCCTTTACACCAACAAGGTAAAACAGTTCATAGCCACCTAGCGCAAGAAAAAGACCTGTTAATGGCAGCATTTCCCCGTGACCAGCTTTGTCGACGATTTTATTGATAATCGGACGAATCAGTAGCAAGCCAAATAACCCCAGCGCCCAGATAGAAGGCACTTTACCGGTAGCAGCCACAAGAAAAACTACGGCTACAATATCTTGCATAACTAAAATGCCAAGAGATAACTGTCCATGGCGAGTTTTTAGTTCGCTACTTTCTTCTAGCAGTTTCATTATACAAACAGTACTGGAAAAACTGAGTGCGAAACCGATAAGCGCGGCGGTTTTAAAATCAAGCACACCAAAATATGGAAGGCTTAATGTACCAAGCAGCAAAGCAATCCCGGCAAATAGGATGGTGCTTATTCCTATATGACTTAGCGTTGATGCCCAAACTTCACGTTTTAGAAGGTCTTTAACATGTAATTTCAAGCCGATACTAAACAGCATTAGTGTGATGCCAATATTGGCGAGGGAGTCCAATGTATTGCTTGGTTCCAAACCAGCATAGTTAAGTAAAAAACCAGCTAATAAGAAACCAATTAATGGCGGTAAATTGATCACCTTGACGGCCAGTCCGCATACAAATGCGAATAAGATCCAAATGAATTCCATAGATTCCTTCTAAATTAAAGAATGTGTAAAGGGGAGTTTTATCATACGGAATTTGTCTAAGCCGCGCAGCACGTAATGCTGCAAAATATTCGTTCTCGCATAATAAATTAACATATCAAAAATGATATGAAGAGCAACATTTATTCTATTTGATTGGTATGTTCATTTTGCCTACTCTGCATAACAGGTTTTTCAAGACCTGATTGGCTCGAAAAAATAATCATAAAAAATCTATGGCCACCTGAAGCTTGTTCCTTACGGTGCTCGCTTGGCCGTAACAGGAGAAGCTAATGAACTATCTAAAGAATACCATTGCTGGTTTAGTACTAGGTGCCACTGCGCTGAGTTCCGTTAGTGCTTTGGCTGCGAATGGTTATGTTGGTATTGCCATGCCAACTAAGTCTTCCGCTCGCTGGATCACCGATGGTGACTCCATGGTAAAACTCTTCAAAGATGCTGGTTACAAAGTTGACCTACAGTACGCAGAAGATGAAATTCCAAATCAGCTTTCCCAGATTGAAAACATGATCGTAAAAGGTGTCGATGTATTAGTCATCGCCGCGATTGATGGTACGACTCTATCTAACGCATTGGAAAACGCCGATGCTGCGGGTATTAAAGTTATCTCCTATGACCGTTTGATTAAAAACAGCCCTTATGTGAGCTACTACGCGACATTTGATAACTTCAAAGTCGGCGTGTTGCAAGCCAAGTCTTTGGTAAGTGGCATGGAAAAACGTGGTAAAGGTCCTTACAACGTCGAGTTGTTCGGTGGTTCTCCAGACGATAACAACGCTTATTTCTTCTATAACGGTGCAATGTCTGTGCTTCAGCCGATGATCGATTCTGGCAAGGTGAGTGTCGTTTCTGGCCAAATGGGCATGGACAAAGTTGGTACCTTGCGTTGGGACGGTGCGACCGCTCAAGCACGTATGGATAACTTGTTGTCTGCTCATTACACCAAGAAACACATAGACGGTGTGTTGTCGCCTTATGATGGTATTTCTATTGGTATTTTGTCGTCACTTAAAGGTGTAGGTTACGGTTCTGGCAATATGAAAATGCCGATTGTAACGGGTCAAGATGCAGAAGTGCCATCAGTGAAATCCATCATCGCAGGTGAACAATATTCCACCATATTTAAAGACACGCGTGAATTAGCCAACGTAACGGTAGGCATGGTTCAAGCTGTATTAAATGGTGCGAAGCCTGAAATCAATGATACTAAAACCTATGACAACGGCATCAAGGTGATTCCTAGTTATTTGCTTGAGCCTGTAACAGTTGATAAATCCAACTGGCAAGATGTGTTGCTAGGTAGCGGCTACTATACGAAGTCTCAGGTCGAATAAGCGCACGACCACTGCGCTTGCCAATTCTTTGTTAAAAACTGTTTATTTATCCTAATTCAACAATAATAAACCAGCGGAGGCGTTGTTGACCGTGTGTCGATACGGCAAGAGCGCGTCTGCTAATGGGATGTTTTATGGAAAATATTATTTTGGAAATGCGCAGCATTACCAAGACGTTTCCTGGAGTAAAAGCCCTCGACTCGGTGAACCTTAAAGTTCGTGCTGGCGAGATTCACGCTTTAGTGGGTGAAAATGGCGCGGGTAAATCAACTCTCATGAAGGTGTTGAGTGGGGTTTATCCACATGGAAGTTATCAAGGCGATATTCTTTTTAATGATGAAACTGTCGCGTTTTCCGGCATCACGGACAGCGAAGAAAAAGGCATCATTATTATTCATCAAGAGTTAGCGTTAGTGCCGCTTCTATCCATCGCTGAGAATCTATTTTTAGGTAACGAGAATGTCGAAGGTGGCGTGATTAATTGGCCGAAAACCTATTCTCGTACTCAAACGTTATTAGCAAAAGTTGGCTTAAAAGAGTCGCCATCGACCTTAGTGGGTCAATTAGGTGTGGGCAAACAGCAACTCGTTGAGATAGCCAAGGCCCTTGCTAAAGATGTGAAATTATTAATTTTGGACGAACCAACGTCCGCACTGCAAGAGAACGACAGCGCCAAGTTGCTTGATTTGTTATTGGAGTTTAAAGCACAAGGTATCTCTTCCATCTTGATTACCCACAAGTTGAACGAAATCAGCCGTGTGGCAGACAGCATCACCGTTATTCGTGATGGTGCTTCTGTATCTACACTGGATTGTCATGCGCAAAATATCAGTGAAGAAGACATTATTCGCGACATGGTTGGCCGTGATATGGCGGACCGTTATCCACAAAGAAACAATCCAGCGCGGGAAGGCCATCTAGGAAAAACCATGATGGAAGTCAGTGGCTGGAATGTATGGCATCCCGATGCGATAGACCGTCAAATGATCCACGACATTAAGTTCAATGTACACGCCGGAGAAGTGGTTGGTATCGCAGGCTTAATGGGTTCAGGTCGCACCGAGTTAGCGATGAGTTTGTTTGGTAAAAGCTACGGTAAAAACATTCAAGGTGAAGTGCGTTTGCGCGGTGAAATCGCCGATTTGTCTACTGTGCCAAAAGCCATAAAAAGTGGCTTGGCGTACGTGACCGAAGACCGTAAAGAATTGGGTTTGATTCTAGAAGAAACCATTCAGACCAACACCACGTTGGCGAATCTTAACCGAGTGTCTTCCCATGGTGTAATCGATGAAAACATCGAACGCCAAGTGTCAGAAGACTATCGCAAAGCACTAAACATTCGAACACCAAGTGTGTTTCAAAAAGTGATGAACTTATCGGGCGGTAATCAACAAAAAGTGGTGTTGAGTAAGTGGCTATATTCGCAGCCAGACGTTTTGATTCTAGATGAGCCAACCCGCGGTATTGATGTGGGCGCTAAGTTTGAAATTTATAACATCATCAACCAGCTTGCTGATGATGGCAAAGGGGTGGTGATGATTTCTTCAGAGATGCCAGAGTTGCTTGGCATGTGTGATCGTATTTACGTGATGAATGAAGGGCGTTTTGTTGGCGAGTTAGACAAAGCCAATGCAAGCCAAGAAAAAATCATGTCAATGATAGTAAAAGCCTAGCGATAGCAATAATAACGGCGAGAATAATAATAGCGGGAGCAATAAAAATGGCTACAACAAAAGAAACCTCTACTGTGGTACAAGCGGCACCGTCTGTTACCAGCTACCTGAAATCACATATGCGTGATTATGGTATGTTGATCGCGCTTGTTGTCATCATGGGCATGTTTCAATTTTTGACCGACGGCACCTTAATGCGTCCGGTTAACTTAACCAACTTATTTTTACAGAACAGCTACATCATCATTATGGCTATTGGTATGTTGCTGGTGATTGTCGCCGGCCATATCGATTTATCGGTCGGCTCAGTGGCGGGTTTCATCGGTGCGTTGGCGGCGGTTATGTCAGTCAATTATGATTTACCGACCATTCTTGTCGTGCCTGTGTGTCTTGTCGTTGGTTTGATTATCGGTGGTTTGCAAGGCTACTGGATTGCCTACTGGAAAATACCAGCTTTTATCGTCACCTTGGCAGGCATGTTGGTGTTCCGTGGTTTGACCTTGGCATTGCTTGAAGGTCAGTCTGTAGGGCCTTTCCCAAAAAGCTTCCAATTGTTGAGTACCGGATTTATTCCTGACGTGTTTGGTATTGGTCGTCCGAATGTTACTGCGCTTGTGCTTGGTATCTTAGCGGCGAGTGCAATATTGTTCTTGGCTGCTCGTACTCGCTCTCGTGCACTGAAGTACGGTATTCAAGATGAACCATTTTCTTTCTTCATCGTTAAAAACGTATTAGTTGCTGCTGCAATCATCTATTTGTCTTACTTATTAAGTACTTATCGAGGCTTGCCGAATGTGCTGATGTCGATGGCGGTGCTGATTGCGATTTATACCTTTTTGACTAACAGCACCACCATCGGTCGTCGTATTTATGCTTTGGGTGGTAATGAAAAAGCTGCCAAATTGTCAGGTATCAATACCGAACGTTTGACCTTTTTGACCTTCGCCAATATGGGCATGTTGGCGGCCTTGGCTGGGTTGATCTTCGCGGCACGTTTGAATACTGCCACGCCGAAAGCGGGTTTTGGTTTTGAATTAGATGTTATTGCTGCCGTGTTTATCGGTGGAGCCTCCATGTCAGGCGGCGTTGGTAAAATCATCGGTGCGGTGATTGGTGCCTTCATCATGGGTGTCATGAATAACGGGATGTCGATATTAGGTATAGGGATTGATTGGCAGCAGGTTATCAAGGGCTTGGTATTGCTCGCTGCGGTTATCTTCGACGTCTACAACAAACAAAAAGCGCTTTAAGAACGCGGGTTAAGGAGCGATTTATGTTGTTTTTATCTCAAATTAAACAAGGTGGTGTGGTCTGTCGCGAAGGCAATGAAGCGCACCTTGTTCTTCACGCATCGAGTGTTTACGAACTCGCAAAAGAAGCCGTTAAAAATGGCGTGCCGCTGAAGTCTATTATTGAAAAACATGGTTTGGGCGAGTCGGTTAATTTGGCAGAGCTTGCTAAGAACAACCAGCTAGATTGCCCTGTTCGTCATCCAGATCCAGCACATATGTATTTGACTGGTACAGGTTTAACGCACCTAGGTTCTGCCGCGACTCGTAATGCCATGCATGCGAAAAGCGAAGAACTGACGGACTCGATGAAGATTTTCCAAATGGGCGTTGAAGGTGGCAAACCGAAAGACGGTCAAGAAGGCGTTCAGCCAGAATGGTTTTATAAAGGCAATGGCGCTGGCGTGATCGCACCAGGCGATGCCTTACCTTCACCATCCTTTGCTTTGGATGGTGGTGAAGAGCCGGAGATCGCTGGCTTTTACTTGGTGGGCGAAGACGGCAAAGTACATCGTCTTGGTTACACCTTGGCGAATGAATTTTCGGATCACATAACAGAGCGCCAAAACTATTTGTATCTAGCTCATTCGAAATTACGTCCAGCGGCGTTTGGTCCTGAGTTGCTGGTGGGTGAATTGCCAATGCACATCGATGGTCATTCGCGCATTGAACGCGGTGAGAAAACACTTTGGGAAAAAGGCTTTTTATCAGGTGAAGACAATATGTCGCACACCTTCAAAAACTTAGAACATCATCATTTCAAATATTCGATCTTCCGCCAGCCAGGCGATCTGCATGTGCATATGTTTGGCACAGCAACCTTGTCTTTTGCCGATGGTATTCAGGCACAAGAAGGCGATGTCTTTGAAATTTCCTCTCCTACGTTTGGTCTGCCATTACGCAATGCCTTGGCGAAAGCGGATGAACTCGATACCGAGGTAGCGCCGTTATGAATAAAACAAAGAGCGCCGTTTATCCAGATTTAAAAGATCGCTCGGTCTTTATCTCTGGCGGTGCAACCGGTATCGGTGCTGCTATTGTCGAAGCGTATGCCAAGCAAGGCGCGAAAACGGCCTTTGTGGATTTGGATGAAAAAGCCGGCACGGCGCTCGCCAAACGTCTTAAAAAAGACGGTTTTGAAGTGCGCTTTGAAGTGTGTGATATCACTGATATTCAAGATTATCAAAGCAAAATCCGTGCAGCCGCAGAGACGTTTGGGCCTATTTCTGTGTTGATGAATAACGCAGCTAACGATGTGCGCCATTCGTTGGAGTCGCTGACTGAAGAGCGTTTTGACGAACTGGTTGGGGTGAACATCAAACATGCTATGTTTGCCGCGCAAGTAGTTGCACCGATGATGCGAAAACTGGGTGGTGGTTCGATTATCAATTTTGGTTCTGTGGGATGGATGATGGCGACAGCAGGTTATCCAACTTACGGCACGAGCAAAGCGGCAACTCATGGCTTAACTCGATCCCTTGCTCGTGATTTAGGTGGCTCTGGTATTCGTGTGAATACCTTGGTGCCTGGCTGGGTGATGACAGAAAAACAACTGCGCATGTGGGTTGATGACGCGGCAGAAGAAAAAATTAAACAAAGCCAATGCCTAACAGGCAAGGTGCTACCTGAACATATCGCCAATATGGCGCTGTTTTTAGGGTCCGATGCGGCGGCAATGTGCTCGGCGCAAAACTTTATCGTTGATGGAGGTTGGGTATGAGTGATTCTGAGAAAGGCACGTTCGTACCGAAAACATGGCCCCGCAAATTACGTTCAACCGAATGGTTTGGCGGTACCTCACGTGATCATATTTACCACCGCAGCTGGATGAAAAACCAAGGCTTGCCGGCGGACTTATTTGATGGTCGTCCAGTGATTGGCATTTGTAATACTTGGTCGCAGCTTACACCTTGCAACGCCCATCTTCGTGATCTTGCTGATCGAGTAAAACACGGTATTTATGAAGCGGGTGGTTTGCCACTAGAGTTCCCTGTGTTCTCTGTGGGTGAAAGCTCACTGCGTCCGACGGCTATGATGTATCGCAACATGGCGGCGATGGACGTCGAAGAAGCTCTACGTGCCAATCCGCTTGATGGTGTTGTCTTGTTGGCAGGTTGTGATAAAACCACACCAGCGCTGCTTATGGGCGCCTGTAGTGTCGATATTCCTGCAATTGTTGTGTCTGGTGGCCCGATGTTGAATGGCTACTTCAGAGGCGAGCGTGTGGGATCTGGCACGGCGCTGTGGCAAATGTCAGAAGACATTAAAGCTGGCAAGATGACCCAAGAAGACTTCCTTGAGGCAGAGCAATCTATGTCTCGCTCTGCAGGTTCTTGTAACACCATGGGTACCGCCAGCACCATGGCCTCTATGGCGGAAGCCTTGGGCATGGCGTTATCGGGTAACGCAGCGATTCCAGCGGTAGACAGCCGTCGTCGAGTCATGGCGCATCTTACGGGTCGTCGCATTGTTGATATGGTTAAAGACGATTTGAAACCGTCTGATATTTTGACTCGCCAAGCTTTTGAAAATGCGATTCGTGTCAATGGCGCTATTGGTGGTTCTACCAATGCCGTAATTCACTTATTGGCTATTGCTGGTCGTGTTGGTGTGGATTTAACCCTAGATGATTGGGATAAATTAGGCCAAGAAATCGCCACTATTGTGAACCTGATGCCGTCAGGCAAATACCTGATGGAAGAATTCTTCTACGCAGGTGGTTTGCCAGTCGTAATCAAGCATTTGGCTGAAGCGGGCAAGCTGCATAAAGACGCGATTACTGTGTCCGGTGAATCAATTTGGGACGAAGTGAAAGAGGTTCGCAACTGGAACCCAGACGTTATTTTGCCAGTTGAAAAAGCACTGACACAAAAAGGCGGTATTGTTGTATTGAAAGGCAACCTTGCGCCACAAGGTGCAGTACTGAAACCTTCTGCCGCGTCACCACATTTATTGCAACATCGTGGTAGAGCGGTAGTTTTTGAAGACATTAATGACTACAAAGCCAAGATCAATGACGAAGCTTTGGATATCGATGAAAACTGTGTCATGGTGCTAAAGAACTGTGGTCCAAAAGGTTACCCAGGCATGGCGGAAGTTGGCAACATGGGCTTACCACCAAAAGTGTTGCGTAAAGGTATTAAAGACATGGTGCGCATTTCTGATGCGCGTATGTCGGGAACGGCTTATGGAACCGTGGTTTTGCATACTACGCCAGAAGCTGCTGCTGGTGGACCATTGGCCGTCATTCAAAATGGCGACATGATTGAACTAGACGTAGAAAACCGCCGCCTTCATGTGGACATTTCCGATGAAGAAATGGCAACACGTTTAGCAAACTGGAAAAGTCATTTGGAACCACCAAAAAGTGGTTACATCAAACTATTCCATGATCACGTACAAGGTGCTGATACGGGTGCCGATTTTGACTTCTTAAAAGGTTGTCGAGGCGCTGCGGTGCCAAAAGATAGTCATTAAATTAAGTTTTTAAGTCTGACCCTGCCTTGTTATGGCAGCACCGCCCCAACGGACATCCCTGTCCGCGAGGGGCGTAACGCCCATCCTTGGGCTTGATGCTTGCCATCACTAGGCTACTTCAGAGCTTAACTTAATGTGTTGAATTTCATTTATTAAAGAGAGGAGTGAGTATGTTAACGGGACAGCATTTTATTGCCGGTAAATGGGTAAAGGGCGACGCAACATTTTCTTCAACGCCTGCTACAGGACCTTCTCATGAATTTGCTGTTGGTCGCGTGTCTGATGTGGATGCAGCGGTAGAAGCAGCCGAAGCAGCGTTTGAGGAGTTTGGCTATTCCTCTCGTGAGGATCGCGCGGCTTTTCTAAATGCTATTGCTGACGAAATCGATGTGCTAGGCGATCAAATTACTGAAGTCGGCGTACAAGAAACCGGTTTGCCAGCAGCACGCTTGCAAGGCGAACGCGGTCGTACAACAGGGCAACTTCGTTTGTTCGCTGAGCGTATTTTATCAGGTGAATACTTAGATCGTCGGTTTGATGAAGCCTTGCCAGATCGCGCACCATTGCCACGTCCAGATATGTACATGGTACAACGTCCTATCGGCCCAGTTGCTGTGTTTGGTGCGTCTAACTTTCCATTGGCGTTTTCAACAGCTGGTGGCGACACCGCAGCGGCTCTAGCGGCAGGTTGTCCTGTTGTGGTGAAAGGACATTCTGCTCATCCGGGAACGGGCGAGCTTGTGGCGCAAGCGGTTGAGGCCGCGATAAAACGTTGCAAGATGCCAGCGGGCGTTTTTTCCTTGATCCAAGGCGGTAACCGTCAAGTTGGTCAAGCTCTAGTTCAGCATCCGTTAATTAAAGCGGTTGGTTTTACTGGCAGCTTGGCTGGTGGTCGTGCCTTGTTTGACTTGTGTGCAGCACGTCCAGAGCCGATTCCTTTCTTTGGTGAACTGGGTTCTGTGAACCCAATGTTTGTGATGCCAGAAGCTGTTAAAAATCGTGCTGAAGAATTGGGCAAAGGTTGGGCAGGCTCATTAACCATGGGTGCTGGACAGTTTTGTACCAACCCAGGTATTGCGGTGATGCTGGATAACGCAGACTCAAAAGCCATGATAGCTGCAGCGAGTGCAGCTCTATCCGAAGTCGCAGCACAAACCATGCTTACTGATGGTATTGCGGATGCTTATCGTTCTGGTGTGGCGGCGATTGAGAAAACCGGTATTCAGGCCGTTGTGCGTTCGGCAGATACAGAAGATCGTACCGCACGACCAAACTTGTTCACGGTAGCAGGTCAAGCGTGGTTGGATCATCCAACATTGCATCACGAAGTGTTTGGTCCTCTTGGCTTGGTTGTTTTAGCAGATAGTGTTGAGCAAATGGTCGAGCTTGCTCGTCATTTGGAAGGTCAGCTGACGTGTACCATTCACCTTGATGAAGGCGATTATGCAGCGTGTCAGAAACTCCTACCTGTATTGGAACGTAAAGCAGGGCGTTTGCTAGCAAATGGTTTCCCGACTGGTGTTGAAGTGAACGATACCATGGTGCATGGCGGCCCTTATCCAGCGTCGACAAACTTTGGTGCAACCTCAGTCGGCACCTTGTCGATTCGTCGTTTCTTGCGTCCTGTTTGTTACCAAAATATTCCAAAAGCATTGTTACCAAAAGATCTAGCTGGCTAGTTCTTATGTGTTGAATGAAATTTATCGATTTTTATTGAAAGAAAGCCCAGGCGGGTTGTTAAGCGAGTTCGGTTTTGAAAGCAACCGACTCGCTTTTTTTTCAGTTTTTTTGTGGTTTATTTCGAGAAGATTAACAACGAGTTATTTACGCGTTGGTAGGTTTCTGTTCCAGTTCGGCAAGCACCAAACGCTTGAGCTGGTTGGCAAGAGGGGATAACTGGCGGCCGCGCATTTGCAATAAATAATAAGGGCTCATGACAATTTTACGGTCTAGTTTGAGTGCTTTTAGATCGGCTTTCACTTTATGACCAACCAACAAGTCACTCACTTCTCTGGCCATAGGCGCTATGGCGTTGGAAGACACAAGAATGGCAATTAAGGCTAGTAAAGACGTACTGTTGGTGATGCTTAATGGCAGCTCGGCACGTTCTTCCATGAAGGCCGCTTCGACCGCTTCACGTATTGGTGCTCGGTGAGATTGCATGACCCATTCAAAGTGCGCTAAGTCGCGAATTTTGACGGTATCTAAACTGGCCAATGGGTGATCTTTGCGAACCATTAGCGTGACGGATTCTGTACGAGCTGGGTAAATTTCAAACTCGTTGGCATCGTATTGTTTGGGAATTCGCGCGAGGACAAAGTCATTATGTCCGGCAATTAAATCCCGCACCAAAATATCACTGGTATCAACATTGATGTCAATCTCGGCTTTTGGGGCGATGGCTCGCAATTGCTGGATAGCGGGAATTACAAAGCCGACTGCGGCGCCTGTTACTGCACCGATGGCCGTGGTTCCGCCGCCGCCTTCTTTTAGTTCGCCTACTTCACGGGCAAGATCTCGCAGCTCAACCAGAAGATTGTGCGCACGACGTGCAACAGCTTGACCTACCAGTGTTGGCTCCATGCCTTTGGCATGGCGAATAAATAAACGTGTCCCAATAGTTTGTTCAATTTCACTCAGCATACGTGACGCGGCAGGCTGTGTCATCGCCATTTCATCCGCAGCGATGCCAAGTTGACCATGCTCTGAAATGACCGAAATCAAGCGCAACTGATTGAGTTTTAAATGCTTGGCCAGACCTATGTCCATATCGACCTCTGTTGTTATTATTTAATCAGGCTATATTAGCGTAAAATGATACGAAATGTTTTTAAAATCAATAAAAAAGCCCAAATAAATGGGCCTTTTAAACGTCTTCTATTTCATGAAATTATGGTATTAATTAAGGAATAAATTGACGATTTATAGCTGACTCTGGATCAAAACTGTCGACAGAAATGTTCTGCGCTTTGGCTGTCCATTTCCATGTGGTGGCGAGTCGTTCTTTGGTAAATGCGCCGTAGCCATCTTTATCGCTGACTGCGTTATAAACTAAGGATTTGATTGAGTTGATAGTGTCTGTCGCAGTGCTTGCATCTACTTCTGGCA
This sequence comes from Marinomonas sp. BSi20584, assembly GCF_002792415.1. Lineage (NCBI taxonomy): Bacteria > Pseudomonadati > Pseudomonadota > Gammaproteobacteria > Oceanospirillales > Oceanospirillaceae > Marinomonas > Marinomonas sp. BSi20584. The sequence continues at coordinate 63,244 of NZ_KZ454875.1, forward strand.
CCATGTCATGAACGATCCGCCCGCTTTCTTCTGGATGCTCCCAAGTGTATTCAATGGCTTTTTTATAAGCTGCAACAAAGCGTTTGGTCACGTCTGGGTGTTTATTAATAAAGCGATCAGATGCAATGATAGAAGTGGAGTAAAACTCTAATCCGGCATCGTACCAAGGTAATACTCGTAAGGTTTTTCCTGCACTTTTGGCTTGTAGTTGATAAATCACCGTGTCAGTTACCCACGAAATAACCACATCGGTGTTACCGGAAAGTAACATTGGGTTTAAGGCGCCAGCGTCTGCTTTCATCAATTTTATGCTGCTTGGATCAACGCCATTCACGTCTAACAGCAAAGGTAAGAAGACATTTGAAGAAGTATAAGGCGAGGTTGCAATACGTTTTCCTGCGACGTCTTTGACACTCTTAATATCTGAGTTAGAAGGCACAAAGAAAGCATGGGGAGCTTTACTGAAAACCGAATAAACCGCAGAAACCGGCACATCGTTTTGAGCTTTTGCCATTAACAGTGCGACTAGGTCGGACAATCCCAAATCGGCATTACCAGTGGCGAGTTTGCTAATAGCGTCGGTGGAGCCACGGCCGCTGGCAACGGTTACGTCTAAATCGGCGTCTTTGAAAAAGCCTTTTTTGATACCCACATAAATCGGCGCTTTGTCGCCACCCGGTAGCCAATCAAGCTGAAACTTCACTGCATCAGCAGCGAATACGGTACTGCCATTTAAAGCTGTAAATGCCAGGGCCCCAGCTAGGCATAGATTACGAAATAGCGGTGTTTTTAGTTGGTTGTTCATTGTTTTCTCCATGCTTCATCATAGATTCGGCGTTGCTTTTTAAGCAAACCAAACTCAGTCACTGAAACAACCACAAAGAAAACAAGATGAGGAAAGAGCGAGAGGGCTGGGTACACAGTCGAGTTAGGTTGAAACGGCTGTCACTTCCCTTTCGACATCCTCTTTGGGTTGTCGACAAGGCAGTGAGCAATGCCCGAACTTGGTTTGTTGGAACTCGACACCAAATTTGACCGCTTCTACTCATTGCGTCACGCAAACTATTTGCGCTATTTATAACTAAGCAACAAGCAGGCCAAATATATTTGTCTATAAATTCAGCAATTTTGTGGCTTTACGTTCTTGGTCATGCACTTGAATTGGGCGTGTTGCGGTCTCGTCGCACCATAAATATGATTAATAGCATGCGAAATATGATGATTGGTTCGTGCTTGCTGTGTGCTCATTGGCGTTGTGCAGACTGGTATAGGGTTTGCTTGTTGATCTAGTTAAATTGTATGTGAAATAAAGAGTAGAAGCGGTTAAGCCTTGCGGCCTGGACATTGCTCTTTCCTAAAAAAGGAGAGTGTTTTGCCCCAGTATTTAATCCGCCAAGCCAAAGCGGTTTTTGGTTATGAGCTTCCTCAAGACATCCGTATCAAAGATGGCGTAATTTCAGCCATTGCTCCTACACTAAATCGCGAGCCTGACGACGAGTTAATAGACGCGTCTCATTGTGTGGTTTATCCCGGTTTTGTGAATACTCACCATCATCTTGCACAGTCGATACTAAAAGGCGTTCCAGCGGGTTTGAATCAAGGTTTAGGGGAATGGCTGGCAAGCGTTCCCTATCGTTTTTGGCCACAAATCACGCCAGATTTAATGTATGTCGCGGCGAAATTAGGTCTTTATGAACAGCTGCGTTCTGGGGTGACAACCTGCGCGGACCACCATTATTTGTACCATGCGAGCACCTCGCCTGAGTTGGAAGACGCCGTTTGGCGCGCTGCCGAAGATTTAGGTATTCGCTTAGTTTTATGCCGTGGTGGCGCAACGGTTCAAGGCAGTCATAAAGGCATGCGAAACAGCGGCATCGTTCCAGAGTCATTGGATTTATCATTGGATCGTCTTGAAGCTTCCTACAAACGCTATCATGATGACAGCCCATTCAGTATGCGGCGCTTGGTCGTCGCGCCTACCAGTTTGGTTCACACCTCGCCAGCCGAAGATTTACGCAGTTATGCTCAGTGGGCAAAAGAACGAAAATTACTGCGTCATTCGCATTTATTAGAAGTATCTTTTGATGAGCAAATGGCACAACAAAACTTCGGTATGAGCGCCATTGATTACGCCGCCCATTGTGATTGGTTGGGTGACGATGTGTGGTTTGCTCACTTGGTTCAAGCGGATGCTCATGCGATTGAATTACTGGCGCAAACGAAAACGCGAATTGCCCATTGCCCTACGTCAAATTGTCGCCTTGGTAGTGGTCTTGCGCCAGTTCTTGCAATGGAAAAAGCGGGTATTCCGATTACCCTCGGTGTTGATGGCTCCGCGTCTAGTGAAAGTGCTTCTATGTTGCAGGAGTTGAATTTAGCTTGGTTATTACATCGAACCCATAGCGGGCCCTCGGCAACGAATGTCTCGCAAGTGCTTAAATGGGGGACCCAAAACGGAGCCGAGCTTTTGGGCCTAAAAACGGGAAAAATAGCAGAAGGCTTTGCTGCTGATTTAGTATTGTATTCCCTTGATGCACCACGCTTTTCTGGGGTACACAGTCCGTTAGAAGCACCAATCTTATGTGGTGAACCGGTGCTGATTAAACACAGCTTTGTAAACGGTAAGCAAGTGGTTGAAAATGGCCAAGTGCTGGGTGTGGATGAAGCCAAATTAATACAAGACGTAAAAGCAGCTGTGCTGGAATTGTTAGCGAAATCGCCTGTTAATTGATTGCGAGATATTGAAAGAGGCGAGTAAACTATTGATCCATTTTGCTAATCGCTAAGGAAAGTGATGTCACTTTTAAATTCACAGCAGACCATTGAAACTCAGGTAAAGCGTTTGCCAGAGAGAGAATTAGTGGCGCTGTTCGCTTTGATGATGTCTCTCACGGCGTTGAGTATGGACGCCATGTTGCCGGCGTTTCCCAATATTGCTGAGTCTTTAGCGATTGTGGATTATCAGAAAACCCAGTGGATCGTGTCGGCGATGATTCTGGGTATGGTGTTTGGCGAGATTCTTTTTGGTCCTTTGTCTGATGCGATTGGTCGCAAGAAGAGTATTCTGCTCGGCATTAGTATTTATATTATCGGTTCCGTGGTTGCTTTGTCAGCGTCGTCTATCGAGGTGTTTTTACTGGGGCGTATGATACAAGGTTTTGGTGTAGCTGGGCCAAAAATCGCCTCTCGCGCCTTGATTCGAGACATGTACAAAGGCGCGGCAATGGCGCGCATTATGTCGTTTGTGATGATGGTGTTTATCTTGGTGCCCTTGTTGGCTCCAAGTGTTGGGCAGTTGGTGTTAAAAGTAGCGGATTGGCGTTGGATTTTTGCTTTGCTGATCGCGCAAGCGGCGATTGCTGGTGGTTGGTTATTACTGCGTCAGCCAGAAACTCTATTAAAAGAAAATCGCATCCCGCTTAATCGGAAACGCTTAATTGCCGATGTTCGAGTGATATTACGTCGTCGTGACGTGATGGCGTTCACCGTTTTGTTGGGCTGTATTTTTGGTGGTTTGATGCTGCACATTAGTACTGCACAATCGATTTTTCAGGATGTGTATAACACGGGAGATCGTTTTCCTTTGTTCTTTGCCATGTTGGCGATTGGTTCTTCTATTATCAATTTTTCGAACGGTAAAATTGTCCTGCGAGTAGGAATGCTGCGCTGTGTTATTGGCGCTTTAAGCGTGTTGTTATCGACCGCCTTTATCCTGTTGATTGCGGCTTTATATTTCAATGGCGTACCGCCTTTTGTGCTATTTATGGCCTTGGGCATGGTGATGTTTTCCTGCTTTGGCATGGTGTTTGGTAACGTGAACTCCATGGCAATGGAGCCGTTGGGGAGCATGGCTGGACTGGGCGCGTCGTTGATTTCGTCTTTATCGAGCATGATCGCGATTGTTCTGTCGACAATAGCAGGGCAGTTTTACAACTTCACCGTCATACCGTTAGCAAGCGGTTTTGTTATCTTTTCCCTCATTGCTTTAGTGATGCTGGGATATGGGTACAAGTACAGCCAGCGTTATGCTGAAGAATGAGATTTTTCATCGTATAGTTTGTTTGGTGAAGGCGAGTGTCATTCAGTTGTCAGTAAAGTAGGTTAGAATAAACGCTCAGTTTTTTAGTATGAGCACACCTATGTCCTCCCAAGTATCGTCATCCTCTTCCTTAGCTAAGCAACTTTTTTCCATGACATGGCCAATGATGTTTGGTGTTTTGTCGTTGATGAGTTTTCAGCTGGTGGACAGTGCTTTTATCGGGCAGTTGGGTCTTTTGCCTTTGGCAGCGCAGGGTTTTACCTTGCCGATTCAGATGATTGTGATTGGTCTGCAAGTGGGCTTAGGCATTGCGACAACGGCGATTATTTCTCGTGCTTTAGGCGCAGGGGACAAGCGTTATGCCAAGCAATTAGGCGGTTTGGTGCTGATGATGGGAAGCGTGGGGATTGCTTTCTTTAGCGTGATCATTTGGTTGTTACGTCATCCTATTTTGGCGTTATTGAGTGCGCCAGATTCTGTCTATCCTATTATCGACTCTTATTGGCCTCACTGGCTACTCAGTGCTTGGGTAGGCGCGTTAATCTATTTCTATTACAGCATTTGTCGTTCCAATGGGAATACATTGTTGCCTGGCATTATGATGATTGTTACCAGTGTACTAAATTTGGTGCTGGATCCTATTTTCATCTTCACTTTCGATCTTGGTTTGAACGGTGCTGCTATGGCCACCACGGTGGCGTTCGGTTTGGGTACCTTGATTGTTGCACCTAAAGTGGCTCGTAAACATTGGATTACCTTTGATTGGCAAGATCTAAGCATCGCTAAAAGCTTAGGGTCTATAGGCCATATTATGGGACCTGCGATGATCAGCCAGTTGCTACCGCCAGTGTCTTCTATGTTGGCGACTAAACTCATCGCAGGGTTTGGCACGGCCGCGGTGGCGTCTTGGGCATTGGGCTCGCGTTTTGAATTTTTCTCTATTGTGGCTGTGCTGGCACTGACTATGTCCATGCCGCCAATGGTAGGGCGATTGTTAGGCGAAGGCCGTTTGGACGATGTGCGGTATGTGGTGCGCTTGGCGTGTCGCTTTGTATTGTCGTTTCAGTTGGTGATCGCAGTGATTACTTTTTTCATCTCGGGCGTGTTGGCAAACTTGATGACCAGCGACGAAGAAGTCTCGACGATCTTACATTGGCATTTGATGATAGTGCCGGTGAGCCTTGGTTTACTTGGTATATGCATGTTAATGGTGTCTATCTCTAACGCCTTGGGGAAATCCTATACTGCGTTGACGATATCCGCCTTACGATTGTTTGCTTTCTTCTTACCTTGCTTGTGGGTTGGCTCGGAACTTGCTGGACTCAAAGGACTTTTCTTCGGTGTCCTGATTGGCAATATACTTGCCGGTATGTGTGCTTGGCGTATGTACCGAAGAGCGCTTGAGCAGGTTGAGAAAAAGCTGAATAAGATCTAATTCCGCAATATCGTCCAATCTTTTCTGTTTGTCATTGGTTAGTCTATTGTTATGGATTGGGCTAGTTCCGAGAGGGTGTGATGTCGACAGAAAATCGTTTTCAGTTTGCTAAAAGTGCAGTCCTTGATGAGATCATGTTGCTGGAAGCCTCTATGAGCGATTTTTCTTATGGTACTCATGCCCATGAGGAGTTCTCTTTCGGCGTAACTTTATCGGGTCGCCAAGACTTCTTTGCTTTGGGTGAACATCACAAGAGTCATGCTGGCAATGTGATTGTATTTAATCCTGAAGATGCTCATGATGGTCATTCCGGTGCTGACGACCCGCTTCACTACAAAATGCTTTATGTTCATCCTGACCAATTAAGTCCTATGCTTGAGAGTGCTGGCGTTCGCCGAGCACGAGACTTTCGAATCGAACATCCAGTGCAAAACGATACTGTGCTAAAAACGCATATTTTACGTTTGGCAGCTTTAGTGGAAAGTTCGTCAACGTCTGCATTGGAATACTCGTCTGCGTTGTTTGAATTTGCGGAATATTTAGCGCGCCAAAAGGGAATTCAGCGCTCTGTTAGTCTAGTTAAGTCCAAACGTCGCACGAAAGATCCTGTCTTTGAGCGAGTACGCGACTATTTACATGCTCATGTAGGGGAAGAAGTGTCTCTCGATGAGTTAAGCCAATTGGCGCATATGTCTAAGTATCATTTGTTGCGTTGCTTCCGCGATTATTTCGGTATGACGCCTCATCAATATTGGCAAAATTATCGTATTAATCGTGCTAAAGAAGCGCTTGAACTGGGGATGCCATTGGCCGATGTGGCGTTTACTTTTGGCTTCACAGATCTGAGTTACTTTAACCGTCGATTCAAGCCCATGTTTGGGCTCACCCCTTACCAATTTAGGCGTACATTGCTGCGTACCTAGCAGCAACACTCGCTCGATATTTAACTCTTTTTACTATTACTTCTTTTAATCAAATATCCATTTGAGGGATTCCTATGTTCGAAATACTCATCTACGCCTTTGGTGTTATGTACAGTCCTGGCCCTGCGAATATGCTGGCGCTTTTTGCTGGTGTGAACGGTCAGGGTTGGCGCGCTTTTCTGTATTGTGTGGGCGTAGGGCTTGCTATGTTGATCTTGTTCTTACTTATTGGCTATGTAGGTGGCGAAATCATTCCCAAAGAATACCAATCGCTTATTGCCATATTGGGAGGAATTTATATCGCCTATCTTGGTGGGAAAATCCTGCAAGCGAGCTTTCAGTCTGCAACGATGAAGGCTAAAAATACAGAGGTGAGTTTTAAAACAGGGCTGATATTACAGCTTTGTAATCCTAAAGCTTTAGTCGCAATCGTGCCTATTGTCACTGTGCAATTTCCTCGAGAGCACATAAATGGCTGGCAAATTGCTGTATGGTCATTTGGGCTGGCTGTAATGGCTTGCGGGGCGCCGAGTGTTTATTTAATAGCCGGTTCCTGTCTTAAAAAAGCCGCGATGAACCCCAAGATAATGGCATGGGTTAACCGTATTATGGCGCTGTTGCTATTCTATGTTGCCTATCGATTTATTGTTAATCCGTAAAACACACAGAATTTCTAAGAAAATACCATACAGATCGCCTGTATTGTTGTCTGTGTGTCTTTTTAATGATCTGTCTGCGTCTGTTTGATTGCTATTAATGTGCTTAGTATTGTTCGCTCACATACATCTAATTCGGCAAACGAGGTTGATATGATCATTATTGCGTTACTTAAGCATTTTTCTAGTTGTTTTGAGCGCTACAAAACGCGCAGAAAACTCAGCGCGCTGTCTCATGATTTACGCAAAGATCTTGGCATCATGCAAGATAGCTTCGAAGCGGAAGTTGGCAAAGGTAATGTGTTTACTTTGATCAAAGAGTTGAGTGCTTTTTCAAAAGTAGAGGCCGTCAAAAAGAGTCGTGTTCAAGGGGAGTAATTCGTTGTAGCGATGTTTGTCGATTTCGAATTTGAGGAGTATGCTGCTCAGATGTTTTTAATAGGTTTGATGATGTGTTGAAGGTGCCGCGAATCGTTTGGATTATGATGTGTTGTTTGTCTGGGTTGTGGCTGTTTTTATCCGCTTCGACACAGGCGACTTCTTATGCATCTTTGTCCTATACGAATTCTTCGCACGCGGCGCATCAGAACATTGCGTCAATGTCTCAGTTGTCATTATTTCAGTCGTCAATGTCTGATATGAACCTTGCTTCTGCTTCGCATGATCATGCTAAAAACATGAGTTACTCTGATTGTGTTGATCATTGCGCTTTGGCTGTTTTACCACCTTTATTGTTACTATTGGCCATTACGGTTATTTATTGGCCAGCTTTGTCGTTGATTGAAAAATGGCGACATAATTTATTAGAACTGATCACTCCTCCTCCCCGTTTATCTTCGTTAATTGCGAGTTAGCTGTTTATTTAACAGCACCCAATATCACTGATGATCTTAGCGCTATTCATAATGATGAATAACGTCTGAGCTGTTTGTAAATACTCAATAACGTGAGATAAAACCATGACACTTTTTAAAAAATATTTTTCTGCTGCAGCGATGCTAACTGTGAGTTTGGCGATTGCTGGCTGTACTGCTTCGTCATCAACGGACGATATGGACCATCATCAAATGGATCATTCGGAGCATGCTTCTCAGTTTATGCAAGGCAACCAGCAAATGATGATGGATATGCATTCAACGGAACTGACCGGTGATGTTGATTACGACTTTGTGGTTGGTATGATTCCTCATCACCAAGGTGCGATTGATATGGCGACGCAGTTGCTTGCATCAGCGCAAATTTCTGACAAGTTAAAACCTTTGGCGGTTAATATTGTGGCGGCGCAATCGAGCGAGATTGCATTTATGCGAGATTGGCTTGCAAGCCATGGGAAAGCGAGACCATCCGCTGACGCTGAGAAAATTAAAGCAGCGTATGCAGCTATTAATGCAAAAATGATTTTGGATATGAATCAATTATCAGCAAGTGGTGATGTGAATCGTGACTTTGTAGCGGGCATGATCCCACACCATGAAGCGGCTGTTGCCATGGCAAATGTACTTCTAGAGTTTAGCCGTGACCCAGCGCTAATAAAGATGGCCAAAGCGGTTATTAACGACCAAAACCGCGAAATCGCCTTCATGCAGCAGTACTAAGCGCCTCCTTGATAAATAATCACTCCCATAACCCCTCCCGATAATGCTATTGGAAGGGGTTATTCTTGAGGAATTCTTAGTCTTCAAACGTGCCTTTGATTTGAGCTATCCCGTCTCTTACGTGACAAACGCCTTTCGCAAAGGTGTGTTGTATATCGAGGTTTCCATCAAGAATTAAGAAGTCAGCGTCTTTTCCTAGCGATATTTCGCCTTTGTCATTTGCCAATCCTAGGCATTGAGCTGGTGCTTGAGTGAAAGGAATAACCGCGTCAGTGATCGACATATTTTCGACCTGAATCATTTCTTTTAGCTGATAGAGTAAAGAGCCAAATCCCGCTACTTTTAGACCAATCAGCTCGCGTTTTTCATTGAATATCGGCACAGAGCCATTACCGTCAGAGCTGATGCAAACTCGGCTAGTATCAATATTTTGTGCTTTGCAGCGAGTGAGGAACGTGGATGCTTTAACGCTGCCTGTCGCACCTTTGTCTGGGTTGATACCAGCGGTCAAATCAACAAAACCTCCTTGCTTCAACCATTCCATACCTTGATCTGCCAGTAATTCGGTACGATTGACGTGAGTCGGAATGAACTGAGAAACCGGAATGTCGGATTGTTCTACTACCTCAAACAGCGGGCCAAAGCCTTTCTGGGAATTGCCAAGATGTACGACCACGCGACCACACTTTCCAGAAATAAGACCCGCAACACGGGCTTCTGAAGCCATGCGAGATAGTTCTTCGATTGTTGGTTGTGAAGATCGATGGTCGGAAAGGGCGGTTTTTAAGCCAATGACTCTGTCGATAAAGACAATATCTCGCTGAATTGATTGAGTAATTGTTTCGGTTGGAACCTTGTAGCCCCCAGTAAACATATAGGCGCTTACACCTTCAGTAGTCAGGGCTTTTGTTTTCGCGTAAAGGCTTTCATTGTGGCGCGTTGCGCTGTCTGTTCCTAACAAACCAACAACAGTGGTAATGCCTGCTCGTGTTAAATGACTGAGTAACACTTCGGGTGTACGGGTGTGATAGCCGCCTTCACCACCGCCACCAATCAAGTGCACATGACCATCGACAAAACCAGGGATGAGAGTTTGTCCTTGTGCATCAACAATATAGATATCAGCGATGCCTGTGATATCTATATTGCTTTCTATCTTTAAAATTTTGCCCGCAGCGATCAAAATATCTTTGATACCAAGTGCTTCTGGTGCATACACATTTGCATTTTTGACGAGAGTGAACATATATAAAACCATAATGGATACATTTTATTGGTGTTTTTATATTAAATGAATACATTAATCAAGTTTCTATCGTTGTATTTCTATCGTCTACAGTCGCAGATATGACGACTCTATGTTAAAATCTTGTGCATATTTTATGCGGTTTTATTTAGAAACCTCATTAAACTCAATTAGATAGGCTTTCATGAGCGAAAATAACAAACAAAAAGCAGTACTGTCGGTTACGGAAGACATACGAGCTAAGATCTTGGATGGTACTTATCCTGAAGGCATGGCTCTTTCGCAAGTGGATATTGCCAGTACTTATCAAGTTAGCCGCACGCCAGTGCGTGAAGCCTTGCAGATACTAGCTGGAGAAGAGCTGGTTGAAATTCGCGATACAGGTCGAGCAACCGTTACGACAATATCGCCTGAGAGCTTTCTTGAAAAATGTGAGCTTAGAGCTTTAATTGAAGTGAAATTGCTAGAGTTATCGATTCCTTTAATGGGCGCGGAAGACATTGCAAAAGCCCGTGAAATCAATGAAAGTCTGAAGAAATGCGCGCCAGAAGAGTGGACGCCATTGAACTATCTATTCCATGAAGTCTTATATAAACCTGCCAATCGTCCGTTGATGCAAAATGTAATCAAAGACCTACATCATCGTCATTACGCGCGCTTAAAGTCTTTTATTTTGAGTCACCGTAATACGCCTCGCTCCTTACGTGAACACGATGAATTGATAGATCGATGTGAACGCCAAGACATAGAAGGCGCTTGTTACGCGCTAGAAAGTCATATCATGATGAGTGCTTATGCACTGGCTGAACAGCTAAAATCACAGCAATTAAAGCGCCGCCAAACCTCCTCGTTGTAAATTTTCTGCATTAATTGACTTATTATTTTTTATTGCCTTCTTAGGGATTTTCCCTAGGAAGGCGTCGTCTTTCATGTGTTTATCTTCTATGTAGATGTTCCTTTCATAGTTTAACCCTTCTTATTTTGAACTATGTATGTTCTAAAAACTGTAATCATTCTTGTATTTATGTATCCATTTATTCATTATTGACTCTTAATATGTATCCAAAGTATTCTTTGTTTGTCACATCGGAACTCAATATAGGATTACAACAATGAAAAAACTAATTGCGACTGCGATCATTGGTGCTGGGGTTTTATCCGCTAGCGCTTCTGTTTACGCAGCAGATAAGCTTGAAGAAGTAAAAGCTCGTGGTGTTATGAAGTGCGGTATCCATCCTGGTAAAGCGGGTTTTTCAACGCCTGATACAAAAGGCAATTGGACTGGATTGGATGTTGAGCTTTGTAAAGCTGTTGCTGCGGCTGTATTTGGCGATGCCTCTAAAGTTGAGTTCATTACAATGAACTCGCGTAACCGTTTGACGGCTTTAGTGACGGATGAAATTGATATGTTAGCGCGTTCTACCACTTTCACCGCAACGCGTGATGGCTTGAATGGTGTTGATGTCACCACACCTTGGTTCTATGACGGCCAAGCCTTGATGGTTAAAAAAGAATTGGGTGTGAACTCGATTGAAGAATTAGACGGCGCGACTATTTGTACTTACCCAGGTACGACGAGCGAGAAAAACATTAACGACTACTTTGAGTCGCGTGGTTTAAGTTATAAAGCACTCATCGTAGAGGGTAGTGCAGAATCTACCGCTGCTTATCTAGCGAATCGTTGTGATGCAGTGACCAATGATGCTTCTGCACTGGCGGCTGATCGCCAAGGTATGCCGGATCCATCAGCAAACGTCATTTTACCTGAGCGTATTTCTAAAGAGCCACTTGGTGCTTATGTCAAACAAGGCAATGATGAATGGCGTCAAGTTGTCACTTGGACGGCAATGGCATTGATTGAAGCAGAAGAGCAGGGCATTACTCAAAGTAATGTCGATGAAAAACTAAAAAGCACAAAACCTGATGTTATGCGCTTACTTGGCACTGAAGGTAGTTTAGGTAAGAACTTTGGCTTGGATGATAAATGGGCTTACAACGCCATTAAAGCAGTAGGCAACTACGGCGAAATCTTTGACCGTAACTTAGGTAAGGATTCCGCGCTTAAGTTTGATCGCGGCTTAAATAACCTTTATACCAAAGGCGGTCTGTTATACGCCTACCCGTTCCGTTAATCATAATTTGAGCCAGTTTGCCCTTAGGTAAGCTGGCTTTTCATTGTCATTAGCGTTTTAAAGCTCCACTTGTAAGCATCATCTATGGCAGTTGTTTATGCATTCTTTTTTATATAACCGAAAAGTTCGAGACACTCTGATACAGCTCATATTTTTTGCAGTCATTTGTTTTGGGATTACTTATCTTGCCCTAAATGCTGCGACCAATATGCGCGATGCGGGTTTGACTAGCGGCTTTGACTTTCTTTTTCAGCGAGCAGGCTATGATATTAGCTATAGCTTGATTCACTACGATCCAAAAACCTCTACGCATTTAATGGCGTGGGCAGCGGGTATGGTCAATACGATTGCGTTTGCCGTTGTGGCTATTTTGCTAACAACTGTGCTTGCTTTGTGTTTGGCTATTATGCGTTTGTCGCAGAATTTCTTATTGTCTAAAGTGTCTCTTTGCCTTGTTGAATATGTTCGTAACGTACCTATTTTGGTGCATATTTCAGTTTGGTATACCTTGTCGCTGATGCTGCCGAGTGTGCGTCAGGCGTTTAATTTTGGTGATGTGTCGTTTCTTTCAAATCGCGGTTTATCCATTCCTAGCGTTGAATGGAATTACGGTCTGCTGGCATCTTTAGTCTTTGCTGCGTTATGTATTGTATTGTGCTTTTGGGCCAAAAAAAGAGTCTCTACAACTGGACGACGTATTGTCTTTGTGCTGCTGATGACCGTCGTTTTGGTGGTGTTGGCAAGCCTCGTATTTACGCCCGTTATTAGCTTTACCGCACCTAAATTAGTTGGCTTTAACTTCAAACATGGTTGGACGCTTCCTCCTGAATTCATAATGCTTATCATCGCGGTAAGTACTTACTCTGCGGCGCATGGTTCAGAAGTCATTCGAGGCAGTATTTTGGCTATTTCAAAAGGGCAAATGGAAGCCGGTTTAGCGCTTGGCGTTAAACATAATGTGGTGATGAATAAGGTGATTATTCCGCAAGCACTGCATTCTATTATTCCACCAATGACGTCTATTTATATCAACGTATTAAAAGCCGCTGCATTGGGTTCGGTGGTTGGCTTTATGGACATTATGGGCACCATGGGTGGCAGTAGTTTAAACATTACAGGCCAAGCCATTGAGTGCATCGTGATCGTGATGGTGAGTTATGGGGTTTTGAACCTGATACTGGCGGCCATTATGGGACGTTTCAACAAAGCTATGCAGTTGAAAGGGCGATAAGATGAATCATCAAGCGAGCATCGAAAAAATAACCGGTAAGCCGATTGAAGCGAGAGCAAAAAAATCGACTCCTTTAAGCTTTAGCCGAGTTGTTGTGTGGATAAAACGTAACCTTTTCAATACTTGGTTAGACAGTTTAGTCACTTTGGCCATTATTGCACTCTTGTGTTTACTGTTGCCAAAAGCTTTAGAATGGCTGTTTTTCTCTGCCACCTTTAGTGGAACAAGCCGTGCGGATTGTGCTCCGGGCGCTGCGTGTTGGATTCCGATCCGACAATACATGGATTATTACATCTACGGACCTTTTCCTGAGTCTGAGCAATGGCGAGTGAATTCGGCATTTGCTGTGGGGCTTTTTGCCTTTCCTTTATTGTTTAGCCAACGAATCCCACAAAAATGGATCGTGGTTTATATCCTCGTTTTGCCTGTAGCGCTTTGGTTGTTGCTAAAAGGTGGCTTCATCTTTGAAGACATTTCAACCAGTGCGTTGGGTGGCCTGACGCTGACCTTCTTCTTGGGCATTATTGCCATGTGTTTATCATTGCCTGTGGCCATTCTTTTAGCCTTGGGCCGACGTTCACAGTTGCCTATCTTACGTTGGGCTTGCACCGGCTACATCGAGATTATTCGTTCTGTACCTGTGATTACCTTCTTGTTCATGGCGTCTTTAGTGTTGCAGCTTTTCTTGCCAAGTGGTGTGTCTATTGACGTATTGTTCCGAGTCTTGTTCGTGCTGATTTTCGTTTCGGCTGTGTACAAAGCAGAGATCATTCGTGGTGCGATCCAAGCAGTGCCAAAAGGTCAAATTGAAGCATCCTATGCGATGGGCTGTGGCTACTGGAAAACTATGGCGTATGTAGTTATGCCGCAAGCATTACGTAATTCAGTCCCTGCGCTAATTACTAACTTCATTGGTTTATTTAAAGAAACCACCTTGGTGATGATTCTTGGTTTATTAGAAGTGATGGGCGCAATTAATGCGACTTTTCATAACGCGGAATGGCTTGGTCTTCATGCAGAAGGTCCAATCGTTATTTCGGCGTTTTTCTTCATCGCTTGTTTTTCTATTGCACAGTACGGCGCGCATCTAGAGCGACGTATCAAACGCACAAAACATTAATTGGAATGCATTATGTCTGAACAAACAGTAGTAAAGCTGGATCAAGTTAATAAATGGTACGGTAAATATCATGCGCTGCGCGATATCGATTTAGCAGTAGCCAAAGGCGAAACCATCGTAATTTGTGGACCTTCTGGTTCAGGGAAATCCACCTTGATTCGTTGCCTTAATAATTTAGAGCAACACGACGAAGGAGATATCACTATTTGCGATATCACCATCCGTGACAATGTTAAAGACATTGAGAAAATTCGTCGTCATACGGGGATGGTGTTTCAGCACTTTAATCTTTTCCCCCATATGACGGTGCTAGATAACTGTACTTTTGGTTTACGTCATGTGTTGGGTATGTCAGTGGCACAGGCGAATGAAGTCGCGCGTGATTTACTTAATAAAGTGAAAATCGGTGATCAAGAGCAGAAGTATCCAGGCCAACTGTCAGGTGGTCAGCAGCAGCGTGTTGCCATCGCCAGAGCGCTAACTATGTCTCCTGACATTATGTTATTTGATGAACCAACCTCAGCACTTGATCCTGAAATGATTTCTGAAGTGCTGGAAATTATGCGCTCATTGTCGAAAGACGGTATGACAATGATTTGTGTAACTCACGAAATGGGTTTTGCTAAAGAATTTGCGGATCGAATTGTCTTCATGGAAGCGGGCAGTGTGATTGAGATATCGCCGCCAGAAGAATTTTTCGTGAAGCCAAAAACAGAGCGGGCCAAAGTTTTCTTGGATCAAATTCTAGCGCATTGATTTTTTTGGTTTTAGCAATGAACTTTAAAGTTTCTTATCCAACTCGATAAGAAGTAGACCATCTCCTCCCAGGGAAAAGGTCTTTTTTGGGGCAATTCAGCTTAGTCTGTATTGCCTCTTTTTTTTGCTTAGTGATTTGTCACAGACGTGAGATATAACCTAGGTATAATGGTGGCCATCGTAACATCGTGTAATGGTTTCCAATACATCACCAAAAATACATCCACCACATTTATTTTGTGGGTTACGAGTCGTGCCAAATAACATGATTAGGCTGAAATAAGGTACCGAGTATATTGAGGAAGTAGCATGCTAAAATTTTTTAAAATCAGAAACGGGTTGATTCAAGAAGTTTCCAAAGAAGATGAGAATCTTACCACCCTTCAAAAAGAGGCGAATTGGATTGACGCCGCGGAACCTGATGACGACGATCGATTACAGCTTAAGGCGTTGTTGAGAACCGATCTTCCTGAATCTGATGATGTCGAAGAGATAGAAGCGTCCGCACGTTGTTTTGTTGACCAAGCGGGTATCCATGTCCACTCTTTGTTTTTAAATCAAACAGAAGGGCGCCATAAAACCTCAACTGTTGCCTGTATCTTGCAGCAGGACAGGCTAATCACCATTCGTGAAACAGAACTAGCAGACTTTAGATTATTACGAATGCGTGCGCGTCGGGGGCAAATTGCTGTTGATTCGCCAGCTCATCTTTTAGTCACATTACTTGAAAATAAAGTTGAGAATCATGCAGATGCTTTAGAAGATTTACACCGACAATTAGAAGAGGTAAGTCATCTAGTGCTTGAAGATAATGAGTCGGAACTGGATGTCATTATCGAAAAACTGGCGCGCTTAGAAGACAGTAACGGGAAGATTCGCCTGTGTCTGATGGACACACAGCGCAATATCTCATTTCTGTTGCGACACTTGCCTAATAGACAAGATTATTCAGAAACGCTGCGTGAAGTTATGCGTGACGTTGAAACCTTGATGTCACATACGACATTCTTGTTTGATAAAATTAACTTCTTGATGGATTCGACTCAAGGTTTTATTAACATTGAACAGAACAAAATCATCAAGATTTTCTCTATTGCATCTGTAGTGTTTTTACCGCCGACATTAGTTGCCAGTATTTACGGGATGAACTTTAAAATCATGCCAGAGCTGGATTTAAGTTTTGGCTATCCTGCAGCGCTGGGGTTGATGGTATTTTCTGCGTTTGCGCCTTATTGGTATTTTAAACACCGAGGTTGGTTATAAGCCGCCTATATTTTAGTGTCTGTAAAACTGCATGATCATGCTGACCTTGGCATGATTATGCAGCCTTTCCTGTAAGTATTTATTGTTACTGCGCCTTATCAATTCTCCATATCTTTCTATTTGAACATTTATTTATTGAAAATGCGGTTGAGAATGACTATTATTTGACTGATGTTTTTTATTCATTGGAGAAGATTGTGGAAGATTCAGTTCAGCAGAAAATTGTCGACTTTTTGCAGGTCGGTGGGCCTGTCGTTTGGATACTGATGGTATTTTCTGTCGTTGCTCTGACAATTGTCTTGTTAAAGCTATGGCAGTTTTCCTCACTTCGTGCAGAGAGCCTTAAAACAAGTAATTTAGCCTTAGATCAATGGCGCAATGAAGAAAATGGCGAAAAAGCGCTTGAGATACTAGATGAAAAGCGTCCTATTGATGCTTTAGTGGGTTACACAATGCGCGCTTTATTAGCGACAAATACCCAAGCAGATTTGATTCGTGAAGAAGTTGAACGTCGTGCGATGAACCAGCTAAACCAGCTGCGCTCTTATCTTCGTCCTTTAGAAATTATTGCGACCTTGAGTCCGTTGTTAGGTTTGCTAGGTACGGTATTAGGTATGATCACAGCTTTCCAGCAAATGGAAGGTGCGGGAAATCAAGTTGATCCGTCGGTGTTATCTGGCGGTATTTGGCAGGCATTACTGACAACGGCTGTTGGTTTGGCTGTAGCGATTCCGGTAGTGACATTGCACAGTTGGCTAGAACGTAAAGTAGAACGTATTGCTCATAATATGAACGATGCAGTTACTCAAGTATTTACCAGTAAACAGGCTAAAAAATTAGTTAAAAATGCCGACGAAGAGTTGTTACATGCCGCTTAATCTGTCCCAACCTAAACGTAAGAATGCAATCAGCTTAACACCATTGATTGATGTGGTATTTATCTTGCTGTTGTTCTTCATGTTGACTTCAAGTTTTGTGCCTTGGCGCATTGTAGATACACCTTTATCGGTGGCATCCGATGTTCAAAATCCGCCACAGGAAAAAGACAACCTTATTTTGACCTTGAAGCAAAATGATGATCAGGTTTGGGTTGACGGTCAAGCAGTTAGTTTCTCCGATCAATCTCGTTTTCAAACGCTCGTAACAGATCATAACGAGGGTGTTTTTATCATCAAAGCGGAAGATGGCGTCACGTTACAGACCTTGATGCATCTTGCAGATCGCTTAAAACTAAATGGTGCAAAAACCGTATCTATTGCGAATGCTTTTGCTATGCCGGAGACGAAATGAAAATAGGCGAAAAATACGCCGCGAGAAACGCCAGCAGCGATGACAACATGGTGCCACTGATTAACGTGGTGTTTCTGATGTTGGTGTTTTTTATGGTTGCTGGGCAAATTCAAAAAGCGGATCCGATTGCAGTGATTCCTCCTCAATCTATCAATGATAACCGTGCAGCAACCGACCCAAATATTGAAATTGTTTTGGGTGCGGATGACAGCCTTTATGTCGATGATAAATTGTTTGCGGTAGAGGATGTTCAAGCATATCTAGAGCAACAATTTACCTCAGCTCCTAATAAAGACGCTTTCTGGGTACAAATCAAAGCCGATGGTGCCATTTCACTAGAAAAGCTACGTCCGGTGTTTAATCAGGTGCGTTTAGCGGGGCTTACTAAGGTTAGCTTGGCAACACAGCTAGAGCGAGGAAACAAATGATTCCCAAGCGTCATTGGATTATTGCTGGTGGTCTGGCTATTTCTGTTCATGCTGGTGCCTTCTATGCAGTATTTTATGCTCCAACAGTAGGTAGTCAGTCTGCGGGCTCTCAGGGTATTGAGTTTGATCTTGGTATGGTTGGTGATCTTGGTGCTGCAGCACAAACCACAGCTGCTCAAGAAGAAGTGAAAGAAGTTGAAGAAACGGTAGCGGAGCCGATTGAAGAGGTTCAAGAGGAGGTTGAACCGGAAGTTGAACCAGAAGCAGAAGTTGAGCCAGAGCCAGAGCCAGAGCCAGAACCTATTATTGAACCAGAACCTGTGGTTGAACCTGAAATTATTAAAGAGCCAGAACCGGTTGAAGTTAAGCAGGAATCGCCAATTGAAGTAAAAAAACCAGAGCCTAAGCCCGAACCTAAGCCGAAACCCAAGCCCAAGCCAGAGCCCAAGCCAGAGCCAGAGCCGAAAAAAGAAGAGCCTGTAGTAAAAGCAGCTCCTAAGCAGGTTGCACCGCAATCAATGGCTAACCAGAAGGCAACAACAGGAAGTTCGAACTCGGCAACAAGTGGT
The DNA here is from genome assembly GCF_002792415.1 of Marinomonas sp. BSi20584. Lineage (NCBI taxonomy): Bacteria > Pseudomonadati > Pseudomonadota > Gammaproteobacteria > Oceanospirillales > Oceanospirillaceae > Marinomonas > Marinomonas sp. BSi20584. The sequence continues at coordinate 81,927 of NZ_KZ454875.1, forward strand.
GGTAATCCAGGTGCTAAGGCAAACTATTTTACACAGTTAAAATCGGTATTGGCCCAGAATAAACGTTATCCAAGAGCATCCCGTCGTCGCAATGAAGAGGGCGTTGTTTCCTTGTCTTTTGTTGCTCACGCGGATGGTTCAGTATCTGATGTGAAAATCACAGAAAGTTCAGGTCATAAACGTTTAGATGATGCGGTATTAGATATGATCAAGCGCTCGACACCTTTGCCTAAATTCTCAAAGGACATGTCGGAAACCGAGCTGCGGATTAACTTACCGGTTTCCTTTAAGTTAAGTGACCTTATGTGATGAGTTAGTCAGGTCATAGGTTTGAATGATAAAAAACGCCGTGCTTTAAATATTAAAGTGCGGCGTTTTTGCTTCAAAAAAGAACTTATTGGGCAATAAGTATCTTCGGTGTTGGGTTTTGCGGTAGCAGTAACCAAACCTTGCCAAAATGCTTTAGCTGACCTGCATGAAAGTGCGCTTCTTCGCCTATGCCTTGGTACCAGTCAATATGCCCCGGCCCTTTAATCGCACCACCTTTATCTTGTGCTAATAGCAGGCGGAATTCATGCCCGACTAAGTTACCATAGGTGTCTAGCTTCGGAACTTGAGCCAATAGAATCGAGCCAAGCGGAATCACTTTTGGATCAACTGCAGCTGAATATAAAGGCGTTAATGGCACGTTAGCGGCACCAACTGGGCTTTGTGGACCTTCGCTAAAAAACAAATAACTCGGGTTAGTGGATAGAATTTCACGATTACGTTCTGGGTGATCACTTAGCCATTGGCGAATGCTTTGTGCTGAAATATTGGCTCGATCAATCTCACCCCTCTCAATAAGTTCTTTTCCTAAGCTGCGATAAGCATGGCCGTTTACACCGCCCCAAGATAAGAGTTTGCGCTCGCCATTCTCATACTCGACTACGCCAGAACCTTGCACGTGCAAGAAAAAATTATCGACTAAACTGGAGGTATAGGCAATTTCTAATCCCTGCCCTGCGAGAGCATTTTCAAAATCTATTTCTTCGCGAGAAGGGTATTTTCCTTCGGCATTTCTTTGTACCGGTTTGCGGTAAAGCGGATAGCGATACACTTCATCTGGTAAGTGTCGAACTGGTAACACAGGCACATAATAGCCCGTGATTTGCACGTTGCCTCTTTGGTCTTGTCCCGCCAATTGATGGGCTATTAGCTGCGGCTGTTGTGCTGGATTTTGCAGCCAGTTGTTGATTTCCTCCGCGACGATTTTCAAATCGGCAACGCTGGTTTGCGTATTTTCAAGGACGAAATCTTTATCGCCAATGCGGTTCAAGTACTTTAGTTGTTGCTGTAAACCACTTTCGAAACTCGCGTCAGGCATTGGTAAGCCCGGTGGCAGGCTTTCTTTTAAATATAGCGTCTCACGTTTCAGTGCTGCTATGTCTCGGCCATTGTTTTCGAAGTCATTGGAACTATCGATCTCGTTAACACTGCAGCTGCTAAGCAGGGTAAAAGAAATGAGGCAAAGTGGACGAATTAGGAAACGGTGATGTGTTTTAGGCGGTAAAAGGTGTCGTAAAAAAGAAGAAAAAATCATAAGCCCTGTTTCTATAAAATGAATCGGTAAAATAATAAAAGGTCGAGTTTTGACCACAAATAAAGAGCGAGGTTCATCTTGAGTTTTTATAGAATCGAAAGCAACGATAGAAGAAGAGTTTTACACTTTGCCAACGCCTTAGAGATCAGAACATTAGGTATTCATAGGCTTGCCTGAGTCCAATGAACGCATCTTGATCGCCGCCTCTGTCTGGATGATGTTTTTGGGCCAGCTTGCGATACTGTTGTTTTATCGTTGCTTTGGTTGGGTTGCTGCTGTCGATTTGTAGGGTTTTAAGTGCAGAGTCTCGGTTACCAGGTAAACTAATGCCTTTGTAGAAGCTATTGAGAAGGCGAGAGACTTCATCCTCATCGGTTTTTTCGTATTCTTCCCAGTCTAGGTAGTAAGCGGCTAACTTTGCGTCTACGCTGTCGTTTAAACTGGTACTAGCAGACAATTGGATCTCTGATGCGCTAAGTAGATGGATTCGAAGTGCACTGATGTTTAACATCAGGTTTTCTTCTTGCCAAAGGCTGCTTTGTAATTGATACAAAGCATTCATGATAAGAAAATGCTGGCGAAATAGCTGCAAGTTGGCATCGTCGGCAAGCTTGCTAAATTCTGGTAGCTGATCTTTTAACGCTTTTAGTATGTCAAACTCACTCATACCATTTGGGTGGTTTTTGAGGATCGCGAGAATCGGACCAACTAAAGGATTTTTCATATCTAGCTCGTATACTTTAGGTATTTATTACAGTGTATGTGATGAACCTAAAAACGGTCAAAGTTGAGCCGGATATTTTTTGTTAACTTGGATAGTAGAAAGACAACGTTATGTTATGGATTGTTGGTATTGTCATCGCTCTTTTATTATTTGTTGGACCAAGCGCTTGGGTAAAGTTTACCTTAAAACGCTACGCCACGGATCGTGACGATTTAGCGGGAACGGGCGGCGAGCTAGCGACACACTTAGTGAAACGCTTTGAGCTAACAGATGTAAAAGTAGAGCAAACTCAAGAAGGTCATGACCATTTCGACTTTGGGCAACATGCGGTTCGTCTGAGCCCAAGTGTTCTCAATGGGCGTTCGTTAACGGCGGTCGCTGTGGCAGCCCATGAAGTAGGACACGCTATTGCTCATGAGAAGAAACAAAAGATCTCTCACTTAAGCTCACGTTATTTACCTTTTGCTCATGGCGCGAGAAAGATTACCGCAGGTTTATTAGTCGGCTGGCCGCTGATTTCTGTGCTGCTGCATTTGCCTTACGCCGTGGCGCTACATGCGCTGGTAGTTGGCCTGTCAGGCTTACTAGCCGTTGTTGTGCAACTGGCGATATTGCCAGAAGAATGGGATGCCAGCTTTAATAAAGCACTACCAATTTTGAAAGAAGGCAACTACATCCCACAGGAAGACTTACCCAAAGTGAAGAGAATCCTCACCGCTTGCGCTATGACCTACGTCGCTGCGGCTTTGATTAAAGTACTCTTCGTGTGGCGCTGGTTTAAACGCTAACGCCTTTCTTTCCTCCGCTTCGTAGGTCGCGGCTTTAGCCTGACAAGACAGCACGGTACATTACGTTTTTCATGATGTCCTACAAAAACCACCACCCTGTAGGTCTGATAAGCCGAGGAACGAGGCGTAATCTGACATATGGTCATCACCGCAACATCTGGGTATTGTAGATCGCGGCTTTAGTCCGATAAGTCACGTCCTCACAAGACTCGAACCAAACGGCGTTTTTCCTCGAAACTACCGCCTACCTCATCAAAACGCCGTTTGGTTCTCATTATATGGATACCTTAAGCCTTGTTGGATGAGGAAGGCACGAGCGTAATCCAATCTCTTTATGTGTCACAAAAAAGGCATGAACTTCGCATAAAATCGCCTTACTATGAAAACTGACTTTTTGGTTAGTATTTTTTGATACGCAAGATGATTGTATGAATGGAGTATTTTCATGACGTTTTTTGTTCCTAAGGGTGCGTCGATTTTCGCCTCTTCTTTGTTGTTTGCTGCGATGGCGCAGGCTTCTACCATTGACTTGCGAGTCATGGAAACCACTGATATTCACATGAATTTGGTGGATTACGATTACTACGGCGATAAGCAAAGTGATGCGGTTGGTTTGTCTCGTGTGGCGACTTTGATCAAAGCGGCGCGTGCAGAAGTAGCGAACTCTGTTTTAGTGGATAACGGTGACTTATTACAGGGCACACCGTTGGGCGATTATGTTGCCAAGGGTCGAGTGCTGCGCTTTGGTGAGACGCATCCTGCATTTAAAGCGATGAATTTGTTAGATTACGATGTGGGTAATATCGGTAACCACGAGTTTAACTACGGCTTAGACTTTTTAATGAAGAGTTTAAGTGGCGCTAATTTCCCTTACGTTAACTCCAACGTGTATGTGGACGATGGCGACAACGATGCGTCTAACGATCAGCCTTATTTCCAGCCTTATATTATCAAAGACAAAACCTTCGTCGATTCTGAAGGCAAAAAGCAAACGGTCAAAATAGGCTACATTGGTTTTGTGCCGCCACAAATTATGACGTGGGATAAAGACAATTTAACGCATAAAGTCATTGCCAAAGATATTATCGAAACTGCCAATAAATACATTCCAGAAATGAAAGCAAAAGGCGCGGATGTGATTATTGCGATTCCACACAGTGGCATGATGAATTCGCCTTACTTAAAAGGCGAGGAAAACGCTTCTTATCATTTGGCGAGGGTTGATGGTATCGATGCGATTTTGTTTGGTCACTCTCATCGAATCTTCCCCGGCGATAAAGCATTAGATGCCTTCGAAGATGTGGATGGTGAAAAAGGTACGGTATTTGGTAAGCCTGCGACTATGCCTGGTTTTTGGGGTTCTCACCTTGGTGTGATTGACTTGAAACTGGAGCCTGCGGGCAGCGGTTGGAAAGTGGCTGACGGCAAGGCGGAAGTACGTGCAATTGCCCGTCGTGAAGGTCGTAATACAGAGGCTTTGGTTGAAGCCGATACGAGTATTAATGACGCTGTGAAAACCGAGCATGAAGGTACTCTGGCTTATATGCGTCGTAAAGTGGGTGAATCCACAGCTGACATCAATAGCTTCTTTGCACTCGTGCAAGATGATCCATCCATTCAGATCGTGAACAATGCGCAGATTTGGTACGTAGAGAATATTGTTCGTGGTACGTCTTATGAAGGCTTGCCAATCTTGTCTGCCGCAGCGCCGTTCAAGGCTGGTGGTCGCGGTGGTCCAGAGTATTATACCGATGTGCCAAAGGGTGATATCGCGCTTAAAAACGTCAGTGATTTGTACATCTATCCAAACGATTTAAAAGTCGTGAAGTTGACTGGTGCACAAGTGGTTGAGTGGTTAGAAGCAGCGGCGGGGCAGTTTAATCAAATCGATGCGACGTCTGCTAAGCCACAAGAATTGGTGAATCAGTCTTTCCCAACTTATAACTTCGATGTGATCGACGGGATTTCTTATCGTATCAATGTGACACAACCTGCTCGTTACAATACGGATGGTGAGGTGGTGAATAACGACGCGCATCGTATTATTAAGGCGATGTTTAATGGCGAACCATTAAGAGCGAAAGATGAGTTCTTGGTCGCAACCAATAATTATCGCGCTGGTGGCGGCGGGCATTTCCCAAATCTTAACGGCGAGACTATTGTGATCGATGCGCCAGATAAGAACCGTGATGTGGTAGCAAATTACTTATTGAGCCAAAAGACCATTAATCCTGCCGCTGACGGCAATTGGTCGTTCACCGGTTTTGGTAAAGCAAAAGTCTTGTTTACAAGCTCGCCAAAAGCAAAAGAAGCCGCAGCTAAAAATATGACTTATCAGTCTTTAGATGAAAATGGTTTTGCTGTGTTTCAGATCAAATAGCTGAGTTGAAATAACGGCCATTGAAATAGCACAAAGCTTATAAACGAAAAAACACCTGCTAAATAACTTAGCAGGTGTTTTTTTATGAGTTTATTTGTCTTTCATTAACGCTGTTTGGTTTCAAACTCTGGGTGAATCCAAACGGGAGCGTCTAGGCTCGGCAAGGCTGCTTTGCCAAGAATCATGTCGGCGGCTTTTTCTGCCACCATGATCGTTGGTGCATTCAAGTTGCCGTTGGTGATGGTCGGGAAAATAGACGAATCCACCACGCGTAGGCTTTCGATTCCGCGGACTTGGCATTGCTCGTTTAGCACGGCCATTGGGTCGTTGTCATCGCCCATCTTACAAGTACAAGATGGATGATAAGCACTTTCCACGTTCTCTTTTACCCATTGGTCGATTTCTTCATCGCTCTGGATATTTATACCCGGTTGAATTTCATCACCACGGTAATCGTCTAGCGCAGATTGTTGAAGCACTTCGCGAGTTAGGCGAATCGTGTCGCGCCAGTCTTGCTTGTCTTGTTCGGTCGAAATGTAGTTAAACAAGATGCGCGGTTTCGCCGCTGGATTAGCGGATTCGATCCACAATTTGCCACGACTTTCTGGCTTATTTGGGCCAACGTGTACTTGGAAACCATGACCTTCAACCGCTGCTTGACCATCGTAACGCATGGCTGCTGGCAAGAAGTGATATTGAATGTTTGGCCATTTAAGACCTGCACGAGAGCGAATAAAACCACAAGATTCAAAGTGGTTGGTCGCTCCTAGTCCGGTTTTAAACAACATCCAGCGCGTACCGATCAAACCTTTGCTGATCAAGCCAAGCTTACTGTTTAGCGTCACAGGTTGTTTGCAGTAGTACTGGAAGTAGACTTCTAGATGGTCTTGCAGGTTTTCACCGACACCAGGCAGTTCGTGAACCAGAGGAACGCCGGCTTTTTCCAAGACGTCTTTTGGACCGACACCAGACAGTTGCAACAACTGTGGTGAACCAACGGAACCTGCTGACAGAATGACTTCTTTGCTGGCGGTGGCTTGTTGAGTTTGGCCGTTTTTGCTGAACTCAATGCCTGTGGCTTTTTTGCCATTGAACAATACTTTATGGCTTAGAACGCCCGTTTTTAGCGTCAAGTTAGGGCGTTGCATAGCACGACGTAAATAGGCGTTAGACGTAGAAGCACGTACGCCATTTTTAACCGTCATGTGCATTGGACCAAAACCTTCCTGACGGAACGCGTTGTAGTCGTCTGTTTTGCCGTAACCGGCTTCTTCGCCAGCATCGATAAAGGCTTGGTAAAGCGGGTTGTAGGTCATATCGTTGCCGTTGTTGGTCGACAGTGGGCCGTCGCCGCCACGGTATAAGTCCGCGCCGCCTTTCCATGTTTCGGCTTTTTTAAAGTAAGGCAGGCAAGTTTGGTAGTTCCAACCTTTGGCGCCGTTTTCTTCCCACTGGTCGAAATCACAAGCGTGACCACGCACATAAACCATGCCGTTAATAGACGATGAACCGCCTAATACTTTGCCGCGTGGACAATGCATTTCACGGCCATCAAGACCGGGCTCTTTGTCCGTGTGGAATTGCCACGCGTATTTTGTCGTGTTCATTGGGTAAGACAAGGCGGTCGGCATTTGGATAAAGACGCTCTTATCTGAGCCGCCCATTTCCAATAGCAACACCTTGTGTTCGCCACTTTCTGTCAGTCGATCTGCTAGCACACACCCTGCGGAGCCAGCACCGACGATAATGTAATCGTACGTTTCGTTTGCCATGACTTGTCTCATCTATTAAGAGTTAAGTGCTTCGCTTAGTAAGGGCTTTGAATGTCGTTTAGATCAACAAAGACGCTCTTCGTTTGAGTGTAGTGGTACAAGGTTTCGATGCCGTTTTCTCGACCGATACCAGACTCTTTGTAACCGCCCACAGGCATTTCAGCTGGAGAAGAACCCCATGCGTTAATCCAGCAAATGCCAGCTTGCATTTGAGCAATGACACGATGGGCACGAGCGAAGTCTTTGGTGAATACGCCAGCGGCCAAGCCAAGCTTGGTATCGTTAGCGCGAGCAATCACTTCATCTTCGTCGGTGAAGCTAAGCACAGACATTACTGGACCGAAGATTTCATCACGTACCTGTGGCATGTCGTCGGTGCAATCAGTGAAAACAGTTGGAGCAACAAAGGCACCTTTGTCTAAGCCGTTTTCAGTAACTTGGTAACCGCCGCATAACAAGGTCGCACCAGCGTCTTTGGCCGCTTGAATGTAGCCCAAGACTTTCTGCATGTGGTCTTTGGAAATCAACGCGCCGACTTGCGTGTTCATGTCCATTGGATCGCCAATAATCATGGCTTCAGTACGTTGTTTTAATTCTTTGGTGAAAGCGTCCAACATGTCAGCGTGCACGAATACACGAGTACCGTTAGTGCAAACTTCGCCTTGCGTGTAGAAGTTGGCCAACATCGCCGCAGAGACAGCCTGATCTACTGGCATATCTGGGAAGATGATCATTGGTGATTTACCGCCAAGTTCCATGGTCACCTGCTTCAACGATTGCGCCGCCGCTGTCATAACTTTTTTGCCTGTTCCCACTTCACCAGTGAAAGAGACTTTGTCGATGTCTGGGTGATTGGTGATCATTTGGCCAGTGCGACCGTCGCCTTGAATGACGTTGAAAACACCATCAGGCAAGCCAGCTTGGGTGTAAATTTCCGCCAGTTTAAGCGCTGTAAGTGGTGTTTCTTCTGATGGTTTAAAGATCATCGCGTTACCCGCAGCCAGCGCAGGACCAGATTTCCACATAGCAATTTGAATAGGGTAGTTCCACGCGCCGATGCCAGCGCAAATACCAAGTGGCTCGCGACGAGTATAGAAGAAGTTGCCATTGCCAAGGTCTTGGTAATCGCCTTGGATTTTGTCGGTTAGGCCTGCGTAATATTCGATTACGTCAGCGCCCGTTTGAATGTCCACGCAAATGGCTTCTTGAAGTGGCTTGCCTGTGTCTAATACTTCAAGACGTGCAAGCTCTTCATTGTTTTCACGCAATAGCTCAGCGGCTTTTTTAAGGATGCGTCCGCGTTCAACAGGGCTCATTGCTGCCCACACTTTTTGACCTTGTTTTGCAGACTCAATAGCAGCATCTAGTTCAGCTTGTCCTGCGTGCTCTACTGTTGCAATCACTTCGCCTGTGGCTGGGTTGATTGTCTCAAAGTGTTCACCGCTGGTGGATGCATGGTAGCGGCCATGAATGTATTGCTGCTGATGTGCCATGATGTGCCTCTTTATGTCTGTTTCAATGCTCTGTTTAGAGTCATTGAGGTATTTGAGTTTTTATTAAACGCGCGTTTAATAAAAACAATTGTACATATTTTGACTATAAATTGCAGCTCGAATCCATGAATTAGTGGTTTTGGGGCAAAAAGATGACGTTATGATACGAGGAATGTTGCTGATTGAATGCGGGAGTATTGAACGCAGAAGACCCCTCAAAGCAAGGTTGAGAGAGGCAAGCGTCTCGGCTTAAAACCTAAAAGCGAGACGCTATGATTGAAATGCTATAAACGTTACGAAGCGTTATTACAGGCTGATGACGCCGTTTGTGTCGTAGCTTATTGGGCTTGGAACGTAGGCGTCTGCCATGTCATCATTTAGCCATTCAGAGCCATCCAGAACATAACGAAATTGGTACGAGGTTTCGATACCCAAGTTAAGCGTCGACACAAAATCGCCAGACTTCTGTTTTTTCATTGGGTTGGCTGTGCAGTCCCAATTATTGAAGTCACCAACGACAGCGACGCTTTTTGCATCACCAATCGCTTCAGCAGGTAATGCGAATTTCACTTTGCATTCGGGTTTGGTTTTTAAATAGGTTTTTTCAATCATTTTTAGCTCCATGATCTAGCGATAGACAAATGTGTAAGGCTACGGCAAAAGCCCGAGGTTAGATGAAACGTGTTGTTTAAATTACTCTTTGAAAAAGCTCTTTAAAAAAGATTCTCTTTTAATAATAAAGCAAACCCTACGCCATATTTACTAACTGATTAATCCCAAAACAAAAAACGTTTTATTTTTAGTCTAGGCTTATCTTCTTCGATCCATTTTAGTATCTATCATGACACTAAATGCGCTATTTCAGGGCTTACCACATCTATACAAACTTAAGACGTAAATTCACATTTAAAGGTATTTTCATGTCCTATACTCAAACGACACCAACAAAAATAATGAGGTGTTTTATGGATATTCAAATGGTCGTTCTTATTGTGTTAAGCATAATGTTGGTCATTAAGATTGTTTATCTGGTTGTCTTTAAACGCCCAGAACAACAAGATGATGACCACACCCATGGTCATCACTCACATAGTCATCATACTCACGGTCGTCACTATCGTGGACACCACCATGATTCGTGATAGCTAATTATGGTTGAGTGCCAGCGTTGTGACCTCGGTAACGTTTGTTTTTCGCTTCTTTGACTGTATTTAGGTCTACTAGGACCAAACCGTCCACACAGTAGCCAAAGTCGGCATCGACACCAAAGTCTAAGAAGCGAACTCCGCCTGTGTCGCACAATTCACTGTACTGTTTGAACAGCGTTGGTACGCTGGCGCCAAAGTGGCTGAGCTGTTCCTTTAATATTCTAAAGTCTTCTTCATAGTTATCACCGCTGAACATGGCTGAAATGATGTCAGAGTGTTCTGTATTGACTTGATAAGGCGTGAACGAACGCGCCAAATGTTCTTTGTCGGCATAGTAGAGCTTGTAAAAGGAGACAATAAAATCTTTTGCCACTTGTGGGTAGCTGTTGCTTAGACTCACAGGACCAAACATGTAGCGAATTTCAGGGTGTCTATCTAAATAGGCGCCAATTCCGTACCACAAATAATCTAAGCTGCGCTTGCCCCAATACTTAGGTTGGATAAAGCTACGTCCTAGTTCAATACCTTGTTCGAAATAAGGTTCCATATCGCAAGAGTATTGGAACAGTTCGGCGCTGTAGATACGATTTGGTGTGTCTGACTTCATGTAACGTGCAACTTCACCTATGCGATAAGCGCCAACGATTTCTAGCTCTTCTTCATCCCATAAGATCAAATGGCGATAGTATTGATCGAACTTGTCTAAATCAGAGCGTTCACCAGTGCCTTCACCCACTTTACGAAAGGCGATTTCGCGCAAACGCCCAATCTCTTTCATAGTCACCGACATCGGATCGTAATCAAACAAGTAAATTTGTTTGTTGTCTTTGGTGCTACCAAGGTGCTCGGCTATTTTGAGCTCTTGTTTGATCATCTGTCTATTTTGCGGATGTTCAACGGTCTTTTCAGTTTTAAGCAGCGGTTTTTTGCCTTTGGCGATGCGGTACAAATGGCGTTTCACCAGTTTATTTTTCTCTTTATCGCTTAAAGGCAGTTGTGCTACCTCTTGAATCGGAATGGCTTGGCCAACTTGCATGGGGATTTTACGATTGCGCTGGCGGAACATCTCGTTGGCGAGCTGCAAAGTTGATAGCGGACGATACAAAATAGAACTGGTATAAAATAGCATAGAATTACGGCCACCGATGTGAACCGGCAATAACGGACTGTTGGTTTTTTGTGCGAGTTTTAGATAGTTCTGATTCCAGTGCTGATCTTTTACGCCGCTTGGCGACATGCGAGACACTTCCCCAGCAGGGAAAATAATCACGGCTTCTTCATTATGCAAGCAGCTCATGATGGCTTTTAGCTGCTGGCGTCCGGTTTTTCCGCCGAGATTATCGACGGGAAGAACGAGCTGCTTTAAGCCGTCAAATCCCATTAATAAATCATTGGCGACGATTTTTACGTCTGGGCGAATTTCACCAATTAATCGGAGTAAAGCGAGGCCATCTAAGGCACCAAGAGGGTGGTTGGCGATGATCATCACACGTCCACTTGCGGGAATGTTTCGACGATCTATTTGACTCACTTGATAGCTAAAGTTGAAGTGATCCAGTATACGATCAATAAATTCGAAGCCAACACAGCCGTGGTTTTTTTCCAGGAATTGGTTTACTTCATTTTCGTGGAATAAGCGTTTTAACACGCTTAACGTTGGGCGAGTGATAAATGGGCTTTTGTCGAAAAACTTAGGAGATTTACTGGCAATCATTTGCTCGACTTGTATCACAGTGGCGCTCCGCTCTAATAAGTTTTTATATATCTTATTAGTGAGAGTAGAGCGTCAATATGACAGCGTCGTGACGTTTATGTGGCGAATATATGACTCGTTAATAAAAGCCTTTCGCGACTGTTTTGTTCGTCAATGCTTTGTTTAAAAATAGTAGAATAGGTTAAATCGACGGCGTGTTTGTGTTTATCGGTTAACTGATAGGGGGGCTGTCTTCATCTGTTCCTTCTTCAAACTTATAAAAGAAGTTCCACAAACAATATAGCGTGATACCTGCTGCAACCATGGCCCAGATAGGTTCATTCGATACCCATTCAAGAATAGCCCATGCAACACAAAATAAAGTTACTACTACTCTACGCCATTTAGGACGGAAAAAAGCGCGATCAGATTCGGTAAGCATAATGTTCCTCTATCTATGAGGTTAAATTGTTATTTTAGGTTTTATGTATAAATAGGGAAATAATAGATAACTATTTGATTCGCCAACCTATTTGCGTTTAAAGGTAATTCTAAAACAGCGTCTATAGAGTTGGCGTACAAACGAAAATAGCGAGGGATATTTACAATCAGTAAAGTATCCCTAAAGCTTATTGTGCTTTCGTTTTGCTATTTCCTAGGGAAATGTGACGTGATCCTGTTAGCTGAGATTGTCCACTAACTCCTGAATCGATTTTATCTATGAGTCCACCGCGAGCTAGAAACTCTTGCATTTGCTTTTCAATAGATTCCGAAGTCTCCGAAGCAGCCGGCTGTTTCTTCTTAGTTGCCATGATAAATAGTCCTTGTTTTTAGATTGAACAAGGACTATACCAGATTTTCACAAAATTTGCTTGTTATTGGCTAACGTCTGCAATCGTGTGGCTATCTTTAGCTGTGAGACCAATGTCACGTAGCTTTATCTACTTGAATGAGGATGGTATCGACGAATAATGGGGTTCAGTAGTCGCGTTAACCAGCCAGTAAATTCAATCGGTGCATCTAACACGGTTAAGCAGATACATTCCGCATCTTTGGTGACTATTGGCTTATGTTTGTGGCTCGCATCACGGTTGATAAAATCTCCTTGGCGATAAACACCGCTTTCATCAGAAAAAGCACCTTCTAAAACTAAGGTGATTTCATCGCCAGTGTGAGTGTGAGTTGGCATGTGAGCGCCAGCTTTTACTCTGGTCAGAGCAATTTGTGCGCCGCCTTCTTCATTATAAAGAGTGGCGATCTTAAACGACGGCGATAAGCGCATCCAATTTAGGTCATCGTAACTTTTCTTAATAAATTGGCGCAGGCTTTTCGGAATAGCGTAGTTATCCCAATCAATCGATGCTGGCTCTTCTTCTATCTTCAGGCTGTCTCTTTCTTGCTCAGCTTGTGCGTTTATCTTTTCGAAAAAGCTGTCTTTTAAATTGCTAAGCTGACGGCTGTCGGTTTTAGTTTGATCAAATAGGTGTGAACCAAGCATTTCCAGTTTACGGATTTGCTGTTGGCATTCATGACAACGCTCTAGATGTGTAGATACACATAAAGAATGCGCTAATGGTAATGAGCCGGCAGCATAGTCGGTCAGTATTTCAATCGATGGATGGTAGTTAATCATCGATACTACCTCTTAACGTAAATAGTGAGTTTGTGCAAAGCAAGGCGAACTCGAGACTTTATCGTTCCGAGAGGAAGAGATAACTCTTCTGCCGCTTCTTTGTGGGTTTTGCCTTCTAAATAGACTTTGGCCAAAACCTGTTTTTGATCCGCTGGCAATTTATCTAAGCCTTGTTGAATCCGTTCCTGATCTCTTTTTTGTTGTGCGTCTTTAAATGGGTCAGCATTTTCGTCGACCACATTTTGCCAAAGATACTCAGGATCAATATCTGATTGATGGCGACTGTTCTTACGCAAATAATCAATACGTGCGTTTCTTGCTAGAGTAAAAACCCAAGTGTTGAGAGACGCGGATTCAGGCTTGTAAGTATGTGCCTTATTCCAGATGCGAATCATAACTTCTTGAGCAATGTCATCGGCCATTAAGTTGGCGCCAGGTTGTGCCGCGAGACAGAAGGCTCTCAATTTCGGAACATAGTGATCAAACAGGCGAACGAGCGCCGCTTGATCTCTGTGCTCCGCAATAGCAAGCATATCTGCTACGCGTTGTTCATCTGGTTCTATTTGTATTGCGCGTTCCATTTATTGCTCCAAAAGGAAGGCTGACATGTCGTTCTCAAATATACGTGATGAGTAGAAGGATGGATCACATTCGTCTTTTTTAATAGTAAAAACATTTGTACTTTTAAACAGGTAAGAATAGAGGGGGATGAAAAATCTTACTTTTCAGACCATCTATTTTAAAAAGAGTGATCCATAATTTGCTTAAACACGTTTAATGGGAATAAATGAAATGAATCGATTTCGATCAATTCTCCAGATCAAGATGGCTAAGGTAAGTGATGGGCATGACGGACTCTAAAATGGATCCCAATTCTTTGTTAATAGAGCGTTTTAAAGCGTTTTATCTTGATGTAAAGCATCCAAAGCTCGACAAAATAGATGACGTATATACAGAAGATGTATTGTTTAAAGATCCTGTCCATGAATTACGTGGTGCAGAAAATTTACATGCTTATTTGTCAGAGATGTGTGTCAACGTTCACAGTGGCCGTTTTGAATACTTGGATCAAATTGTGTCCGAGAATACAGCGTACATAAAATGGAATATGCATTTTAAACATCCAAAGTTAGGCAATAAAACCATTACGGTACGTGGTATTAGTCAGGTGCAATTTAACGAGCGTATTTATTTCCATGAAGATGTTTATGACCTTGGCCAGTTGATTTATGAACATGTGCCTTTGTTGGGTGCTGTGGTGAAAGGTTTAAAAAAGCGCCTAGCGAACTAAGGAGAGTCTCATGAGTCAGGCAATGGATAGAAAAGTCGTTTGGATAACCGGAGCGAGTTCAGGTATTGGCCTTGCGTTGACTAAGTGCTATTTAGACGACGGTTGGAAAGTATTAGCCAGTGCGCGCAAGCAAGGCGAGCTAGAGCCTCTACTAGACAAACACCAGCATTTAACCTTTATTCCTTTTGATATAACGGATGACAGTCAAATGGATTCCGTCCGAGACACACTGAGTTCATATTCTGCTCATTTAGACTGTGCAGTATTAAACGCTGGAACCTGTGAGTATTTGGATATGACGGACACTGATCCAGATTGGAAAATGATGGATCGTATTATGTCGGTTAACTTTATTGGCTTGGTGAATAGTGTCGAAGTGTGTTTGCCATTGCTGAAGAAATCCTCACGTTCGCATCTGGTTGGTGTGAGTTCACAAGCCGTACAGGCTGCTTTTCCGCAAGCTGAAGCCTATGGTGCAAGTAAAGCCGCTATTCGATATTTCTTATCTTCTTTGCGCATGGATTTGAAGCAATTCAATGTCGATGTCACCTGTTTATTGCCGGGTTTTGTTGATACGCCTTTGACGCAGAAAAACACCTTTTCTATGCCGTTTCTAATGTCACCGGATGATGCAGCAAAACGCATGTTCAGTGCACTAGAGTCTCGTCCTTTCGAATACGCCTTTCCTAAACGCCTAACCGCTATGTTGTGGGCAGGAAGGCATTTCCCGAAATTATGGCTTTCGATGTTGGCGCCAAAAAACAAGTAACGATTTCAAATTAAAAAACACCAGTTCGGCTGGTAATAACAAAATATGTTTTAAGGGGACAATGAGTGAAAATTGCCATTATTGGATCAGGGATTTCCGGTCTAACCAGCGCTTATCTTTTACAGCAGCAACATGATGTGACGGTGTTTGAATCCGCAGAGCGGATCGGCGGTCATACTGCGACCGTGCAAGTTGAAGAAGCCGGAAGTACTCGGGCAATTGATACTGGTTTCATTGTCTTTAATGACTGGACGTATCCGAATTTTATTCGCTTGATGGATGAGTTAGGTGTGAAATCTAAAGCAACAGAAATGAGCTTTAGCGTCAGCTGTCAGCGTAGTGGCTTAGAGTATGGTGGAAACAACTTAAACACCTTGTTTGCTCAGCGTCGAAACCTATTGAACTTCTCTTTTATTGGCATGTTAAAAGACATCCTACGTTTTAATAAAGAAGCCATTTTGGACCTAGAAAGCGGCCAGTTAAAAGAAGGCGTGACGCTTGGCGAATATCTAAAGGAAAAGGGTTACGGTAGCCGCTTTGCGAGCCATTACTTGATTCCTATGGGGAGCGCTATTTGGTCATCAACACTGGATGAAATGATGGAGTTTCCTTTGGTATTCTTCGTTCGCTTCTTTAAAAATCATGGCTTATTGAGCGTTAATGATCGCCCGCAATGGCGAGTAATCGAAGGTGGTTCGTCGGCGTATTTACAGCCTTTGGTAGAAAAGTTCAAAGACAGAATACAGCTTGGGGCAGATATTACTCAAGTTCATCGCTCTGAAGATAAAGTCATCATTCACTTTGGTGATGGCTCAGCACAGATTTTTGATCAAGTGGTGTTCGCTTGTCACAGTGACGAAGCCTTGGCTTTGTTGGCAGACCCTTCCCCAGACGAGCAAGCAGTTTTGGGTGCGATTCCTTATCGAAATAACGATGTGGTACTTCATACTGACACACGACTTTTACCGAAGAAAAAATTGGCCTGGTCGAGCTGGAATTATCATTTAGGTGAAGATCGAACCAAGCCTGCAACGCTTAGCTATAACATGAATATTCTGCAGCATTTTTCCAGTGACACGACTTATGTGGTGACTTTGAACCAGACCGACATGATCGCAGAAGACAAAATAGTTGGGCGTTTTCAGTATTCTCATCCTACCTTTACCTTAGAAGGCATCAAGGCTCAGGATCGTTGGTCAGATATTAATGGTGTAAACAAAACATGGTTCTGTGGTGCCTATTGGCGCAACGGTTTCCACGAAGATGGTTGTTGGAGCGGTGTTCGTGTCGCTAATGGACTTGGTATTTCATGGTAGATTTTGTTCCTAAGCACAGCACTATTTATCATGGCATGGTGCGTCATCGTCGTTTTACGCCGCGTTCCCATACCTTTCGTTATCGCGTCTTTATGATGTATTTCGATTTAGATGAATTGGATGATGTACTGGCGATGAGCCCTTGGTGGTCGATGAAGTCTTGGTCTCTCGCTCGATTTTATCGAAAGGATTACTTCGGGGATGACTCGCTGTCTATCAAACAGGCTGTATTGTCTGAAGTGAATGAGCGTTTGGGGCTGAATTTATCAGGTTCTGTGCGCATGCTTACCAATTGTCGCTACTTCGGCTTCATCATTAATCCCATTACCATTTATTACTGCTTTGATGAAAATGAGCAGCTTCAGGCTATGTTGCTTGAAGTGACGAATACGCCTTGGCGCGAGAAAATTCCTTACGTTTTAAAATGTGATCCAAGCGATCAAATGCAGCGTATTCAATTTAATAAGGCAATGCATGTGTCGCCTTTCCATCCGATGGAACATTTTTATGATTGGCGCAGCAATGTTCCGAATAAGAAGCTAGCGGTACACATGCAGAACAAAGAGTTAGAGGGCAAGCAATGTGTGTTTGACGCCACATTATCGCTGACTCAAATGACACTGACGTCAAGCTCCATGGCTAGGGTACTGTTTAGTTATCCTGTCATGACGATGCAAGTGGCATTCGGTATTTATTGGCAAGCACTTAAGCTTTGGATGAAGAAAGTACCTTTTTATTCACATCCGAATTCATCGTCTACCACTACTAAAAAAAGTAATAAGTAGTCAGTAGTAAATTAAGTAGCAAAACGCATTAGGAGACTAAAAAGTATGAACTCCGTCAGTATGGATAATCAAAAAGTGAGAAAAAATCGCACAACAACATGGTTTGATAATTTAGCCCGCAAAATGGTCTTTACTATGCTGGGTAAATTGGAAGTGGGTCATCTTACGTTGGAAGAGAGTGGTGAAACCTATTCTTTTGGTGAGGCGAAAGATAATACTCAATACATTGCTCATATTCATGTTCACGATATTCATGCTTACCGCGATGTGTTTTTAAACAGCAGTATCGGTGCTGGCGAAGCTTATATGAAAGGCTGGTGGTCGTCTTCAGATGTAGTTGGTGTTATTCGCCTGATGGTAGCTAACTTAAACCTGATTAATAAAATGGATGCTAAGCGCCCAATTTGGAGCCGTATTGGTGCCAAGATTGTTCACAAGCTAAACGCCAACACCAAGAAAGGCTCGAAAGATAATATTTCTGCTCATTATGATTTGGGTAACGATTTTTTCTCTTTGTTTTTAGATCCTACCATGATGTATTCCTCGGCGGTTTATCCTCAGATCAACTCTTCTTTAGAAGAAGCATCGGTGAATAAACTGGATCGTATTTGCCAAAAACTACAGCTTAGCGAAGATGATCATCTGTTAGAAATTGGAACGGGTTGGGGCGGCATGGCGATTCATGCAGCTAAGCATTATGGTTGCCAAGTAACCACGACGACTATTTCCAAAGAACAATACGAATTTGCCAAAACGCGGGTGGAAGCCGAAGGCTTGCAAGACAAAATCACTTTGTTACTTGAAGACTATCGAGATCTTCAAGGTCAATACGACAAACTCGTATCTATTGAAATGATCGAAGCGGTCGGCCACGAATACTACGACAGCTATTTTTCTAAGTGCAGTGCGCTCTTGAAACCACACGGTGTTATGGTGATTCAAGCCATTACCATCGCCGATCAGCGTTACGACTACGCACGCAGCTCTGTCGACTTTATTCAGCGTTACATCTTCCCTGGTGGTTGTTTGCCATCTAACCAAGTTATTGCACATAAAATTGCATCGAAAACCGATATGCAGATCGTCGGATTAGAAGATATTACTGAGCATTACGCGAAAACTCTTGCCGATTGGCGTACACGTTTTCATGCGGCACGTCGTGAAGTCACAGAGATGGGATTCGATGATGTGTTCTGCCGTATGTGGGATTTTTATCTAGCTTATTGTGAAGGAGGCTTTAAAGAACGTGCCATTAGTACTGGGCAGTTTGTTTTTGCTAAACCGGATCATCGTTTGTCGATTGGCACTAAGTAAATGGAGTAAATGGCATGAAACCTTTGATTAATGCCATTTTGTTTCAAATCGTTTGGTTTGTCTGCTTGCTTGCTGGCAACGCTTGGGCATTGGTCGCAACTCTGGTTTATCTTTTTTTGCATGATCGCTATTTTATGCAGACTCGTAGAGAATGGCGTTTGCTGTTTACCTTCCTAGCACTAGGTGTAGTCATTGATGGTACTTTATTTCATATCGAGGTGTTTTCATCGAACGTGACCTTATTCGGACAAGCAACATTGCCGCCGATTTGGCTGCTTTGTCTTTGGGTTTGTGTCGGGACCTTATTTGCACATAGTTTGGCTTTTTTGCGCTCCCGTTATGTTTTGAGTGCTTTAATGGGTGTAGTTGGGCCAACGATGAGTTATTTTGCTGGTGCTAATTTAGCCGGTATCAGCTTGTCAGAACCAGTGTTCCTGACTCTTTTTATAGTAGCGATTATTTGGTCTTTGGTGTTACCGTTGGGTGTATGGCTTTGTGAAAAGTGGGCATTATTTCAAAAATGAGCATTGGTTAAATAGTGAGGATAGATAAGAAAATGAAGCGTTCTTTCGAGTTTTTACCGCAGCAGCGGTTTTTTATTGCTGCCTTTTGTGCCTTCTTATTTAGCTCTGTATGTTTGGCTGATACGTCTTTTTCTAAAATAGTAGGCAGTGCCTACAGTGTCGAAACGGGTGCTTTGTTATATAGAGAAACTCACGAAAAACTCGCTGATGGTACTTACAGTGTCGAATACTCAGAGCCAGATGGCCGTGTTTTTGGGCATAAAACGCTAAATTTTTCTCAGTCGATGATAACGCCAAGTTTTTCGCAGTTAAATGAGCGTAACGGTGAAAAGATTGAAGTTACCCAATCTGGCGGAAAGTTAGATGTTGTTTATCAAGAAAATAGTGCTGGCAAAGAAGAAAAGGCATCAGTGAAATTAGCGGCTGGCATGGTAGTTGATGCTGGTTTTGATGCTTTTATTAAACAATACTGGGACGCCTTAGAGGCAGGTAAAAATATGGATATTGAGTATCTAGTACCCAGTAAACAAACGACCTTTACATTTCGTTTTAGTAAAACCACATGTGTAGAGGGAACTCAGGATGGCGCTCAGTGTTTCGCTCTTTCCCCAGTTTCTTGGTTGGTAAAACTTGCGGTCGATCCTATTGTGGTTGCTTATGATCCAGCAGATAAAAGTTTACTGCGCTTTACTGGTCGGGCAAATATCTGTGACGCACAAGGCAAGTATCAAGCAGTCGATATCCAATATCATTATATGTAGTCGATTTTCAACATTAGTTTAGAGGAAGCAATATGAAGCATTTGTGCCGATCTGTTATGGGCAAATTTACTGTTTTACTGTGTTTGTTATTGCTTACGGCATGTTCTACGTCAGACGTGTCTTTGTATGCTAAAAATGAGCCCAAGTTTGACTTACAACACTTCTTTTCCGGGTCTTTAACTGCGCACGGCATTTTGAAAAATCGCAGTGGCGAAGTGACTCGTTATTTCAATGCCACGTTAGAAGGACGCTGGAAAGCTGGTGTTGGCATATTGGTTGAAAAATTTGTATTTGATGATGGTGAAATCCAGCATAGAACCTGGATTATGACGCCTAACGATCAGGGTGAATATTCCGCAACAGCGAACGACGTTGTTGGCTCTGGTGAGATTAAAATGTCTGGCAATGCCTTATTTATGAATTATGTTTTACAAGTCCCCTATGATGGCGATGTAATCGAAGTGAATGTTGATGATCGTATGTATATGGTAAAAGATGGTGTAGTTATTAACGAATCGATAATGAAAAAATTTGGCGTTGAAGTTGGTTACTTGTCTATCGTTATTGAAAAGGTGCCTCAGTAGTACAGATGCGTTTAATTAAATCTGATCATTCGTACAAAAATGCATAATACTATAGATGCTTTATTACCTCGTTGGATAGAGATAGTGAGCACAAGGTTTATTTTCTGTGTTATATAAAAAAGACTGCTTTAGGCAGTCTTTTTTATTGGCGCTTTTAAATATCTATGTAATGATTTGAATGTCTTTTAATAGACCTAAAAATAGTATGATTTATTTCTTTTAGACTAAGTAACAGGGAGGGCGCTTTATGTTTAAAAACATCACTGCACTAGTGCCTTCAAAGAAAAAAGTAGTCTTCCTCTATGCTTTCCTTTCCTTTTTTATTATTTTCACGGTTTTTACTCTAGGGCTTTATTTATCTTTATTGAATGATTTAGATAATCGTACAAATGTCGCCAAAAATGCTTTATCGGATCGAATGAATGCTATTTTTACTGAATTAAAACAGGTTGTTAACGATAGCAGTTTGTCTTGTGAAAAAGCTGATATTACGCGTTTAAGACGCGCCACATTTTATTCCCCTATCTTTAAAGAATTTGGTTTGTTCAATTCAGAATTTAGAGTGTATTGCACAAATCTAGGGGCTATAAATATTAAAATATATGACTCAATTGCGTCGCGTATTACGCAGAGTATGGGGCGAAAAACAGTCTCTTTAGTGAATTCTAATACGTTGGGCGAATCTACATTTTTTGCTTTTTATCAGAGGGATGATGGTCTTGGTGTAAATGGATTAGCGCCGCCAGATAAGATAGCCGCCAGTGTCGATCAAATCCTTTTACCAGATTATTTTTATGAACTGACTCTCGGTAAGCAGATACTCTTTTCAAATAGCAATGACATAGATTCCAGAGTATTGGGTAATACAGAAGTATCCTTAGCTGATTGGTCGATGACATTAGCTGTGTTTTTTCCCTCAAGTTTATACTGGCGTCATTTATGGTCGCTTTTGCCATTTATTATAGTGTGCTGGGTGTTGTTGTCTTTCGTGTTCTATGTCGGGCATTTAGTGCTTGTTTATTATCGACGCTCTTTACGTCATTGCATCAAACGAGCAATTAAAAACAATACGATGGAAGTGCATTTTCAGCCGATTGTTTCACTAACAGAGGGTGGGTTTCATGAAATGGAGGCGCTTATTCGATGGAATTCATTTCGTTATGGTCAGGTCTCGCCATTAGTGATTGTAGATATGGCGGATCGGTTGGGCTTGATCGATCATCTTACTTGGATGGTGATTCGCAAAGTTGGGGACTTTTATAGAGAATATCCTGAGCAACTAAGGCACATTAAAATATCAGTGAACGTTGATAGGCATAGCCTTCTTAAAGAAGGCTTCGCGTCAGATTTGGCCGAAATCCTTGAAGAGTATCCTGAATTGAAAGGTCGTCTTGGCCTTGAAGTAACAGAAACCAGTGTGTTAGACGCTGCAGAGTTGCCTTTGATGGTGAGTCGTTTTGAACATATTAAAGCACTAGGCGTTAGTTTGTCTGTAGATGATTTTGGCACTGGCTATGCAGGGTTAGATTTTCTTCGCCGTTTCCCATATGACACATTGAAACTGGATCAAATTTTTATCGCTAGCTTGAAGGATGATCAGTTCACCCGTCAGATACTAACTTCAGTCACGAAACTGGCAAAAGAACTCAATATGGAGTTGATCGCCGAAGGCGTTGAACATGAAGATCAGCTTAATGCGGTTCGAGAGCTTGGTGTTGACAGGGTACAAGGTTATTACTTTTGTCGACCTCTACCAAAAGAACAAGTTATTGCTTGGTTTGAAGAAAACGCCTCTCCTTAAAAAGTCATTCACAATACAAGATTGTATTATTGTCTGGCTTCTCTTACTCTCTACCGCTTAATTTCTATGCTCAAGGTTTTTACGATATGGCAACTCTGGTTTTTCGGCTTAAATATGTTCCTGATGAGGAAGCGGACGATATTCGTCAACTATTAACCGACCATGACATTGCCTTCTACGAAACCACTGCTGGACGTTGGCAAATTTCCATGGCCGGACTGTGGGTAAAAGATAAAGAGCAAGCCATAAAAGCGAGAGAGTTAATTCTAGAAGATCAAATCGCTCGAGCTAAAACCATGCGTCCCATCACTTTTAGGCAATGGATATTGGGTTATTTACAACACACTCGTCAAAATCCTGCGGAAGCTATTTTTACTCTAATCGCTGTATTGCTTATTTTAGGTATTTCAATCATTCCATTTACGCTATGGCTATAACCGCCTAAAGCTCTGCAGATCAAACTAAGCTGCTTCACTTAGTGGTTTTGTCAGTAACGCGGCTTTACGCTGTACTCTTGCGCTTATCAGTTGCACGTTAATCGCGCTGATGACAACTATCAACATGCCAAACAAACTGAGCAAGTCTGCATGAGATGAGCTTATGCTGCCTGACCACCAACCAAAAGCCACACAGAATTCTGTCAATATGAATGCCATCACAGGCGTTAACGCGATCGAAGCGCTGACTTGAACTGTTTGCCAATAACGCATGGCTTGTGCGAAAGCACCATACGCAATGAGTGTATTAAGGCAGCAAAATGCGGCAATCCAAGCATCATCAGAAGACATTTTTAGCAGTTCGTTTGGTGATGAAAACGGCAGCATAACGACTAAAGCATAAATATAAATCGCTAGTAATATATTGGACGGTGCTAGATGTTTGAACAAAGACTTTTGCAGCAACGCATACATAGACCATGCCGCGGCAGACATCTGAACAATAGCGAAACCAACCCAGATTGAGCCTTGACTACCTTGCCCAAAAATAGGGTGGAAAAAAACCAACATCCCTAAGCCTATTCCTACAAAACATAACCATTGTTGCCAGTTAATGCTTTCTTTTAGAAAAAACAAACCGCCTAAGGCAAGAAACAGCGGTGCGATTTGGAAGCTCAATTGTGCTGAACCAGGGAGTAAAAAATTCAAGCTCCAAGCAAAGCTCGTGTAGTTAACAATCAAAAACGTTCCTGCAGCAAAAAGACGCAGCCAGTCATTTTTAGACAGGGATTTGAACTCGCCTAATTTGCCGCGTTGCCATTGCCATAAGCCCAAAATGATACCAGCCACTGAAAAGCGCAACCAAGTTAGAGTAATAGGATCGGAAAACCCTCCAGAAAGTTTGAGAGCAATGGGCAACATTCCCCAAAACAGCACAGTGACGGAGCTAAAAAAGAGGCCGTACAAAAAAGTCTGTTTTGAAGTTAGCATGGCTTTAGCCTTATTAAAGAGAAGAGAGTTAGAAATTTCATAATGGCTTTCCCTCCTTATTAAATCCAATGCATAATAGTTCTAATCATTATGCATAAATCGAGATTTGGTCATGATTCCTAGCTCGCTACAACATTTGGATCTTAAATCCCTGACTGGGCTCTTATACTTATTGGAAGAACGTAACGTTGGGCGGGCGGCCGATCGCCTCTACTTAAGTCAATCTGCAATGAGTCGATTGCTTAATCGATTACGTGACGCCTTTGATGATCCTTTGTTTATTCGTACCTCAAAAGGCATGGTACCAACGTCAAAAGCATTAGCATTAGAAGCGCCATTAAAGCTCATGTTGGAACAATTGGCAGGGTTGTGGACAGAATCTGAATTTCAGCCGCAAAGCAGTTATCGTACTTTTCGTATGCAAACCACCCATTATCAGGCTCAAGCTTATATGCCTGCGATTGCGGAGCAATTTTATCGAGAAGCACCTTTTGCCTCATTGGAAACCAGTACGCTTACTGAAACCAGTTTACTAAACCAAGCGGAGCATTCTTTAGATCTTGCCTTGTGTAGTGATTACATTCAGCTTCCTAATAGCTTTGAGAAACATCTACTGGGGCGTGAAAAATTTCGCTGTGTCATGTCTGCGAATCATGCATTAGCCATGAAAGATAACATTACCTTAGATGACTATTTGGCTTACTCTCATGTATTAGTGAATTTGGGCGGTTCTAATCCTGTGATTAGTGATGCCTTACTTGGTGAGCGTGCACGTGAGCGGCATTTTGCCTTTCGTACGCCTTACATGTTGGCTGCTTTGGAAACGGTAGGCAGAACGTCACTTTTAATGAGTAACAGTGGTTTGTTGCCAGAACGGTTTCAACAGCAATTTGGTTTGGTAATCAAAGATCTACCGATGGATTTTCCTTTTATTCACTATTATTCAAGTTGGCCAAAATCGGTAGAAAATGATCCCGGTGTGATCTGGTTTAGAGACATTTGTGAGCGAGTAGTAAAAGGCTTAATTCCTTATCCAGAACCATGATATTCATGCTCTGTGAGATTTCACAGCCGTGACCTTCCAATCCAGCACATTTAGTCCAAGCTGAGGAATTCGGTTATACTCGCGTTTTGGTTTAAAACAATGGCATCACAGTGGTCCTAAAAAGCAAGAATACGAAAAGTAAACGCACCAATAAATTAGAGCTTCATCCTCGTAACCCGCATCGTGCGCGTTACGATTTTGCGCTATTAGCGGATTCTTGCCCTGAACTTTCTGGTTTTATTCAACTGAATCAATACGGTAATGAGTCAGTGGACTTTGCCAATCCCAATGCAGTGAAAACCTTAAATCGTGCCTTGCTCAATCATTTCTATGGCGTTGCCTTTTGGGATATTCCACCTGGTTACCTTTGCCCGCCTATTCCTGGTCGAGCGGATTACATTCATTATTTAGCAGATTTACTCGCCGCTAGTAATCAGGGCGTGATTCCTCGCGGAAAAGGTATAAAAGTCTTGGATGTGGGGGTTGGGGCGAACTGTGTTTATCCGATTATTGGTCATCAAGAATATGGCTGGCAGTTTATCGGTTCCGATGTGAATCCAGTTGCCGTAGCGACTTGCGACACCATTGTTAAATCTAATCCGTGCTTGAAGGGCGCAATTAATGCGCGTTTGCAAACTCAACCTGCTAAGCTTTTTGATGGTGTGTGGAAAGAAAAAGACCGCTTTGATTTGACCTTATGTAATCCGCCGTTTCATACCAGCGAATCGGCGATGATTGACGAATCTCAACGTAAATGGCGTGGGGTAAAGGGTAAAGCTGATAAAACTGAAAAGCCAGTGTTGAACTTTGGCGGCACGGCAGCAGAATTATGGTGTGATGGCGGTGAAGCGGGTTTTGTTTCGCGTATGGTAAAAGAAAGCGTGCGGTACGCTGACCGTTGCTTTTGGTTTACGTCTTTGGTGGCGCGTCAGGGGAATTTAGATGCGATTTATCGGACATTAAAAGATGTTGGTGCTCGCCAAGTGAAAACGATTGAAATGGCGCAAGGCCAGAAAATTAGTCGATTTGTTGCTTGGAGTTTCCTTGCTGACGATCAAATAGATTATTGGAAAGATAATTATTGGCAAAATTAGGGTTATTGGGAAATATGGCATAAAAACAAGATAAGCCCTATTATTCTTGATCATTGTTGTGTTTTTTGGTTTTCAGTTAAGCAGCCTAGGTCATTAGCATTAAAGAGGTTTTAAGGTGTTAAAAAGCTTTCAAGCACGACTCATTATGTTTGTCTTGGTGTTGCTTGCTCTGGTTCAGTTAGGAACTGCATTGGCGGTATTGTCGTCTTTAAAAGAAGATAATTACAAACAAGGCGTTCATTCTATCGACGTATCACGCAATGTCTTTGATTTGTTTCTCGAAGCACGCGCCGAGCAGTTAACTAAAGGGGTTGAGATCTTAACCTCTGATTTTGGTTTTAAACAGGCCGTAGCGACTCGAGAAACTGGCACGATTCGCTCTGTTTTACAAAACCATGGCGCACGTATTAATGCGGACATTTCTGTTCTCGTTTCTCCTCAAGGTGAGTTAATTACCGCTACTCAAGAGCTGAATATTAGCAATACGGTTGCAGAGCTAGTCTTTGCTGCTCGCCGTTCAGGTGGTTCATCTATTAGTACTATGATTGCGTTTGATGGTCGCGCTTATCAGTTGGTTTTAGTACCTATTAAAGCGCCTAATGTGGTGGCATGGGTGGGCATGGCTTTTCTGCTCGATCAAGCTTTGGCAGAACAAATTAAAAATGTCACAGGGTTAGACGTCAGTTTTGTTTATGAAGTTGATGATGCACATACTCTTTCCGGTGGATCGACCTTGCCACTAGAAGAAAAAGAAACGCTATTTAAGGAAATTGGCAGCATTAAAAGTATTCTCAAATCCCCAGTTTTTTCTAATGATGAAAAGTATCTATCGCTTGGTGTTGATCTTGGAGTATCAAATCAATGGGGGATTATTCATTTGCCTTATGGTCCTTGGTTGCAGAGTTACAATAACACCCGTAATCAGTTGGTATTGATTTTTACTGGGGCGCTGGCACTGGCGTTGTTATTTGGTGTTGCCCTGGCTCGTAATATGACTCAGCCAATTAGCCGCTTGGTGGATTATGCAAAGCAAATTGGCCAAGGTGGCAATAAAGAAAAAATTAGTGCGCCGGATATGGTGGGCGAATTTGGCGTTCTATCCCATACCATGAAAACAATGCAAGATTCTATTATCAACAGGGAAGACGAAATGACATATCGTGCTTCTCATGATCAGCTTACAGGCTTATT
Organism: Marinomonas sp. BSi20584; assembly: GCF_002792415.1. Taxonomy (NCBI): domain Bacteria; kingdom Pseudomonadati; phylum Pseudomonadota; class Gammaproteobacteria; order Oceanospirillales; family Oceanospirillaceae; genus Marinomonas; species Marinomonas sp. BSi20584. The sequence goes on from NZ_KZ454875.1 coordinate 109,042, forward strand.
TAATCAGAGCGCGGTAGAGCAGTACTTAAGTGATGAGTTGCCAAAAGAACAAGGTGGTTTGGTGCTTGTGAATATTCGTCACTTTAAAGACATCAACAATATGTTGGGATTTGATGTAGGGAGTTCACTACTTTCGAAAGTAGCTGAACGGCTTCAAAAGTGGGGACATGATGCCAATATGTTGGCTCGATTAAGCGGCGATAAATTTTTGCTGATTTTTGGCCGACCAATCACTCAGCAGGACTGTAGCAATTTAAAATGTCTGTTCAGTGAAGAGTTTGAAGTAGAAGCTGGTTCTGGTATTCGCTTGGATATTAGTATCGCAGTGCTCCCATTTGAACATGCCACCAACAGTGTAAATAGCGCCATGCGCCGTTTGGACATTGTTGCCGATGAAGCGCGTGAATCAAGCGAGTTATGCGTTTTTTATGAAGTAGGTCAGGATGAAAACCACCGTCGTCAGCTGACGATTATTCGAGACCTACCAGCTGCACTAGAAGGCGGTCAGTTATTTGTTGTTTATCAGCCTAAGGTTGGTTTAGCTGGCGACGATTGCCATGAAGCAGAAGCACTAATTCGTTGGATTCACCCTGAGCTTGGTTTCCTTCCACCAGATGAGTTTATTTCTTTATTAGAACATGCTGGTAGCATTCAACAATTAACGAAATGGGTATTGAATACTGTCTTGTCTCAACTGAGCAAGTGGTGGGTTCAGGGTCATGAAGTACGTGTCGCGGTGAATTTATCGGCGCATGATCTGTTAGATGAACAGCTGCCATTTATTGTCTCTGAGGCATTGCAAGCGAATCGTTTACCGACTCGTGCGCTTGCATTAGAAGTAACAGAAAGTGCGGTAATGAAAGACCGAGTGAAAGTTATTAATGTATTGAAAGCATTACAAGAGATGGGTATTCACCTTGCCATTGATGACTTTGGCACAGGGCAATCTTCTTTGGCGTATTTGCGCGAGTTACCAGTCAATGAAGTGAAAATTGACCGAGCCTTTATTCAGTTTATTGATACCAATAAAGGCGATGAGTTTATTACTAAGGCTACCATTGAACTGTCTCATAGTTTGGGCTTTCAGGTAACAGCTGAAGGCGCAGAGAATGCTGAGGGAACGGCACTTTTAAGACAATATCATTGTGATAAAATACAGGGCTACTTTTTCTCTAAGCCGTTGGTTGCAGAAGAATTCTTCAAATGGCGTGAAGCTTTTCATAGGCGATAAGCCATAAATTATAATAAGAGACTAATTAATTTTAAACGCTATTAACGTTAGGTTTAATCCAATATGTTGCTTTTGATACGGATGACATTGCTATTCTTGTTGATTGTAGGCGTGACACTGCTGGGCATTGTGTTTTGTCTGCTGACTTTATGGTCAAAAAACCGTGTGTATTATTTAGGTCGTGTATTTGCTCAAGTTGGTCCTCTGTTTGGTTTATCGGTCGAAGGTAGAGTCGCTGAATCCTCAAAAAATATTCCTCAAGCCGTTTACGTGGCGAATCATCAAAATAATTTCGACTTGTTTACCTTAGCCGTGGTTGTTCCCAAAGGCGTGGTGACGGTTGGTAAAACTAGCTTACGTTGGATTCCTTTTTTTGGCGCTTTGTATTGGGCCAGTGGTAATTTCTTGATTAACCGAGAAAATCGTAAAAAAGCGATTGCCACCATTGATCAGATCGCCGCTAGCATGAAAAAAACTGGTTTATCTATATGGATGTTTCCTGAAGGTACACGCAGTCGCGGACGTGGCTGGTTACCCTTTAAACGAGGCGCTTTTCATGCAGCTGTTCAAGCCGGTGTTCCCGTTGTGCCCGTTGTTTGCAGTAGCACTCATGAACAAATTGATTTGAATCGTTGGAATAATGGTAAAGTGATCGTTGAGATGCTGCCACCAATAGATACAACAGGGTTACATGAAACTGATGTCATTACCCTGTTAGAATCTTGTGAGAAGCAGATGCATGAGGCACAACTGCGTTTAGATCAGGAACTTCTTAATAATCAACAAAGCTAGTCTGATCTCTTATCCGAGTTAAGTGCTTTTTCTAGTACTTTTTGTAAGCCTAATTTACTTGAATGGGAATCTTGCAAGGTTTGAGTTTCCCATTCAGGGTGTTGCTGAGCGTGTTTCCAATAAGGTTTTATCTGCTCAATTAGTTCATCGTCTTGGGCTTGATTAGCTAGCTCGTAAGCTTGTTGAGAAGCATGTCCGCGTTGATGTAAATGGTGAATAGCCGTTAAACCTCGAAGACACAGCAGTGTCAGCGTGGCTTTATCAAGGCATAGATAATAGCGCTTGGTAAATTTGCTTTTTAAGGTGTCTTTGTAATGTTGGCCAGTTTTCCAAGTAGCACCTAAAATAGCGCCAATTGTCGTAGCTGTGCCCAATGTTAACCCTGCCGACATGACATCAATTCCTGCTCCAATCGCTGCACCAGTGAGTGCGCTAGTACTGGTTTCTATTCCCCATTCTTTTAACGTATCGGTATCGAATATATCTTGCTGCCAGCGGTCATTTTTAATCGCCAGTGGCGTGGCTTTTAAGTCTTCTTCTTGGAACTCATAAAGACGCAGTAATCCTGCGATATATCGACTTTCCAGTGCGCGTATCTTATCTTCGAAAGCGGAGGATTCGCTGGGCTTTGGTGGATAGCTTGAGCATTCAATGCGAGTACTGGCAGCTTTTAGTATCAACTCGGCTAATTGATTCGTAGCCATTGTACGGCGTAATTGAGCGGCTTCTTCTCGGGATGCAATAAGATGCTTGATAGCGTCGTAGTCTTCCGGCATCAGGCTCTGAATACTTTGATATAAACGTTTTTCGTCTTCAAAATAAAACGCCACCGTGTCGTATTTTATTACGGCGTGCAAATGACGTTCGGCCAAGACTTTACGCCAAGCTTCTAAGTGAGCGCTGGGGGACGCACTGAAATTCAAAATAGGAATAATCGGTTTATTGGCACTAGCCAATAACGCCAGTTCATCTAGATATTTGCCTAGTGGTGCTTGGCGAATATCTATCACGTATAAAATGATATCGGCCTTGGTTAATTGCTTAAGAATCTTCGCTTCTTGCTCAAACTCATCTTGTGCAAAGTGACTTTCACAAAATGGCTGTAGCCAGTCTGCACCTTGGTAGGAACGGAATGAATCCGAATGGCGAATCTGCCAAAGGCCAATTGAATCTTCAAACCCTGGTGTATCGGTTAAGGTGATCACCGACTCATGGCCGATTTTGATCTTCACACTTTCCACGTGACGAGTGGTTCCTGCTCTGTCATTCACTTCACCAAAATCTTGTCTACGTAACAAAGTACGGATCAGTGAGGTTTTACCTGTGTTCGCGTGGCCAACGACCAAAAGGGAAATCGACACGGTTTAGTCCTTTTGTTTGAGTTGTGTAAAGTGAAGGCGTGTTTCTCTAGCAAGTCGCTGCCAATCCTCAACGAATCTAGCGTTATCATCACTTGATATCACCATAAATAACGAAGGATACGCCATGCTTACTCGGGAGAAAAAACGTCTTGTGCCACGATCTGGGCTTTGTTCGGCATTGACCAAAATATAAATAGGCTCATCACTGGAGGAGGCTAAAAAGCTATCTTGTTCTTCTCGACTGTTTAATAGGGATACTGAACGAGCGGAGCTTAAATAATCTGGTTTAGCATGACTCCATTCAAATAAAGCCCAATGTTGGGAAAGTGCGCTGTCGGCAAGAGGCTCATTATTCGTTCCGTTTGTATTCATCGCAGAAGCAGAATTTTTGTGATGATCCGCATCTAGGATATTTCGACTCTGGCTTTCCTGTTGGCGATAACGATTTTGAATGATTTTTTCTTGCGTGCTGAGTGGTTGTGTTGCTCGCTTAAAGTGATACATAGCCAAACAAATAAAAGTAAAAATCAGCCTTGGTAACACGCCGTAAATGAAAATACTCGCGAGTAGAAAATTCGCCCAATGTTGTCTTGTCGCCGCAGTTTGTGACATTAGGTCGACGCGGCTGGCGAGAATATCCAATTGATTAGGTAGAGAAATACCAAACCACTGAGGAATAATGCTTAAGGTTTGCGTCAGTTGAATAAAAGCATCGTCGCTTAATAGAGTGGTTTCCCAGACAAAGTTGACCTGATTGGTTAGTAGCAAAAGCAGAGTCATTACCCACCCCGCCAGCAAATAGCAGCCCCACGCGCCGTGGGAAATACTGCTGATTAACCATTTATTCGAATGAGCAGGGCATTGCCAATGTATGTAAGCAGAGCTCACATCTGTGTTTATATGTGAGTGCTTACTTATTTTTCGGTTAAGGAAAATCAGCAGGCTTAACAATATACCTTTGCTTTCTGTGTGTTGCTTCATAGTGGCCGTCATGGTGACGAACCAAACAACAAAATTTAGCGCATGAAATCCCAGCAATATAATGAACAACCAGAAAATATTCACCTGATTGGATTGGCCTGTTGCAAAAGCTGGTGGCACTGCCATAAAACCCAAGAACAAAGATACGACCAGCAAACCTAAAATCGCACGATTAAAGTAGCGCTTTAGCATCGTAAACTGAGCTAAGTAGCTAATGGATTTAGGTGAGGTATCTAGTTCTTTTAAAGCACTAGGCAAATCGTTTGCGTGAGCAGACAATCGAAAATTGGTATGCGTTTCTAGCCAAGCTGCGAGGGCAAGTTTGGCACTGGGTGTTGGGAAAGTCATGTTATCGCGTTGCTCTTTTCATTTATTACTCTTTTATTCGTTGTAATGCCGAATGTTTGGAATGACATCATTATCCTCTTATTCACTTTGTTTTACTTGATGTTGTCGACAAAGGCAAAAGCCACGAGATGTTTCTTGAATATTTTTATACTTGTATTTGAAAATAGAGTCTCATCAATCAGTTAGAGATCATGTTTTGTTTTATTGCGCTAGATCAAGAGGACCGTGTTTATAAGTTATTAAGTGCAGTATAAATGTAGGTAATTGTTAATGCAGATTGATTCAGTGTGCTAAGCCACTCTACTATCACATCATATTCCGTAGACACGGTAATTTTTGTTAGGAGACAAAATTATGCGTTTTAATTCCATCAGGGTAAAAAGCTCTTTGCCCGTTCTTGTGATGAGTATTACATTTATTGTGGCCTTAGCTTCAATGGTGTATATCGTTAATCAGCTAAGCGGTGCTCTTAATGCACAGGCAGATTCTTATGGAAAGGCTTCTGCAGTTATTCTGAATGCGGACCGAGATCTTTATCAAGCTAAGCTTGCTGAGCAGCGTATTGTGGTTGGTGTGGGCAAGCTTGATGACGAAGAAAAGGATCGTGTTGAAAATGCTCAACAAGTAAAAGATCGTTTTAATTTATTCCGCCAGTACTTGTCTGCAGAACCTCAGATTTATAAGTCACTGGGTGACTTTGATAAAGCCTTTACTACTTGGTTAAACTCTTCCAACGCCTTTGTTGCATTAGATAAAAATGCTCCCACTTTTACAGCTGCTGAGCAAAAAGCTAATGCAGACTTTAGTGCTCTTAGAGGCATCCTCGATAAAGCGGGCGAAGCGGTAAATAATCATGCAGAAATGTCTAAAAAAACCATAATAGAAGAAGAAAAAGCGTTTGAAAAAGTTGCCATTGTTATTGTTGTTGTAGGTTTGCTTATTGCCGCTTGGTTCAGTTATAAAACACCTAAAACCTTGGCTCACCAAGTGCGTTATTTAGGACAGCGTATTCGTGAAATTTCTGAAGGCGACGGCGATTTAACTCAACGTATCGAATTTTCTACTAAAGATGAATTGGGGGATCTTGCTAATGAATTTAACGGTTTTGTCGATCGTCTCAGAGGTATTATTGGTAGTATTCATAAACAATCCGATGCGCTAGGTGAAATGACTGGTCAGCTTAATAATGTTGCAAAACAGACGTCTGGAATTACGACCGCACTAGCGAATGCTTCGGCTTCCATAGTTAGTGCAGGCCATCAAATGGATATGTCCAATCAACAAATGGCGACGGTAGCTCGTGATACCGCAGACGAAGCGAAGAATTCTAATAGTTTGACGCAAAATGGAATGGCTGCAGTTAATAAATCCCAACATGCTATTACGACGCTAGTGGCTGATATAGAAGTTGCCCTTGGCCGTTCTGGTGAGCTACAAAAGAGTTCAGAAAGTATCGCTTCTGTTTTGGAAGTGATTCGTAATATCGCTGAACAAACCAACTTGTTGGCATTGAACGCAGCGATAGAAGCAGCCCGTGCTGGTGAGCAAGGTCGTGGTTTTGCGGTGGTTGCGGATGAAGTTCGTACCTTGGCTACCCGTACTCAAGATAGCACCAATGAAATTGAAGGCATGATTGAACAGTTAAAAATTAATGTAACGGAATCCTCTAAAGCGATTCAAAACAGTCGTGACAATGCAGAGTCTACGGTTACCAACTTTGGTGAAGTAACTAAAATATTTAATGGTATACAGGCATCATTTGCAAAAGTTCAAGACATGGCTGCCCAGACAGCGCAGGCGACTCAAGAGCAATCTATTGTTTCCAATGACATCAACCGCAATATGGTGTCTTTGAAAGACCAAACGGACTCTGTTCAGTCGGTATCGGACCTTATTCAACAGCAGTCCAAAGACATTACTAAGTTGTATGAAACACTGGATCAGCAAGTCGGTAGCTTTAAAGTTTAGCTCTACCGTGTATCGTAAATCTAAACCGTGTATCGTAAATCTAAACCGTGTATCGTAAATCTAAACCGTTTATCGAAAGATAAGCGGTTTTTTCATTTATAGTCTGAGGTAAGTCGCTTAAGACATTCTTTTTAATGGTAATGGTGCGGCGGTTTTGACCGAACGAATAGCAAAATGGCTTTGAATGTCTTTTACATGAGGCAAAGACTGAAGGGCTTTTAGGATTCGCTCGTAATCTTGTAGATCCACCGCTACTACTTCTAGACGATAATCTGCAATGCCGGAGACAAGATGTGCGCTGATGATGTCTTCCATCTCTAAAATCGCATTCTCAAACACAATATGTTTATCGCCAGCATGGCTTTTCAAACGTACTTCCACAAACACTGTCATGGAAAATCCTGCCTTTTGACGATCAATGCGAGCGTGATAACCCTCGATCACACCAGAGTCTTCTAATTGCTTAACGCGGCGTAAACAAGGCGAGGGCGATAAGTGGATTTCCTCCGCCAATGCCACGTTAGTAAGACGTCCATCGGATTGCAAATGGGAGAGAATATCCAGGTCTGTTTTATTCATATTGGCACACTTAGTAATTTATAGAATTTAATTGAGTGTTATATGCTAAAAAGTAGCCTTTCTTGAGGGTAAATAGCAAGGACATGCTCGCGGATGAGAGCAGATAATAAAGCTATCGATTTCCCGCGAGGTGGTTATGCCCCAAACAGTCACACAACACACATCATCAATGTCCGTTCAAGAGCCACCAAAATACAAACAATACGCTACTGGCTGGGGCTTTCGCCTTGGTTTATTAGCTGCTTTTGTGAGTATCTTGATTTGGGCATCTTGGTTGGTCAGTATGCGAGCCGGCATGACTAATACTTTGACCGCTTTCGATTTGGGTATCCTGCGATTTTCTCCGCCAGCATTATTACTGTTTCCTTTCTTATGGCGCGCTAGAGCACAAGTGAAAGCCGTTTCCCCGATACTTTTGTTAGGTATCGTCTGTGGTGCAGGCTTGCCGTTTTTTTACCTAAGTGCGACAGGTTTGAAATACGCTCCGGCGTCTCACGCAGGTTTATTGATTCTTGGGGCCTTTCCTTTCTTTGTGACCTTGTTGGCGGTACTTTTCTATCAAGAAAAAGTCAGCCGTGAACGCAAGATTGGCTTGAGCTTAGTCAGTATTGGCGTGCTTGTTTTACTCAGCCTGTCACTACTCACAGCGCCAGAAAATACATGGAAAGGCGATTTATTATTGCTTTGCGCTAGCTTCTTTTGGGCTGTGTATACCGTCAGTTTACGAATTGCAGGCTTACCGCCTTTGGTATCAACAGCATTGATGGGCTTGGTGTCCTTGATCGCGCTGGCTTTCTTATGGGCAACTGGGCTAGCTTCTAGCGGACTAGCGGATGCCTCTTGGGATATGTTGGCTGGCCAAATTCTTGTGCAAAGTCTACTTGTCGGCCTCATGACGGGGTTTTCCTACGGCTACGCCATCCAAAAACTCGGTGCGGAAAACATGGCCGCCATCGGCGCCTTTACTCCAGTACTCGCCGCACTCATCGCCATCCCCGTACTTGGCGAACACCTAGAAGGCTACTCCATCGCCGGACTCATCTTCGTCAGTCTCGGCGTTGTCATCGCTAGCGGGATCTTTAAAAAGCGCTAGTTTTGTTGGTTTATTGCTTTGAATAGCTGCTGCTGATGTAAATATTGTAGTGTGTTTTATCTAACCGCCTATCTTCGATTTGAAGGTCGGCGGTTTTTTTTGCTCAGATTTACAGGAGAAATAATTTTATAAAAAAAACTGTACAAAAAAGCTTCATTTTATTTGTTTTTATGTCATTATGCGGGAATAGTGTTTATTAATATTTCGTATTGCGGAATTTAATGTTTTTTATGTCTCTTTTTTGAGTGATCTTAAATTATAAGGAAGTGACATTTATAAATATAAAAAAGTGAAACCATTGGGCCTTCCCAAAGAGTTTACAGAGGTTTTAGAGCATGAAAAAAATAATAAAATGGATGTGGCAAGGCATTGATGTGTTGATCACTATTATTCTTGCCGTAATGGTTGTCTTGGTATTTACCAATGTCGTTTTACGATATGGTTTTTCTTCTGGTATACGCTCTTCTGTTGAGTTGTCTCGTTTAGGTTTGGTATGGATCGTTTTACTGGGTGCTGCCGTGGTACTGCGCCGAGGCGAACATCTTGTTGTTACGGAGTTTTCTGAACGTTTTTTCCCTTCTGCTGTGCCTATTTTAAATCGGTTTATTTGGTTGGTCATTCTTATCTCGTCAAGCATGTTGTTTGTCGGTGCATTGAATCAAACCCTAGCAAACTGGCATAACATTTCTCCTTTAACTGGTCTTCCTAGTGCGCTATTTGCTTTGGCGGGGGTTGTTTCAGGTCTACTTATAGGGCTGATTTCTTTGGTTCGAATATTTAATCCCAGTTGGTTATTGGAACAGGAGAGTGACGAATGACTCTGATTATTTTTCTTGGGGTATTGATCGCCTCTATTCTGCTTGGGTTACCGGTTTCTTTTGCTCTGTTGTTGTCTTCCATGGCGTTGATGCTTCATATGGATTTGTTTAGTGCCGACATTCTGTCTCAAGCTCTGATCGGTGGTGTTGACAGTTTTACCTTGTTGGCGATTCCTTTCTTTTTAATCGCTGGTGAAGTAATGGCAACGGGCGGGTTATCTGAACGCATTGTTCGTCTTGCTAATACTTTTGTAGGTCATCGTAAAGGTGGACTAGGTTATGTTGCTATTTTCACTTCTATTTTATTGGCTGGTCTGTCTGGCTCGGCGGTGGCAGATGCTGCAGCTTTGGTAAGTATTCTTTATCCAATGATGAAAAATGCTAAATATCCAGAAGGTTCGTCTATAGGTCTATTGGCGTCTGGAGGAATTATCGCTCCAGTTATACCACCTTCTATTCCTCTAATTTTAATAGGTGTTGCTGGTGGTATTTCCATTAAGAACTTATTTATTGGCGGTATTGTGCCCGGTTTATTAATGGGGATGACGTTGGTGTTCATGTGGGGCTTTATTGTTCGTAAAGAAAATTTAGATGTTGAGAAAAAAGCGACTTTCTCGGAAAAAATGGCTGCGTTAAAAGATGGTATTTGGGCGTTGTTTTTACCCATTATTATTTTGGGCGGTATTCGTTTTGGGATATTTACACCCACTGAAGCTGCTGTTGTCGCTGCAGTATATGCCATTCTTGTGTCGTCTTTTATCTATAAAGAACTGAATTTCAAACGTTTGTACTATGTGCTTGGTCGTGCTGGGCGCTCCACAGCGATGGTCATGTTTTTGGTGGGGTGTGCCATGGTTGCTGCTTGGCTGATTACTGTGGCTCAGTTGCCTCAGCAATTGGCTGAGATTTTAGCGCCTATGATAGACAGCCCTCGTTTGCTGATGGCCGTCATTATGCTCTTGGTGTTTTTAGTCGGAATGGTGATGGATTTAAGCCCTACCATTTTGATTCTAGTTCCTCTATTAATGCCCATCGTCAAAATGGCAGGGATTGACCCTGTTTACTTTGGTTTGATGTTTGTTATCAACACGTCTATTGGTTTGATTACACCACCTGTTGGCACGGTTTTAAACGTTGTTTGTGGTGTTTCTCGAGTTTCTATTTCTACTTCTGTGAAAGGAATTCTGCCTTTTATAGGAGCCTATGTTGCTCTGTTAATACTATTCATAGTATTCCCCAGCATTATTACTGTCCCGATGAAATTTATTATTGGATAACCCAAGGAGAAAAATAATGAAAAAAATGACAAGGTTATTTAAGCAAGTAGGTCTTGTATCTGTAGTGTCTTGTGCCGTGTTATCAAATTCGGCACTAGCTGCAACAACCTTGAAGCTAGCTCATGCAGCCCCAGAATCTGATTTGCAGCAGGATATGTCTCTGTTCTTTAAAAAAGAAGTGGAAGCTCGAACCAATGGTGATATTAAGGTGAATATTTTTCCTCAAGGTCAGCTTGGTAATGATGAACAGATGATTCAGAGTACTCGATTTGGCTTAGTCGATTTTTCTATTGTTGGGCTGAATAATTATTCTGGTCTTTTGCCTGAATCAGCTGCTTTTACTTTACCTTTTATGTTTCCAAATCGCAGTGCTGCCTACAAAGTGCTCGATGGCGAGGTGGGACAGTCAGTATCTAAACAATTGGAAGCATTCGATCTAAAAGGTCTAGGTTATCCAGAAAATGGCTATCGTAATATGACCAATAGTCGAGGTCCAATTCGAACACCAGCCGATGTGAAAGGTCTGCGTATGAGAGTGAATGGCTCTAAAGCATTAAATGATATGTTCAACCTCTTAGATGCTAATCCAACACAGATTCCTGTTTCAGAGCTTTATACCGCTTTGGAAACTGGTGTGGTAGATGCTCAAGATCATCCTATTGGCGTAACCCTGTCGTTCAAATTTTACGAGGTGCAAAAATATCTGAGTTTAACTCAGCATGCTTATTCCCCTCTTGCGTTCACGATGAATCTTAAATCTTTCAATAAATTGAGTCCTGCTAATCAGAAGATTATTACTCAGGTAGCAAAAGATGCAGTAGATATGCAGCGTAAACTGAGCATAGATAAAGAAGATTCAATGATTGCAGACTTGGAAAAAGATGGCATGAAAGTCAATCGTGATGTTGATGGCGCAGCATTTCAAGAAGCAGTTAAACCAGTTTGGGAAGCATTTATCAAAGAGCATGGTGACAAGATGGTGAACGACATTTTAGCGGCTTCTAAATAGTTCTAGCACTCGAACCTTATCGGTAATTAGTGAATGTCAGTTTTTATTTTTAAATTACTTTTTGTTCATCTGCTTATCATGTTAAAGCCATGATAAGCAGATATTACTAGTCGAGAATTATCATGTATCAGACATTAAAAGAAAGAGTATTGAAGGCCAATTTGCAGTTGCCTGAATATGGTCTGGTGACCTTTACATGGGGCAATGTGTCAGAAATTGATCGTGACAGAAAGGTGATAGCCATTAAACCTTCTGGTGTGAAATACACCGATATGACAGTAGATGACATTGTTGTCATTGATTTTGATGGGAATTGTGTAGAAGGAAAGCTAAACCCTTCTAGTGATACAGCAACTCATATTGAACTCTATAAAGCCTTTCCAAGTATCGGAGGTATTGTGCATACGCACTCCCGCCATGCCACGATATGGGCTCAAGCTGGTTTAGATATTCCTGCATTAGGAACCACCCATGCCGATTATTTTTATGGTGATATTCCTTGCACCAGAATGTTGAGTGCGGATGAAATCTCTAAAGATTACGAGAAGAACACAGGCATAGTGATTATTGAAGAATTTCGCAAGCGAGGAATCAGTGAGACAGCGGTGCCAGGGACTATTATTTCTGGTCATGCGCCTTTTTCTTGGGGGAAAGATGCCTTTGATGCGGTGCACAATGCGGTTGTATTGGAAGAAATATCCGCGATGGCAATCGGCACTCGGGCTTTGAATCAACAGATCAAAGTACAGGATGAATTGCTGGATAAACACTATATGCGTAAGCATGGTGAGAATGCGTACTACGGTCAGAAGAAATAAGGCAATACTATGTATGAATTATTAGCACTCGATTTGGACGGCACTGTACTCAAATCAGATCGTACTATTAGTCCTATTCTGATCGCCAAAATCCGCGAACTTTCCGAGCATATTCCGGTGATGATAGTAACTGGACGCCATCATACGACGGCGCGTCCGTATTATTTACAGCTTGGCTTGAAAACACCAATTATTTGCTGCAATGGTGCTTACGTTTATGACTATCAAAATGAGCAAGTACTCCAGCATAACGCTTTATCAAAAGATGTTGCTAAACAGTTTATTTCGCTAGCAGAAGAGCATGATGTGACTGCTGTTATGTATGTTACTAACGCCATGTTGCATTCGAAACATCGCCCTTTACCTTATGTTGAAGCTTTGTCCGAATGGGCAAGTACCTTCCCAATAGAAAGCCGTCCACAGATATTTAAGGTCGATAACTTCCATCAAGAAATTGAACACCACGCCTTCGTCTGGAAATTTGTCTTAGAGGGGAATGAGGTAGATCGCTTTGCTGCATTGCCTTTTGTTCAGCAGCATTTTAATGGCGAATATTCTTGGACGAATCGCATCGACTTTGCTCGTATTGGGAACACTAAGGGCGCAGCGCTGACTGAATACCTCGAAAAAATAGGCATTAGTGCTGATCGTATTGTTGCTGTAGGAGACCATCATAATGATATCTCTATGTTGACGATAGCTGGAATGGGTGTCGCTATGCTTAACGCTGATGAACATATTCAACAACTGGCAGATAGGGTGACAACAGCTACTAATGACGATGATTTTGCATTAGCAGACTTAATTGATCAGCTTTTTCTGACCGAGGGAGAAAGCAAATGAATTATTTTATTGGTATAGACTCGGGCGGCACCTTCATGAAGGCCGCTTTGCTAGACAGTAATGGTAAGCAAATAGCGATTGCAAAAGTGTCGGCCAAAGTGTTAAACGAGCAACAGGGCTGGGTGGAACGCGAGCTAGATGACTTATGGAGCGATGCGAAATCGGCGATTATTAAGCTACTTAAATCCGTTGACATTGATGCTGCAGATATAAAAGGTTTAAGTATTTCAGCACAAGGCAAAGGGGTGTATCTGTTAGATAAAAAGGGAGAAAACTTACGTAATGGAATTATCTCCTCAGACTCCCGCTCACTAAACATTGTTAAAAGATGGCAAGAAGAAAAAATCCCCGAAGCTATTTATCCAATTACTTTACAGACCTTGTGGACAGGACATCCTGTTTCCATTGTTCGTTGGCTAAAAGATCACGAGCCGCAAAACTACCAACAAATCGGATCAATTTTAATGGCGCATGATTATTTGCGTTATCGCCTGACTGGTAACATTGCTTCAGAGTTAACCAACATTTCAGAGAGCAACTTCTTTAATGCTACTAGCGGTGAATATGATCCTGAATTGCTGAGAGTGTTTGGTATTGAAGAGGTTTTCTCTGCGCTACCCCCGATTATTAAACCAGATGAGCTTGCGGGCTATGTTACCCAAAAAGTTGCTGAAGAAACTGGTTTAGAGGCAGGCATGCCGGTGTTTGGTGGCTTATTTGATGTAGTTTCTACCGCGATTTGCTCTGGTATTAATGCTAATGAGGATACTCTTAATTATGTGACAGGTACTTGGGCTGTGACCTCAGGTATTGCTACTGATATTCCTTCTGAATCAGACATAAATGAGTCGAATTACAACTACGTATATGGTCATTATGTCTTGGATAAGCAATACATCATCCATGATGCCAGTCCTACATCGGCTAGTAACTATGAATGGTTTCATGATTATTTGGGCAAGAATGGTGAAATAGATCATCAGACTAATCAACAGCTGGTCTCTGAGTTGCCCGCTGCAGCTAGCGAGTTATTTTTTGTACCTTTCCTTTATGGTTCCAATATGGGGTTGGGTATTAAGGCAGGCTTTTATGGCATGCAGTCCCATCACACTAAAGGTCATCTAATTCAAGCGATTTGGGAAGGCATTCTATTTTGTCATAATGTTCATTTGGATCGAATGCGTACTCGTTTCCCTAATGCTTCTGTTCTGAGGGTAACAGGAGGTACAACTACTTCTGAAGCCTGGATGCAGATGCTCGCTGATTTAACAGGCATGTTAGTTGATATACCTAGTCTTGATGAAACTGGGTCTCTTGGTGCTGCTTTAGTTGCCATGGTGGGCGTTGGGCAATATGAAAGTATTGAATCGGGTCTCGCTGCTATGGCGATTGATGCGAAACGCATTGAGCCGAATCCAGCTCATTATCATGCTTACCAGCGTAAGTATCGGCGTTATTTGAAATTGGTGAGCCTATTCAAAGAATTTGAGAGCAAAGACTTTGAAGAGACAGAGTTTGAACTTTAAATATTTAAGGAAACGTTTATGACTAAACCTTTATTACAGATTGCGTTAGATGCAACCGATATACAGACAGCAATAGCATCTGTAGAGAATATTGCGGATTATGTTGACGTTATCGAGATAGGCACTATCTTAGCTTTCGCTCATGGGGTGAAAAGTGTCAGTTTGCTGCGCGAAAAATACCCTCAACATGTTATTGTTTGCGACATGAAAATTACTGATGCCAGTGCTATTTTAACTAAAATTGCATTGGCAGAAGGGGCTAATTGGGTAACGGTAAGTGCTGCTGCACACATTGAGACGATTCGGGCTGCTTATCAAGTGGCTGAGGAATTCTCTGGAGAGATTCAAATTGAACTCTATGGTCATTGGACATTGGACGATGCCAAAGCTTGGGTCGAGATAGGTATTACACAAGCTATTTATCACCGTTCACGTGATGCCGAATTAGCTGGTGTGACTTGGACAGAAGAAGATTTAACTAAAATGAAGGCGTTATCTGATTTAGGAATCGAATTATCTATAACGGGTGGAATTGTGCCCGAAGATCTACATTTGTTTAAAGATCTTAAAGTAAAGTCTTTTATTGCTGGCCGAGCATTGGCGAGCGCTGAGGGGCGTTCGATTGCTGAATCCTTCCATAATGAAATTGAAAAATATTGGTAGGTATTAATGAGTGAACAAATAAAGTCACTTCTGAAATCGTTAAGTGTATTGGAGTTTCTAGGTCAATTTCCCAATGGGGCGCCATTACAGACCATTGCGAAGCAAACAGGAATGACCAAGTCCTCAGCTCACCGCATTCTTTCTACTTATGAAAGCGCGGGTTATGTAACTCAACTATCTAGTGGTCGTGATTATCGACTGACGATGAAATTGTTACATGTGGGCCAGGTGGCGCTAAATTCAGATGTGACTGGTTTTGTGAAACCTTATTTAACTCAGCTGTTAGATAGCATTAATGAAACGGTGAACTTCTTGGCTTTTGATGGGGACAATATCCTTTTTAAAGATAAGTTGGAGCCGAGTAATGCCTCGTTTCGTACTCGAACCTATGTTGGGCTACATTCACCTGCCTATTGTTCAGCCGCCGGAAAATGTTTTTTAGCGTTCGCCTCAGATCAGATACGTGAAGCCTATTGGCAACGTAATAACAATACTATGCGGCAGCTAACTGAAAATACTATTTTAGATAAAGGCGCCTTTTTTAAGGAGCTAGAGCGGGTAAAAGAGCGTGGCTATGCTATTGACGATGAAGAAAACGAAGCAGGCATATCCTGTGTAGCCATTCCTGTTTTTAATAAAGACGGAATGCCCATTTATGCCATCAGTGTGTCTTCATTGACGCCGAAGATGGCTCGATTAGGCTTTGACTCTCTAGCTGGCACAATTACAAAGACCGCCAAGCTAATCGAGGAAAAGTTGTTTTGAGGTGAAGTAATGATTCATTTTGCAAAGAAGTTTCGTTTAGGTATTTATGAAAAGGCATTGCCAGCTGGTTTGAGTTGGCGTGAACGTCTAGAAAATGCCAAGGCGCTGGGGTTTGATTTTCTAGAAATATCCGTTGATGAAACTGAAGATCGGCAAGCTCGCCTTGATTGGTCTGATGACGAAATTTACACCCTGAGAAATCTTTGCATAGAACTTGATATGCCATTGCAGTCAATGTGTCTGAGCGCGCATCGTAAATATCCTTTTGGTTCCATGGATGACAAAGTTAGAGAGCGAGCCTTTGACATTATGGAGAAAGCTATAGCACTCGCTTACAAGCTTGGTATTCGTTGCATTCAAATGGCGGGTTATGATGTGTATTACGAGCCCCAGTCAGAAGAAACACACCAGCGTTTTGTCGCAGGTATGCAGCGAGCTACCAAAATGGCCGAGCGAGCAGGCGTTCTACTTGGTTTAGAAATCATGGATACCCCTTACTTGAATTCTTTGAGTAAGTTTGAGGTACTAAAGCGAGAAATTCCGTCACCATATTTTATGGCTTATCCTGATGTTGGCAATATCTCTGGTTGGAATCATCATGTACCCACTGAGTTAAAGTTAGGACAAGACCATATTGTGCAGATCCATTTAAAGGATACATTGCGAGTATCTCCAGATAGTAAAGGGCAGTTTCGAGATCTGGTTATTGGCGAAGGTGAAGTTGACTTTCATGCCATTTTTAAAACCCTTGTCGAGATAGATTACGCTGCGCCATTTGTGATTGAAATGTGGGCGCAGAATGACAATTGGTATGAAGATATTGTTCAGGCCAAAGCGACACTTGAACGCATAGCTCATGAGTCCGGCTTAGCGCTTTAATGCCTCGCTAAAAATTCACTTATCTCTGGTTACAATAAAACCTCCGTATATTCGTGATGATATTACGGGGTATTCTGGTGCAGGCGGTAGCTTCGACGGAAGTGCTGTCTGCTATCCAAACCACCTACTGCCATACTTTTCACTTCTTCGATCCCTCGAGTAGTTAATCGTGTTCCTAAGAATAGTCATAGTGACGTGATTTTTACTTAATAGTTAAATGATTAACTCTGCTTTTTTACCCTTCTGAATAAAAAAAATAAAAAAATGATCAAAAAAACTTCACATATCTTGCCTTTGTGTCATTATACGGAAATAGAATAATAACATATTCCGAATTGCGGAATTTAAGGTTGAGTTTAATATGCCCATCATTTCTTTAGAATTACTTCAAAACACTTATGAGAAAGCCTTGTTAGCTCGTGATATGTCGCCAGAAATGGCTAAGCGTTTAGCGATTGGCTTTGCTGATATGGCGAACGAAGGCGTTTACTCTCATGGTATCAATCGTTTCCCTGTTTTTATTGGTCAAGTTGACAAAGGGCAGATTCAACTAAACGCCACCCCTGAGTGTGTTAACAGTATGGGCGCATTAGAACAGTGGGATTGTCATTATGGTCCAGGTGTTTTGAACGGGTTGATTTGCGCGGATCGAGCGATGGAATTGGCACGTGAGTATGGCATTGGCATGGTCGGTATGCGCAATTCAAATCATTGGATGCGCGGTGGAGCTTACGTATTGGAAATGGCTCGCCAAGGCTTTGCTGGTATTGCGGCGACCAACTCTATTGCTGTGATGCCTGCTTGGGGTGGGAAAGATCACCGCATCGGAACCAACCCGTTAATTATGGCGATAGCAGGTGATCCACCAGTATTGGTTGACTGCTCAATGTCTCAATTTTCTTATGGTCAGTTACAAAATCATGTTCTAGCCGATAAAGAATTACCTGTAGTGGGCGGTTATGATAATGAAGGTAATTTGACCAAGGACCCTCATATTCTTTGGGAAAATAAACGTGTCTTACCAATGGGTTTCTGGAAAGGCTCTTCCATGTCTATTGTTCTCGATATGATGCTGACCGCTATTACTGGTGGACGCTCTGTTCCTGCCATTACAGAAGACCAAGACGGCGAATTTGGTGTGTCGCAATTCCTCATTGCTATTGATCTAAGCAAAACCATAGAAAAAGCTCAGTTTGCAACCGAAATGCAGCGTATTCGCGATTATGTTCTGGCGTCAGAGCCTGCTGAAAGTGGTGAAGTGTCGATCGCTGGATCAAGAATACAAGCCTTTATCGACAAGCATGAAAAAGCCGGCGGTATTGATATCCACCCTGAAATCTGGAATCAGATCCAACAACTTGCTCAGTAGTATTAAGAGATACCAGCGTTAATAGACATCAATTACTTAACAATAAAAATAATGTAAGTGGGGTGAGGTATGTTGGAAACCAGTGAGCTGAAAAAGTCAGAAACGTCACTTTTGCAGTTTAAGAATGTTACTAAAAGATTTGGTAATAGCATCGCAGTGAACGATGTGTCTTTTAATGTAGGTTCACATTCTGTGGTGGCCTTATTGGGAGAGAACGGTGCTGGAAAATCGACTTTGATCAAAACTTTGGCGGGTATTTACCAAGAAGATCAAGGCGAGATTATTTATCAAGGTGTACCGTTAGATCAGAAAAATAGACATCATGATGAGATTGCCTTTATCCATCAGGATTTAGGTCTAGTTGATTGGATGACAGTGTCAGAAAACATGGCGTTAGCTATGGGCTACTGTAAAAAATTTGGTTTAATCGACTGGCCAGCGACTGATGCTCGAGCAGCAGACGCACTCGCTAGCGTCAATGCAGATATAGACCCACGTACTCGAGTATTCCGCTTATCCCGCGCAGAACAATCCTTGATTGCGATTGCTCGTGCCGTTTATTGCAAAGCCAAAATTCTAGTTTTAGATGAACCTACTGCGAGTTTACCTGCTGCCGATGTCGAACGATTATTTGAAGTAATTCGCGACCTTCGTAAAAAGGGCGTGGGAATGATTTATGTTTCCCACCGCTTAGATGAAGTAATGGAAATATCCGATAGCATGGTCATTATGCGAGACGGTTTGCTGGTTGCTGAATGTCTAACAGAAGGTATGAAATCTAAAGAGCTTGTTGAGCTTATTGTTGGTAATGCTCAAAAAGACTTCCATCGACTTAATGTTGCTCCTAGTTCTCCTACTGTACTTGATGTCTCTGATTTTGAAGCCGGAAATGTGGGACCCGTTTCCTTTCATGTAAAACAAGGTGAAATTCTTGGTCTAATTGGCTTACGTGGCGGCGGTCAAGGTGAAGTGGGGCGTGCTTTGTTTGGTGACTATCCAATATTTAATGGTCAAGTCCGGCTGGATGGTCAATTGCTTAACTTAGATTCTACTTCTGCTGCCATTAATGCTGGTATTGGTTATGTAGCGGGCGAGAGGGGAGAGAATCTCGCCATGTCTATGTCTGTTCAAGACAATCTTTTTATTAATCCTTTATTAGGTGAAACGCCTTTCTTGTCGCTCAATGCTCTGTCTAAAGAGCAAGATATAGCGAGTGACTTGATTGATCGCTTTGACGTTCGCCCTAGAGATCCTAATCAGACCATTGAGAACTTAAGTGGTGGTAATCAGCAGAAAGTCATTATGGCTCGTTGGCTGAATTTGAAAAAGCGCGTTTTGATTCTGGATGAGCCTACAGCAGGGGTAGATGTAGGTGCCAAGGCTGAAATATACAATTTGCTCAAAACGGCAGTTAGCAATGGACTGACAGTGATAGTAGTTTCTACTGACTTTGAAGAGATAGAGAAGATTTGTAACCGCTGTTATGTATTCAGCAAAGGGCATATTCATAAAGAGTTAGCAGAGGAGGAAATGACCTTTGCCAATATGCTGAAAGTTGCTTCGGCGGATGGTGAATAGTTACCGAGTTGCTCGTTCGTAACGAATGAAAACGTGTTTCCTATTGAATAGCTAAAATAAAAATTATAGAGAGTAGCAGACAATGACAACTTCTATTAAATCCACGGCATTAGAGCCGGATCACAATGATAAAAATTCAGCCAACGAGGGGCTTTTTTCCCATGTTGGTCGTTATCTTCCAGTTTATGGCCTACCTATTTTAACCCTACTATTGATCATGTTCTTTTCTGTTTTATTACCGGATACTTTTCCAACCATGCTGAATTTACGCTCTATTTTAAGCGATAAATCCATCATCGCGATTTTAGCGCTTGCGGCCATGGTTCCTATGTTAACAGGCAAGATGGATCTGACAGTTGGTTATGGCATTGTACTTTGGCATATTTTAGCAATCAGCCTTCAAACTAAATTTGGTATGAGTTGGCAAATGGCGGTATTCGTCGTTTTAGTATGTGGCATGCTATTTGGTCTTCTTAATGGTCTTTTAGTTGAGATGGCTAAAATTGATTCTTTTATTGCTACGTTAGGTACTGGCACTGTTATCTATTCCGTTGCACTTTGGTATACCGGAGGGCGTCAAGTAATTGGCTCTCTAGATGCTGATTTCTACTCACTCTCGAATGCATTTTTCTTTGGTTTGCCTGCGCCTGCATTTTACGTGTTGGGGATTGCTATTTTGTTGTGGATTATCACTGAGCGTTTGCCTTTGGGGCGATGCTTGTATGCTATTGGCGCTAACCCTAGAGCGGCTGCGCTGAATGGTATTCCAGCACGCAAGTATGTTATTGGCGCGTTTGTTACATCTGGTTTATTGACGGCTTTTGCAGGCGTGCTTTTAGCAGCAAAATTACGAATTGGTCAGGCAAATGTTGGCCTGGAGTTTTTATTACCAGCTTTGGTTGGGGCTTTTCTAGGATCTACGACCATCCGACCCGGACGAGTCAATGTGCTTGGCACCATTATTGGTGTGTCTATTCTGGCCGTTGGTATTTCAGGTATTCAGCAGTTAGGCGGGGCATTTTACATTGAGCCATTGTTCAATGGCGCAACCTTATTGATATCCATTGGTATTGCAGGATATGCCCAGCGTCGAGGTGGCCGCATAAAACGAATTATGAAAAAGAGTGAGTAGCAAGCCAAGTGAAATGAGTGAATGAGTTTGTAATTTAACTTCGAGATATAAAAACAAAAAACACAGATGAGGTTACCATGAAAAAATATCAATCTATCTTAAAATATAGTTCTTTAAGCTTATCTATATTGCTAGCCGTAGGGGCAGGCAGTGCCAAAGCAGATGATTTTTTAGATATAGCTAAAGCCAAGGTTCAAGCCGCAACAGCACCTTATAATAAGTGGGACGGTCCAACTTCGGGTCCAAAAGCTGAGGCTGAAAAAACGATTGTATTTTTGGCTTCTGATATGCGAAATGGTGGTGTGCTTGGGGTAAGCAATGGCGTAGAAGAAGCCGCAGTCTGGACAAAGTGGAAGGTTCGTGTGCTGGACGGGCAAGGAACCGTATCTGGCCGTACAGCAGCGTTTAATCAGGCGATAGCTCTGAAGCCAGATGGTATTGTATTAGGGGGCTTTGATGTTAATGAACAGGCTGCCGCACTTGAAACAGCAACGAAGCAGGGTATTAAGGTCGTTGGGTGGCACTCTGCACCAAATCCAGGTCCCATTCCAAGTAAGAACTTATTTTCAAACATTACGACTAGCGCTGATGATGTCGCTGAAATTGCAGCATTATCGGCTGTTGCTGGCTCTGATGGTAAAGCTGGAGTCGTTATCTTTACTGATTCTGCTTATGCTGTTGCGATTGCAAAATCGGATGCTATGGCTAAAGTCATCAAGCAATGTAGTGGTTGTACTCTAATATCCGTTGAGGATACACCGTTATCAGACACTTCTACACGTATGCCTCAGTTAACAACATCTTTGTTGCAGCGCTATCAAGGTAAGTGGACTTATTCTTTGGGAATTAATGACCTTTATTTTGATTATATAGGCTCTGCTTTAAATGCATCTGGTCTGCCTGCGGATAAGCTTCCTCGTAACATTTCAGCTGGCGATGGAAGCCAATCGGCTTATTCACGTATTCGCTCTAATTTCAACCAAGTAGGTACAGTGCCTGAGCCGCTAAATATGCATGGCTGGCAGGTTGTTGATGAATTAAATCGAGCGTTTGCTGGTGTGGCTGATAGTGGTTTTGCAACACCTGTTCACTTAGTTACTCCTGACAATATTAAGTTTGATGGCGGTCAAAACGATATTTTCGATCCAGACAATAATTATCGCGAACATTATAAAGCGATTTGGAAATAGTCTCTGAGAAGTAATAAAGCCCCTTTTTCTATTTAGATGTTAAAAAAAGGGGCTCTTTATTTCAGTTTTTATGCTGTTTTGGATATTGAATATGTTAGCTGTCGAAAAATTTGATAATAGAATTGAGCGTATTTTATTAACAGATTCTGTTCTAGAAAAAGTTTGTACAGGCGCGACATGGAGTGAAGGCCCTGTCTGGTTAGAAGCTTCTCAAACTTTGTTGTGGAGTGATATTCCCAATAACAGAATACTAAGCTGGAATAGTGAAAAAGGAGTAAGTGTTTGGCGATCTCCTGCTAATTTCACTAATGGTCATTACTTAGATCTTCAGGGTTATCTGTTACATTGCAGTCACGGTGGTAGATCAATTGAGAGGACGGATTTAAAAACAGGTAAAACGACGACTTTAGTCGACCGATATCTTGGTAAGCGTTTGAACTCGCCAAATGATTTAGTGGTTAAGTCAGACGGTAGTGTTTGGTTTTCTGATCCACCTTACGGCATTTTATCTAATGTAGAAGGCTACAAAGCAGAGCCTGAACAAGAGGGTAATTTCGTATATCGTTTCGATCCTATCACCAGTGAGCTATCCGTTGTTTGTCATACCATTGAAGAACCAAATGGTTTGGCTTTTTCACCAGACGAATCAAAACTTTATATTGCTGACACTTCTGCGGCATTGAGAGAAGACGGTTCGGGAAATCATCATATTAAAGTGTTTGATGTCGAGCAGGGGCGGAAGCTAAGTAACGAAAGGTTGTTTGCCGTGGTGTCACCGGGTTTAGCCGATGGCTTTCGAGTGGATCAACAAGGTTGGATCTACACTTCGTCGGAAGACAGTATCCAAGTTTATCACGATGACGGCACCTTGTTAGGCAAAATATTTGTTCCAGAAAAAGTCTCTAACTGCACTTTTGCAGTAGATCAATCCTCTGAACATCAAGGGGAAACTTTGTACATTACCGCTTCTACTTCTATTTATCGTATTAGATTGAATACTCGTGGGGCTCGTCCTTAGGCTTCATGTATTCGTGTTTGATATCGAAATATTTTTTAAGGGATTGTTAAATGAATTTTACAGAATACTCAGCCATTGTTCGCGCTTTTAATGGTGGTGTTTTTGCTTCTATTCTAGATAGCTATGACGATATTTGTGATGCACAAGATCAACTAATTGCCGAGTTGACTAGCAAAGGTGCCGTAATAAAAGGCTGGAAAGTCGTTGAAGATTCGGGTGTTTTTATACTGTCTCCTATTTTTGATTTTCAAATCTTTGAGAACAAGGGAACTCAGCTACCAAAAGACAAGTTATCCGGAATAGAAGTCGAAATTTGTTATCAGTGCAGTGTCCCGCTCTTGGTAAGTGATATTGAATACGCAATTAGCCACAGCCAGCCACTGGTTGCTATAGAGGTTTTACGTCCCAAGATTAATGACAAGAGTTATCAATCTTGTGACTTTTATTACAACTTCGGCATCTTAGTGTCGAGCCAACCTATCACAAGTGATTTTTCTCTCAAAAGTGGACAAACCTACGATTACTCAATTAGCGCGCCAGACTTTTTTGAACAGAAAAAGGCAGTGTTGTTGAAGGGCGTACAAGAGTGTGTTCGTCGAGGTTATATTGATGATTTCTTTTTCATGACTGGCAGCCTAAATGGCCTTATTGAAACTGATATTTGTTTGGGTAAAAACGAAGTGATTGCATCAAACGGCACGTTAATTAGCGTGGATGTTGTGTAGCGTCTGACACTGTTTTTAAAGCCGCTTACTGAAAGGTAAGCGGCTTTTTTGTTTTTTAGTATCATAGTGATTGTTTTTCAGAGTTATTGGAGTTATATAAAAAAGCAATTGGTTTTCAGGAGTTATCAGGGTTATTGTTGTTAATCCTAAGGAAAGGAGCAGCGAAAGGATTAATATGAAAAGCCGAGAGGTAATCCAAATGCTAGTCGAAGATGGATGGTACGAAGTTAGAGTAAAGGGCAGTCATGTGCAGTTTAAGCACCCTAATAAAAAAGTCACAGTGACGGTTCCTCATCCGAAGAAAGACTTACCGATTGGCACTTTTAATAGCATAAAGAAACAAGCTCAGCTCAACTAGTTCATTAGTGGCTTTAGCAGAGGTACGATCAATGAAATATCCAATTGTATTACATACCGACAATGGCGTTAGTTATGGCGTGACAGTGCCAGATGTGCCCGGCTGCTTCTCTGCTGGCGATACACTTGATGAGACACTAGAAATGGCCGAAGAAGCGATTTTTTCTCACCTTGAACTCTTATTAGAAGACGGTGAAGACATTCCAACCGCAAGCCCAATCGCCGCTCATAAAGACAACCCAGACTACGCCGATGGTGTATGGGCTGTGGTGAATATAGACATCACACCATTGCTGGGTAAAAGTGAAAAAATCAACGTCACCTTACCGCATTTGCTGATCACAAAAATCGACAAAATGGTGGCCGCAAATCCGAAATACAAATCGCGCTCTGGGTTCTTGGCAGAAGCATCTAAGAAAGTGCTACAGTTAACCTAATCTTTTTCTGGCTAAACGAAGGAGTTGTAGCCATGAGTGATATTTTAAAGTCTGTTCATAAGACAGCCAAAGGCCTTAAAAAAGCGGGTGCGATTGATAAAACCACCATGCGACAGTTTGATGCTTTATGTTCTGTAACTAGACGTCAGGGTCAAAGCAAGGCGAAAGTAAACCCAGAGGCGCTGCGCTGAAAATGCTGTCTCGTGGAGAGAAAAGGGGTTGAGGTGATTGCTTAGTCTGACCCAGGTCAATCTGGACTCGTAGAAAGCTTTGTCTCTCACTTTTGGTAATAAATGAGGCTATACGTTCCTTGTCTCTCACTTATGTATATCAAACCGATTAGTTCCTCATTTTTTTATAAAAGTGAGAGACAACGACTTTTGTCTTTCATTAATTCATGTCAAAATCGATAGACTCTCATTTTTTTGTGAAAGTGAGAGTCTATACTGTATGGTGTCTTTGTTAGAGGTTTTGAATATGAATTTAAATTTAGAGAATGCTGTCCATTACCACTACGATAAGTTTCCTCCTGCAGAGCTGAATTATGTGACTTTCATTGATGGTATTATCAAAGCGACGGATGCCATTGCTCGTTATGATCAGATGCTTAAGAATATGCACAATAGTGAAATATTGCTTGCTCCTCTGAGAAACCAAGAAGCTGTGATCTCTTCTAGGATGGAAGGAACCGTTAGTACAATGGATGAAATTCTAAAGTATGAGGCAGATCATGAAAGTGAGGCCTCAGACACATCAAATGTACGTTCGGAAGTCATAGAAACGATTCTTTATCAACGGGCGTTAAAAGCTGCTCAGGGTGCAATGGCTGACGGATATCCTATTTCACAGTCTTTGGTTAAAGCAATTCATCAGCGCCTTTTGTCTTTTGGTCGTGGTGCACAAAAATCCCCAGGTGAATTTAAGACTGAACAAAACTATCTTGCTGATAGGGGGAAAAGACAAATCCTTTTTGTCCCAATTCGGCCTGAACAGCTACAAGACGGTTTAGATAATCTTTTTGACTATATAACGAATAGTCGTGATCCTGCATTACTAAAAGCCGCCATGGCGCATATCGAATTTGAAGCACTACATCCTTTTAAAGATGGTAACGGCCGAATTGGCCGCATGCTAATTACCTTGATGTTGTGGCAGTCAAAAACAATCTCTGCGCCTCATTTTTATGTAAGTGGTTATTTTGAAGAAAATAAAGACCAATACATTGATATTATGAGGCATGTATCAGAAACCGGAAACTGGGAAGAATGGTGTTCATTCTTTCTGGAGGCGATTGAGCAGCAAGCCATAAAAAATCTCGCCATCGCTGAAAACATAAGAGCATTGTACGAGGAAATGAAACAGAAGTTTTCGGATGTTCTATCCTCAAAATGGAGCGTCACAGCACTGGATTTTGTCTTTACCAATCCTGTCTTTCGGAATAATAAATTCACCACGCATAGTGGGATTCCTGCCGCGAGCGCTGCCAGATTTACAAGAGCTCTTTTGGAGGAAGGCATAATCGATACACTTGAAGAAGCTTCAGGAAGAAGGCCTGCCTTGTATTCTTTTGAACCGTTAATGAACTTAGTTCGGGTGTAGATAAGCTCGTTAAAAATTGAAACAAGGTGCGTATATATGAACCCCTTAGAAGCTGCTTATAAATATAGAGAAGAAAGTTCATCGTTTTGGTATCAGAAATCAGTTTCATTGTATGCTTCTGCAAGTTTGATTAGGGATGGAATGAACTCATCAAAAGAGCGTGAATTTATAAAGGGGTTAGGTTTAAAAAGTGAGTTTTCATTAGAGCTTGGCTGTTTAGATAATTATTTAATGATGTTTGGTTTGTCTTATGAAGTAATGTTGAAAGCAATATGTATAGAAAAAAGTATCAACTTTGAAAAAAGTCATAAGATCCAAGAATTGGCTGAACAGGCAAAAATAGTTCTAATTGAAAATGAGAGTCTCTTATTAAAACTGCTGTCAGAGTATGTAATCTGGGAAGGCCGATATCCAGTACCAAAAAACCATCGCTTTATGACAGAACACTGGGATGCTACGCGAAATGCTCTTTGGGAGGAGGGTAAGGAAATTGGTGGGATTTCGCGAACAGGTGTTTTTGAATATGAGAGTCTGAAAAGTTTATGGTTAAAATTATCGGATGTATATTTTGGCCTACGAGCGTTAAAACAGAGATCTCAATAAAAAAAACCGCTTCCATTTCTGAAAGCGGCTCTCCATTCAAACCAACCAATCCTATTAAATAGAATTACGCATCAATACGTTTGTATTTGATACGTGTTGGTGTGGCTTCGTTGCCAGTACGTTTTTTGTAGTCGGCTTCGTATTCTGCGTAGTTACCTTCGAAGAAGACGGCTTTAGAATCGCCTTCGTACGCTAGGATGTGTGTCGCGATACGGTCTAGGAACCAACGGTCGTGGGAAATAACAATCGCGGCGCCTGGGAAGGCAAGTAGCGCGTCTTCCAGTGCACGTAAAGTTTCTACGTCAAGGTCGTTGGTCGGTTCATCCAGTAGCAATACGTTGCCGCCTTCTTTAAGCAGTTTTGCTAGGTGCAAGCGGTTACGCTCACCACCAGACAAATGCTTAACCAATTTTTGTTGATCCGACCCTTTGAAGTTAAAGCGGCCAATGTAAGCACGAGACGGCACTTTGTAGTTGTGAACCGTGATCATGTCTAGGCCGTCAGCGACTTCTTCAAAGACGGTTTTGTCACCATCCAGTTCACGCATTTGGTCAACGTAAGCAAGCTGTACTGTTTCGCCCAACGTCACTGTGCCAGTGTCTGGTTTTTCGATGCCAGCGATCATTTTGAATAGCGTTGATTTACCGGCACCGTTACCACCTACCACACCAACGATAGCGCCTTGTGGCACCACCATGTTGAAGTCTTCCAGTAGCATCTTGTGTTCGAAGCTTTTACTGACGCCTTCGATTTCGATGACTTTAGAACCAAGACGTGGTCCTGGTGGAATGTACAATTCGTTGGTTTCGTTACGATCTTGGAACTCTTGTGAGTTCATTTCTTCGAATCGAGCCAAACGGGCTTTGGATTTAGACTGACGACCTTTGGCGTTTTGGCGAACCCACTCAAGCTCAGATTTAATGGCCTTTTGGTGAGAGGCTTGCTGTTTCGCTTCAGTTTGTAATCGAGCGTCTTTTTGCTCTAACCAAGAAGAGTAGTTGCCTTCGTATGGAATACCGTGGCCACGGTCAAGTTCCAGAATCCAGCCAGCTGCGTTATCTAGGAAGTAACGGTCGTGGGTAATCGCCACAACAGTGCCTGGGTAATCTTTCAAGAAGCGTTCTAACCAAGCAACGGATTCAGCGTCCAAATGGTTTGTTGGCTCGTCTAGAAGGATCATGTCTGGTTTGTTAAGCAATAGACGACATAGCGCAACACGGCGACGTTCACCACCAGAAAGATGTTCTACTTTCGCATCCCAGTGAGGAAGACGAAGAGCATCGGCTGCTACTTCAAGGGCGCGCTCTAGGTTGTGGCCTTCTTTGGCTTCGATCAAGGCTTCAAGTTGACCTTGTTCTTTTGCTAGGGCATCAAAGTCCGCATCTGGCTCCGCGTATTCTGCGTACACCGCATCCAAACGCGCCATGGCAGCAATCACGTCAGCGAAGGCTTCTTCCACAATACCACGTACGTTTTTTTCTGGATCAAGATGCGGTTCTTGCTCCAAGTAACCGATTTTGAGGCCCGGCATTGGACGTGCTTCACCATTATGCTCGGTATCAACACCTGCCATGATGCGTAGAAGAGTCGATTTACCAGAACCGTTAAGACCCAATACACCGATCTTAGCGCCAGGGAAAAATGAAAGAGAAATGTCTTTTAGAATCTCGCGTTTAGGAGGAACAACTTTCCCAACGCGGTTCATGCTGTATACAAACTGAGCCATAAATAGTCAACTTATCCTATGATTAAAGCCCCGTGCAAGACTGCCATCGTGCAAGGGTTTCGTTAAAACGCTCCATGGTTCGCCAAATACAAAGTAGGCAAATCGATGAAGAGCCGATTGAAAAATGAGTGTATTAAAGGATAGCACAGCCAAGGCTATTTCAGAATAATCAAAGCTGCGCCAGCCACAACGAAAATGGCACCAATCCACGCACCAAATGCAGGGCGTTGGCCTGTGGTAATCCACAAACCTGGTAAAATTAGCACTGGAACAACTGCTGACAGAGTGGTGACGATACCGACGTTAGCATTGCCGACCCCCCAGACTAATACGCTCATGCCGATAACCATGCCAATGGTGGCGAGGGTAGCGATGCCCATGAAATCAGCACGAGTAAGTTGACCAAATGGAATCGCGTCAGCAGGTTGTTTGTGTCGATAAAATAAGCCATAAGCCAGAACGAGAGCTAAAGCGCCAGTACCAACGCGTAATGCAGACACGGCAATCGGATCGGCACCATCAATTAAAGCTGGCTTGCTAAGCAAAGCACCACTGGCCTGACCAAGCGCTGCGCCAAGAGCAAGCAAAATCCCGATACTCAATTTGCCTTTAGTTTGTTCCCAAGCATGAAGACTGTTTTTGCGACCAAACAGAATGGCAATCACCACGCCAATTAATACCAGACCGCAGGCAAAAAGTTGATTGAAGGACAGGTTTTCACCTAAAAACAACCAACCCAATAGAATCGACATGGGCGCGTTGGTAGCAAAAAGCACCCCTGTGCGTCGAGGGCCAAGGCGATGGACTGCGGTAAACAGCATAGTGTCGCCAATGAAAATTCCTAGCAAACCAGACAGCATGACTATCTCGGCATGTTGCCACAAAGTTGCATTGAATCGCTGGGTGATTAAGCAAATCGCTAACAGAATGGAACTAGCGATAACAATACGAAAGGTATTAAAACGCATGGTGCCAAAACGTTGAATTAAGTTTGGCGCCATTAGGCTTGAAATGGTCCAACATAAGGCAGCGACCAAGCCCGATAACTCTGCGAACGGCATATAAATCCTTATAAACTCATCCATTCCCTGATGTAGAAGAATGGTAAAAGCGCACACAGTAGCTTGGTAGCTATATTATGGCGGGGTTGGTATGATTTCACCCATCAAACGATGGCCTAATCTCAGGCATTCTTACACCAAATTAGCGATATTGGAAGCACCATGCGATGCCCTTTTTGTGGAACTCAAGATACTAAAGTAGTGGATTCTCGACTGGTTTCTGAAGGCGCACAAGTTCGCCGTCGTCGTACCTGTATTCATTGTCAAGAGCGCTTCACCACCTTTGAAGTGGCTGAATTACAAATGCCTAAGCTGATCAAAAGTGATGGTAGCCGAGAAGCATTCGATGAGGACAAATTGCGCAATGGCATTATTAAAGCCATTGAGAAGCGTCCGGTCAGCATTGAAGCGGTAGAAACCGCAATCACTCGAATTAAAGAAAAAATGCAAGCCACTGGCGAGCGTGAATTGCCTTCTCGTTGGACTGGCGAAGCTGTGATGGAGGAACTGCAACGCCTTGATCAAGTGGCCTATGTTCGCTTTGCTTCCGTTTATCGAAGCTTTAAAGACATCAGTGAATTCCGCGAGGCGATAGACCGCCTAGAAAGCCACAGCGTCACCATCCCAGAATCGAAAAAAACCGCCCCAGAATCGAAGAAAGAAGACCAAGTATGACAGTTTATAACCACGAATACTGGATGGCGAAAGCCATTCAACTAGCGAAAAAAGGCCGCTATACCACTCATCCGAACCCACGTGTTGGTTGCGTATTGGTTAAGGATCAGCAAATCATCGGCCAAGGCTTTCATGTAAAAGCCGGAGAAGGTCACGCAGAAGTCAATGCATTGGCGGATGCAAAACAAGATGCGGTTGGCGCAACTGCTTACGTCACCTTGGAACCTTGCAGCCATCAAGGCAAAACTCCGCCTTGTGCAGATGCCTTGATTAAAGCGGGCGTTGCGCGCGTTGTTTACGGTATGCAAGATCCAAATCCTGAAGTGTCAGGTAATGGTTTGGTAAAAATCAAAAAAGCCGGCATTGAAATCATCGGTCCTGTGTTGGAATCTGATTGCGAAGCGCTGAATCCTGGTTTTATCAAACGCATGCGTGAAGGTCTTCCTTATGTGCGAGTGAAACTTGCCATGAGCATGGATGGCCGCACGGCAATGGAGTCTGGCGAAAGCCAATGGATTACTGATTCTGCGGCGCGTCTTGATGTGCAACGTTTACGTGCGCAAAGCGACGCCATTGTCACAGGTATTGGCTCGGTGCTGGCAGACAACCCAAGCATGACAGTTCGTATAGATAACAATGACCAAGAAGCCGATCCGAAAAGTGTGCGTCAGCCGATTCGAGTGGTAATGGACACAGCTTTGTCAATTCTTCCAGAAGCAAAAATTCTTTATCCAGCAAATCAAGCTTGGGTATTTTCAGTAGAAGAAGAGGTCGAAGCAGAACATTTAGAAGTGCTAACTAAAAAAGGCGTAACTGTACGTTTTGCACCACGTGGCGAAGATGGTCGACTCGACTTGCTGGATGCGATGGAACAACTTGCTGATGCAGGCATTAACGAAATTTTATTAGAAGCTGGCGCAGAATTGGCTGGTGGTTTTTTAGAAGCGGGTCTGATCGACGAAATAGTGGTTTACATGGCACCGAAACTATTGGGTTCCAGCGCACGTCCGTTATTTAAATTGCCTTTAGAGGCGATGGACGAAGCAGTAGAGCTGACGCTTAAATCGGTACGCCAAGTTGGGCAAGATGTGCGCTTGGTCTATATACCAAAATACCTTGATGAAGATTTTGAAGGCGATTTTGACGAATAGCCAAAAGCTGAGTCATTGCTTTCTCAGGTTTTTTTTTGAAAATCCCTGGAAATTGTTTTTTCTTGCTGATATTTCGCCAACTTTGCCGAGAAACCTAGAATAAATGTTGCTATAATCGCCGCCCAAGACAACCCGTATATTCGTACCTTTGGTCGATATGACTCAGATACTGTCCAAAGGCAGTATCTAATATAGCTCTTTAACAACCAAGGGTACTTTAAAACAGACAAAAGCGTCAGCCCATAAGGCAGCGTAGTCTGGACAATTGAGGCAAAAAATGAGCGAAGTGGAAACAACAAACGACCAAACTCCAGCACCAAAACGTAAGGATAAGAAGCCTTCACGTTCGCAATTGCGCAGTGCTTCACGTCGTTTGGCATTACAAGCGGTCTATCAGTGGCAGATGAACAAAACTGCCGTTAGCGAGATAGAAACCCAATTCGTGATGGACCAAGACCGAGACATGGATTCTTGCGATAAAGTCTACTTCCGCGAATTGCTACAAGGCGTTACGGCAAGTGCTAAAAAACTGGATGCTTTGTTTGAAGAACTACTAGATCGTCCATTAAGCGAACTAGACCCAATCGAATTGGCCGTTATGCGTATTGGGGCATTTGAGTTGTCTCAACGTTTAGATGTGCCATACCGCGTTGCGATCAACGAAAGCGTAGAGCTAGCAAAAGGCTTTGGCGCGACGGAAAGCCACAAATATGTTAACGGCATTCTAGACAAACTAGCACAGCGCGTGCGCCGCGAAGAAATCGCCGCTCGCCGAGAAGCGAATAAAGAGTCGAACAAGTAATAGAACCTATTACTAATAGATACCTAAGAGCCCCGTTATTACTTGCTAATAACGGGGCTTTTTTATGTCTTCATATTCAGCCTTGGCTAAAGCCAACAAATAGCGATTTGTTTCGAAACATTTCTCTTATTGATGGCTGGTTTATTCTTAACCCGCTATCATAGACGGTATCAAGGTGGTTGTTACGCTGCCTTACCCAACATTTTTAGGATCATAATGAAAAAGAACTTTGTTTTATCTCACCCAAAAAAACCATACCAACGTCTCATTGAAGAAGCGAAAAACGAAGTTAAGCAATACATCAAAGCAGAGCGTAACAAGGCATTGCCAGAAGGCGCGGACTTTTGGGGATTTAACTGTAAGTTTGGTCAAGTCGCAGACAAGGCACGAGCGATTCACGAAGGTGATATCAACGCCAATATTAGTTCTGCACAAAGCCAGCACTGGAAGTCTTTTTACCTAGAAGTAATTCCAACGCCTAAACAGCGTGCTAAGCGTTCAGAAGACGAGTAATACTGCGAGCGTTTAACTGACGATTTACGATAAACAAGGCAGATCTGCGTCAAGCGGTCTGCCTTGTTTTGTTTCTGGCTCTAGTGATTTCTTCCTGCTTTGTTTCTGACATCCCGCTGACAATACGGTATCCTCTTTGTCATTAAATTGGCTTGCCTTGATAGATAGGCGAATGCCTTTGGTTGATCTTTAATCGAGACTAAAAGGATCTTTTTTGAAAGAATTCGAGTTGATACAAAACATCTTTCAAGCGTCTGTGATGGCAAGTACACAAGGACGTGGCGATCTTTTGTTGGGAATTGGTGATGATTGTGCTCAGGTGCAAGTGCCGCCAGGTCAGAGTCTGGTGTTTTCAATGGATACCTTGGTCGAAGGGCGACACTTTCCGTTCGATGCAGATCCTGTGGATATTGGTTATCGTGCAGTAGCAAGCTGCGTCAGTGACTTAGCCGCGATGGGCGCGAAACCGGCGTTTTTTACCTTGGGGCTGACGATTCCTGAATCTGATCCGCAATGGTTAGCGGGTTTGGCGCAAGGTATGGCGGAACTGGCCGAGCCAATTGGTTTGGCTTTGGTTGGCGGCGATACTACTAAAGGTCCATTAACTATTACTCTGCAAGTGCATGGTTATGTGGAAGCAGACATGGCGGTAAAGCGCAGTGGGGCAAAGGTTGGTGATGATATTTATGTCACAGGTTTGCTAGGCGATGCCGCTGCCGCTGTGCCGATTGTCACGGGTGAGTTACAAGTATCGAGTGAGCGCTTTGATTATTTTTATGATCGTTACTGGCGACCGCAGCCAAGGCTGATTGTCGGCATGGCGCTGAAGCGTGTAGTTCATGCCATGATGGATATTTCCGATGGCCTTGCTCAAGATATCCAGCATATACTTAAAGCGTCTGGCGTCGGGGCAAATATCGACGCGAGTCGTGTGCCGATTTCCGCTGAGTTAAGTCGCTGGCAGCCTGAATCTGCTGTGGCATTGGCATTAACCGGTGGCGATGATTACGAGCTATGTTTTACCGCGCCGAAAGATCAAGCAGAAGAGATTGCCTTGATCACGCAAACACTTAGCTTGCCTTGTACCAAGGTGGGGGAAATTGTCGACAAGGGTTTTGTGATTCAAAACTATGATGGCGAGATAACAGGTTGGCAACACTTCTAATTTTTAATTTAACGAGTAGGTAAAGCTTCATGGCAAACTCTGCCCCCGCGTCGGTATGGCGTAATCCGATACATTTTTTGGCGTTTGGTCTTGGTTCTGGTGCCGCGCCAAAAGCACCAGGAACCTTTGGTACGCTTGCTGCTGTGCCCCTGTTTATCTGGTTCCTACAAGATTTAACCGCCACAGCGTACTTCATCGTACTGGTAGTGACATCGCTGGTGGGAATCTATCTTTGTGGTAAAACCTCGAAAGACATGGGCGTACATGACCATGCTGGTATCGTCTGGGACGAATTTGTTGGTTTCTGGATCACCATGTGGCTGGCGCCTGCGGGGTGGTTTTATATTGTGCTGGGCTTCGTATTGTTTCGCCTGTTTGATATTTTGAAACCTTGGCCTATCTCTTGGGTCGATAAAAACGTCCATGGCGGCTTCGGTATTATGCTGGACGATGTGCTAGCAGGTATTATGTCTTTTATCGTGTTACAGGCGCTGGTTACCTTCGTTTTTTAACAGCCGAAAATACTCAGTATCTTCCTCTTTTTTCAAGGGGAAGGTCTGGATCTTTGTTCTGCGATGTCTCTCATCGACCGAATAACATTTCTTCTCGAAACTAACGCCTCCCTCGTCGAAATGTTATTCGTTCATGATGTTTAGGGTTATTGGTGAAGCGTCTCTGTTCCTTCCCCTTTTGTCTTTCAAGGGGAAGGCTAGGATGGGGTTGTTTTTGTTTCTTTTATTGCGTTGCTTCTCATCGACCGAATAACATTTCTTCTCGAAACTACCGCCTCCCTTGTCGAAATGTTATTCGCTCAATCAGTTAAGTGCCGCTGTTTCTTCCTTCGTTAATGTCTGTTTTTAACGCGCAACCGCTTTGGGTTTATTCAGTTCTCTGCGCTTTCTTAATGATTCGTAGAAAGGCGCGTAAGCTGGACGATCTATGTATTTACCATTGCCAGATTCCGCGATTAGCACATTGTCATGCCAAGCGATTTTGCCATTACAGATAGTGGTTTCTGGCACACCGTGGATTTCCATGCCTTCAAAAATGCTGTGTTCGATTTTCGAGTGATGCGTTTTCGCGGAAATCGTTTTAGTCGCGGCAGGATTCCAAATCACTAAGTCGGCGTCAGCGCCGACGCGAATACAGCCTTTGTTTGGATACATATTGAAGATTTTGGCTGTGTTGGTCGACGTTAGGGCGACAAATTCATTCATGGTGATTTTGCCTTCGTTTACGCCTTTTTCCCATAGCACCATCATGCGTTCTTCCACGCCCGCTGTACCGTTAGGAATTTGCGTGAAGTTGTCTTTGCCCATGGCTTTTTGTTCGGCACAAAAGGCGCAATGATCGGTGGCGGTGGTTTGTAATGTGCCGCCTTGAACGCCTTTCCAAAGCGCATCTTGGTGATGTTTGGGTCTAAATGGTGGGCTCATAACATGAGCCGCAGCCGTGGCCCAATCTGGATTTTGATAAACGCTTTCGTCTACGGTTAGATGACCTGCTAACACCTCGCCAAATACGGTTTGGCCGTGGTCTTTGGCGTAGCGAATGGCATCGACGGCTTCTTCTGTGGAGACATGGACAAGATAGATTGGCGCGCCGAGTGTATTGGCAATGCTAATCGCGCGGTTTGCGGCTTCGCCTTCTACAGAAGAAGGACGAGACAATGGATGGGCTTCTGGTCCGGTCATGCCTTCAGCCATGAGTTTGTTTTGTAGGTGATAAACCAATTCACCATTTTCCGCATGAACGGTTGGAATCGCGCCTAGTTCTAGGCACTTGGTGAAGCTCGCAACCAGAATGTCATCGGTTGCCATGATGGCATTTTTGTAAGCCATAAAGTGTTTGAAGCTGTTCACGCCATGATCTTTTACCAGTATTTTCATTTCTTCTGCGACTGTGTCATCCCACCAGGTAATTGCTACATGGAAACTGTAATTAGAATGGGCTTTTTTTGCCCAGCCGCGCCATTGATCATAGGCGTCTAATAAAGATTGCTGAGGATTGGGAATCACAAAGTCGATAATAGTCGTTGTACCACCGGCGAGTGCCGCGATGGTACCGGAAGCAAAGTCATCTTTTGCGACTGTGCCCATGAAAGGCAACTGCATGTGAGTATGTGGATCGATACCGCCAGGCATGATGAGTTTGCCTGTAGCGTCAATGGTTTCAACGTCTTTTGGTAACACGCTGATGTCGCCTATCTCGACGATTTTATTGCCCTTGCAAAGAATGTCTGCTTTGAAGGTTTCTTCGTGGGTGACTATGGTTCCACCTTTGATTAGTAGGGTCATATAGCATCCTTTTTTAAGAGAGCGCTTTGCACATCGTCAGATGACGGAAGATGCACAAAGGTCGACGAATTAAAAATATCGACGATGCCCGAAAGCACCGCCGACAAAATAAAATAGAATTAAGATTGCAACGCGTCAGTTTGAGTTGCAGAAGCGGTTTGCATGTTGGCAAGTACGAAGTACACGATGGCGCCGGTGAATGCACCAGTGAACCAACCGTAGTTGTAGAACCAACCAAGGGCCGGCATATTTAGCGCGATTAAGGTAATGACAACAGGCACTGCAAAGGCGATTAGTCCCGCATTGTTGAACGCTGGATAAAGGCTGTTTGGCGTATAAAGTGCGACCAAATCTAAATGCTGACGTTTGATTAAGAAGTAATCGACAATCATGATGCCAGCAATCGGACCAAGTAGACTTGAATAACCCAGTAGCCAGTTTGAGTACATGCCTTCTACGCTGACATCCGATTCCAACAAACCTAATTTTTTTAGTAATTCCCAACCCATTAGCAGAATGCCAATCAAGCCAGTTAGCAAAGCGCCACGAGTATGATTAATCAGTTTTGGTGCTAAGTTCTGGAAGTCGTTAGTCGGAGAAACCACGTTGGCTGCAGTATTCGTTGAAAGCGTGGCAATGACGATCAAGATCATCGCAATCGCGACCCAGAATGGGCTGTCGATTTTACCAATCAAAGAAATCGGATCAGAAATGGTTTCACCAACCAGCGTGGTTGATGCAGCCGTTAGCACCACGCCTAAGGCCGCGAAGAAGAACATAGTGATAGGCAACCCAACGATTTGACCGATAACCTGA
The DNA here is from genome assembly GCF_002792415.1 of Marinomonas sp. BSi20584. Taxonomy (NCBI): domain Bacteria; kingdom Pseudomonadati; phylum Pseudomonadota; class Gammaproteobacteria; order Oceanospirillales; family Oceanospirillaceae; genus Marinomonas; species Marinomonas sp. BSi20584. Next base: position 146,207 of record NZ_KZ454875.1, read on the forward strand.
TCTTTTTGCGATTTTGCATAGCGGCTAAAATCGGGAATGTTCAATGATAATGTCGCCCAAAAACCAACCATAGCCGTTAGACCGCCAAGAAAGTAACCCATAAAACCAGCGTCCGCAGGACGGCTTGCTGGTGTTGCAAGCAGTTCAGTAAAAGATACCTTGTCGCTCGCCCAAAACATCAGACCAATGGCAACGATTAATAACAATGGTGCAGATAAGGTTTCCATCCACTTGATAGATTCCGCACCGCGAATTACCACGTACATGTTCAGAGCCCAGAAAATGAAGAAGCCGATCACTTCGCCGACGCCACCTAAACTTGCCCAACCATCGGATACAGCAGACAAGAACAAATGAATCGCCAAGCCACCAAACATGGTTTGAATACCAAACCAGCCACAGGCCACCAGAGCACGAATCAAGCACGGAATGTTTGATCCGATCATGCCGAATGATGAACGCAATAACACAGGAAAAGGAATACCGAACTTAGTGCCTGGGTAGGCATTCAATGTCAGTGGAACCAGCAAGATAATGTTGGCGACGAGAATCGTAAATAACGCTTCCATCACCGACAAACCAAAGTAGGCGGTTAGAACACCACCCAAAGTATAGGTCGGCACACAAATAGACATACCCACCCATAACGCGGCGATATTCCATTTGCTCCAAGTGCGATCTTTCACTTTAGTTGGCGCTAAATCGTCGTTATACGCTGAACTTTGTTGCAGGTCGCGATCGACCTCCAACTCATAAAACTCACCTTGTTTAACAGACTTGCTGGTCATTTTTGCCACCTCTTCTATTTGTTGATGTATTTATAGGTCTTCATTCAAGTTGAGCTGCTTTATGAATCTCAGCCCGCGTTTTTTCTTCTCTTGTATTCTTTCAACGTGCTAATTTTATTGATGTTCTTTAGCGATGCGTTCGCTGGCTTCGAGCATGGCGTGCAGCAGCACATTGGCTCCGGCAGCACATTCTTCTGGTGAGCTGTATTCCGCTTCGTTGTGACTGATGCCGTTCAAACAAGGCGTAAAAATCATTCCCGTTGGAACAAGATCTGCCATGTAACAGGCGTCGTGTCCCGCACCGGCGTAAATGTCCATGTGGCTATAACCGAGTTTTTCCGTAGCAGCTTTTACGTCATCGGATGCGTTGAATTCCACTGGAGCGAAATACCAAAAAGGATCGACGTTGACGTCTAAACCATGGTCGAGAGCAATTTCTTTGCAAAACGCCAATAGCTCTTCGTGCATGGTAAGTAAGACATCAGGTTTGGGGTTACGAAGGTCGGCGCTGAATTTCACATTGCCCGGAATCGTATTGCGTGAGTTTGGCCAGACTTGCATAAAACCCACCGTACCCAATCCATTTTCATGACGATTGGCGATGGCATTTATTTCTGTGACAATGGCAGAAGCCGCTAACATAGCGTCCTTGCGAAGATGCATTGGCGTGGTGCCTGAATGAGAAGGGCGACCTACAACCTCGATGTTGTACCAGCGAATACCTTGGCCTAGTCGGACGATGCCGATGGCTTTTTCTTCGTCTTCAAGAATCGGGCCTTGCTCGATATGCGCTTCGAAAAATGCGCCCATGTGTCGGCTGCCCAGTTCCATATCGCCTAAATAACCAATACGCTCTAGTTCGTCGCCGAGTCGAATGCCATTGACGTCAGTTTTATTTAATTCGGTTTCCAGATCGAATCGGCCGACATAGGTCCCTGAGCCTTGCATAGCTGGTTGGAAGCGCGATCCCTCTTCGTTGGTCCAGACTGAGAACTCCATTGCGGTGGGCGTTTCAATGTTGTTTTCATGAAGTGTGCGTAATACTTCAACACCAGAAAGAACGCCAAAGACACCGTCGAACTTGCCGCCAGTAGGTTGAGTATCAAGGTGGCTACCTGTTCCAACGGCGGGTAAATCATTGTTTTTGCCAGAGCGACGGGCAAAGATATTGCCGATTTTATCGACTTCAACGGTACAGTCGCAGGCTTCACACCAAGAAACAAAAAGGTCGCGGGCTTGCTTGTCTAAGTCTGTTCCTGCAAGACGGTTACAACCGCCTTTCTCTGTACCGCCAATGTCGCCCATTTCCACTAGGGTGTCCCATAGGCGTTGCTCGTTGATACGAAGGTCTTGCATAGCTTGCTCCTACTCCTGCTTTTTACTACCTTTACCAAAAGGTAAAAAACGTCGATAAAAAAACATCAACAACTTGTCTTTCAGGTCAGCAATAAGCAGGCCAAGTTTTAATCAAGTTTGCTGAGAAAGGCTCGTTAGAGTCATCTGACTGTGTTATTTTAAAACCTGAAAAGAAAGATAATGTTTAATAAAAACAGCGTCTTATAAGATTGAAAAAGATTACATTTTTTATTTAAGGCGGGTTGAATTTTGGTTGAGAAGAAAACGAAACGCACAAGACAATCAATTAATAGAGAAGAGTTAGAGTCTCGTATATTGCGTTCTGCCGAAGTGTTATTTGCAGAAAAAGGCTACAGCGGTTCGTCGATGGAAGCGATAGCTGTGACGGCAAATATTTCCAAGCAAAATCTTATTTATTACTTTCCAAACAAAGAGTTACTCTACAAACGCGTGTTAAAAGAGATGCTCGATATATGGATAGAAAAGCTGTCTTTCCTCGAAACTCAGGGCGACACACCCGAAGCGGTTATTCGTCGCTATGTGCGTGAAAAAATGCAGCTTTCACGACTGTATCCCAATGGCTCTAAAGTCTTTGCACATGAGATTATCAGCGGTGCACCAGTTTTAAAAGAATACTTAATTAGCCATTTAAAACCTCAATTTGATCGTGATGTTATATTAGTTAAGTCATGGATAAATAAGGGATTAGTTGACGATATAGATCCTGAACATCTATTTTTTACCATCTGGGCAGCGACACAAACCTACGCAGATTTTTCTGTACAAATGGAAGTGCTATTAGGCAAACATCGCTTGGATGAAGATGATTTTGAACGAGCGGAATTAGCAGTAACAGATTTCGTTGTGCGCGCTCTTGGTGCCAAAAAAAATAATTAAAAATAATTTCATAGATTTTTTCTTCGGTTATTTCAATAAATGGCGTTTTTTATGATCAATTGAATTGTGTAAAAAAACGCCACTTTTCATCACCTTAACCTTTTGGTTAACTTTTTGCTTAACTAAACTTTAGAACGCTAGCCCTTTATCAGTGCGTGTTTTGCACTAATAAAAACAATTTACTATGCGCAAAATGATTGCTATTAATTTTTATACCAAATGGTAAAAAAGTTAATAAAACCTCATTTAATCACTAAAGCGTGGAGTGAATATGATCTCTGATTCTGAAGCCATATCTTATGAGTTTGCTACTGGGCCAGACTTGTACGCACTCTGCCAAGAAGCCGCTAAAGCGCGTGATAACGCTTGGGGCAAACAGCTAACTTATTCAAAAAAGGTTTTTATACCTTTAACTAATATGTGTCGTGACACCTGTGGTTATTGCACTTTTGTGCAATCGCCAGATTCGCCTCACGCTAACTATATGACGCCGGAGCAAGTGTTAAAAACTGCACGAGAAGGCGCAGCATTAGATTGCAAAGAAGCTTTGTTCAGCTTGGGCGAGCGTCCAGAAGAACGTCATCAGAAGGCTCGCGACATGCTTGCCCATTTAGGTTACGACAGCACCTTAGATTATCTGCATGACCAATGCGAAAGCGTGTTAACTCACACTAGCTTATTACCTCACGTGAATGCGGGTGCCTTGTCGTTCGACGAACTGAAACGCCTAAAACCCGTCGCCGCCAGCATGGGGATGATGCTTGAAAACGTGTCCAACGATTTACTCAAGAAAGGTCAAGCCCATTATGCTTGTCCAGACAAAACGCCAAAACGTCGACTCGACACCATAGAGCAAGCGGGTCGACTTGATATCGCCTTCACTACGGGAATCCTTATTGGTATTGGTGAAAGCTGGACAGACCGAGTAAACAGCCTTATCGCCATTCGTGATCGCCATCTTGCCTATGGGCATATCCAAGAAGTCATCATTCAGAACTTTCGCGCCAAAGCAGGCACGGCAATGGCCGATTATCAAGAACCCAATTTAGACGACATGAAGCGCACCATCGCCGTTGCCCGTTTGATCTTACCCGATGACATCAGCATACAAGCGCCACCCAATTTGGAAGTCGAATACGGCAGTTACATCAATGCGGGCATCAACGATTGGGGCGGCATTTCGCCTTTGACCAAAGACTTCATTAACCCAGAACGAGCATGGCCGCAGATCAGTAGCGTGGCACAAGCTTGTGAAGGTTTGGGTTATTCGCTGGCAGAACGTCTGACCATTTATGACCGCTTTCAGCATCAGGACAATAAATATCTAACACCTAATTTAACGCAACGAGTCGCGTCGCTGGTTAGCCGTGCAGCTCAAGTGAGTGGAGGAGTTATCGCATGAACCTATTTCCTTTAACGTCAAACAATGCCCAAGTAAGTGAATCTGTTCGAACTATTTTGGATAAGTCTTTATTGGGCGAAGAGCTGAATGTCGAAGACGCCTGTGTGCTGTTTGCTACGCAAGGTGCAGAAGCCCAAGCGGTGTTAGACACCGCTGATAAAGTGCGTGAAAAACGCGTCGGCAATGTCGGCACCTTTGTCATTACGCGCAATATCAATTTCACTAACGTGTGTTACATGGGCTGCCGATTTTGCAATTTCGCCAAAGAGAAAGGCGATAAAGAAGCGGAGTTTTTAACCGTTGAGCAAGTTGCAGATCGAGCCGAAGAAGCTTGGCATCGCGGTGCGACAGAAGTCTGTATTCAAGGTGGATTGCATCCAGATATAGACGCAGATTATTACCGTAACCTAATAATCGCCGTGAAAAAACGTGTGCCAGAGATTCATATTCACGCCTTTTCTCCATTTGAAATTTGGTATGGCTGCAAAAAAGGTCGCCTTGAGCCAGAAGCCTTTTTGACCGAGTTAAAAAATCTTGGTTTGGGGTCTATGCCGGGCACAGCTGCGGAAATTTTAGACACCGAAGTACGTAAACAACTGACCAAAAACAAACTCACCACAGAAGAGTGGGTGCGTATTATTAAAGCCGCCCATTCGGTTGGTGTGCCGACGACGTCGACTATTATGTACGGTCACGTGGATCAGTCGATTCATTGGGCAAATCACCTCAAATTATTGCGCGATATTCAAAAAGAAACTGGTGGATTTACCGAGTTTGTTCCCTTAGGTTTTATCCATTACGAAACCCGTTTATACAATGACAACCCAGATAAGGTTCGCCCTGGCCCAACGCAAGACGAGCATTTCAAAATGCACGCCATTGCTCGCCTGATGCTGCAAGGTCATATCGATAATATTCAAGCGTCATGGGTAAAAATGGGTCCTGATGTAGCCGCTAGGATGCTGCGCTCAGGTGCCAATGATTTGGGCGGCACCTTGATGAATGAAAGCATTTCCCGCGCAGCAGGAGCCACTCATGGGCAAGAAGTGTTTCCAGAGGACATGGTCGCCAATATCCAAGCGGCGGGTTTGCATGCGGTACAGCGTAGTACCAAATATGAAGTGGTAAAGGACTATTTAGTTGAAGGAAATGGCGTCAGCTCAGCATTAACGAACCGCATTGCGATTCAGGGAGTGGCGTAATGGCAAGTTTAAATATTACTTTGTTGGCGGGTGGTGTTGGTGGTGCCAAAGCCGCAGAAGGCTTGGCAAAAAGCCAATACGCCAGCTCGACTAAGATTATTGGCAACATTGCTGACGATGATGAATTTCACGGTCTTTGGGTCTCGCCAGATATCGATACCTTGATTTATTCCTTAGGCGATCAGATTGACCGCCAGCAAGGTTGGGGACGTAAAAACGAAACTCACCAAGTACTCACCGAGCTAAAAGCCTTAGGGCAAGACACTTGGATGACCCTTGGGGATTTGGATCTCGCCACGCATATTTACCGAACGAATTTAAAACACCAAGGCGTCAGCGCTAGTGAGATTACCGAACGTTTGGCGAAGCGTCATGGCGTTAGCGTGCCGATTTTGTTGCCGACTAACGATGTGGTGCAAACCCGAGTGAAGACACCTCAAGGCTGGTTGTCTTTCCAAGAGTTTTTTGTACGTGAGCATTGTCAGTCCGACGTGCTGGATATTGAATATCAAGGCATCGCAAACGCCAAGCCGACTCCTGAAGCCTTAGAACAAATTGCTAACAGTGACCTGATTATCATCGCGCCGAGCAATCCTATCGTCAGTATTGGCGCGATTCTCGCTGTGCCGGAAATTCAGCAAGCAGTGGAAAAAAGTGGCGCTTATGTTATTGCCGTTTCGCCATTGATTGGCGGAAAAACGGTAAAAGGTCCTGCGGACAAAATGCTCGAAAGTGCAGGGAAAAGCATCGATTCAAAAGGCATCTATGACTGTTACAGCTCCTTTTTGCATGGCATGGTGATTGATAATGTGGATCAGCAAGACGCCGCATGGTTACAAGGGCAAGGCCTTGATGTACTGGTCACACCAACCCTGATAAAAACACCTGAGGAGAAAACCGCCTTGCTCACTCAAGTGGTCGAGTTCGCCTTGTCTTCTAAAAAGCAGAGGGCGGCCTAATGACACATCATTCAGCAATGTATTCGCCAAGTATTTATCACTTAATCGATAAGCTTTGCGTAGTGATTCCGATGAAATCGCCCAAGCGCTCCAAACAAAGACTGGTTGGCAGTTTGTCGGATGCGGCTCGTGAAAGCTTGTCCCTGACACTGTTTGAAAACACCTTGGCATTTTTTCAGCGACATTTCCCCATGTTAGACGTGCTGGTGGTGAGTGAATCCCTTGAAGTACTTAGTATTGCTCAATCTTATGAAGCAAACACCTTGTTTGACGATGGGGAAAAGGGTTTAAACGGCGCGTTGGATTTTGCCTGTGATTGGGTGAAAAAATCCGGCTACGACAGCCAACTTATTGTTCCTAGTGACATTGCGGTTTTGGACCCTAAAGAAATCACCACGTTGATGACGGCAATTCATGACGCGCAAGTAGTGATTGCCGTTGCCAAAGACGGCGGTACTAATGCGTTATTAACATCGCCTCCGGATGCGATTCATTTTGAATATGGTTGTGATTCGGCGTCTGCCCACAAAGCTAACGCCGCGAATAATCGACTGGTTTGTCGTAGTTTGCATCTTGCCAATCTCGCGTTGGATATCGATCAGAGTGAAGACCTTAAAGTTGCCGTGATTCGTCAACCTGAACGCTTCAAAGCATGGCGCGACACTGGTTCCTCATTGATGAAAAAATCGCTCATTAAGGAACGCCACTATGCCTGATTCAATGAGTATGTTCCGCTTGATGGGCTTGCCGGATTTTCAGCAGGGCGACGATTTAGCACAAAAAATTATTGATACCTTAACTACGCAAAATCAAACCTTGGTAGCTGGCGACATCTTGGTCATTGCTCACAAAGTGGTATCTAAAAGCGAGGGTGCTTGTGCCTATTTGGAAGACATTACGCCCAGTGAAGAAGCCATCGAGTTGGCGAAAACCGTTAATAAAGACCCGCGTAAAGTTGAAGTTATTCTTTCGCAATCAACACGTATTGTTCGAGCGATGAAACGACCTGATCAAGAAGAAGGCGTGCTGATCGCAGAACATAAAAATGGCTACATCTGCGCCAATGCGGCGGTGGATGAATCCAATGCCGACCATCCCGGTCAACTGATTTTACTCCCCGAGGACCCAGACAAAAGTGCGCAATTACTGTGTCACAAATTAGAAGCCCATTTTTGCTGTGATTTGGGCGTGGTGATCAGCGACACCTTTGGTCGTCCTTGGCGATTGGGGCAAACCAACGTGGCGATTGGCTTGGCGAATGTGCCGGGCGTGATGCACATGTTGGGTGAGCTGGATGCCTTTGGACGACCTTTGAGTGTCACCGCGCCAGCCTTTGCGGATGAACTGGCTGCAGCATCTGGCTTACTGATGGAAAAAAGCGCCAAGTCACCAGTGATAGTTTTTCGTGGTTTATCTTGGCCAAAAACAGACAGCTCAAGTCGAGATCTTATTCGAGCCCACAATGAGGATCTTTTTAGATGAAAAATCCGATGACAGAATCAATGAAAAAAATGGTGAATAAACTATGAATGACTCTACAAATAAAGTCGCCATCATTGGCGGAACTGGCCCACAGGGCAAAGGACTTGCGCTGCGTTTGGCACTGGCTGGCGTCAGCGTGGTGTTGGGTTCTCGTGATCCTGCCAAGGCAGAGGAAACCGCTAAGGCATTGGTGGCCTTGTTAGCTGAAAAAGACTGTCAGGCAGACATTACTGGTTTGTCGATGGAAGACGCGACCAAAGCTGCAGAGGATCTGGTGATTTTATCTGTTCCTTATAGTGGTCACGATGCCACCTTGACCACATTAGCGCCATTGCTCGTCGGAAAAACTTTAGTCGACATCGTTGTGCCATTGGCTCCGGGTAACCCAAAAGCTGTGGTGATGCCAGCAGCTGGCTCGGTGACAGAATCGGCGCAGTTGTTATTAGGCGACGAAATTCCTGTTATTGGCGCCTTACATAACGTGTCGGCAGTGACTTTGAATGACTTATCTCGTGGCATCAACTGCGACATCTTGGTGTGCGGCAATGACCTTGATGCCAAAAAACGTGTCATGGCGTTAATCGAAAAAATGGGTACCAAAGCTTACAACGCTGGGTTAGCTGAAAGCGCTCGTTGCGTTGAAGCGCTAACGCCGATTCTGATTCGTTTGAATATTTCGAAAGAGGTGCCGTTTTCTCATGCGGGAGTTCGTATCTGCCCACCCGATCATTAGGTGCGATTACTGAGCTCACCAATACTTTGTTAAAAACAGACTCAAAATGCTCATTTATAACTTATAGACTCCGCTTTTTCGTCTGTTTTTGCCTCGTCTTGGTTTTGCTCAGTACATCTTAACAAGTTATCTGAAACATATTATTTAGTAATTAAAAGCATAATCACAAGAGGAACACATTATGGAATTTGGCATTACGTTTAAAGGCTTCGTCAGCCCAGATCGCGCACGAAATCTTGTTCGTCAGGCGGAAGCCGCTGGCTTCACTTATTGCTGGTTTTACGATTCTCACATTCTTTGGCGTGAGTCATTTGTCGCCATGGCAATGTGTATGGAACACACCAAAACCATGCGTTTTGGTCCTTGTGTGACCAACCCGAATATTCGTGACTGGTCTTTGTCAGCCAGCTTATACGCGAGCTTAGCGCATCAAAGTAATGGTCGTTTCGACATTGGTCTTGGTCGTGGTGATTCTTCTATGCGTGTCATGGGCAAGAAACCAGCGACACTAGCGCGTCTTGCGGAATTTACCACCAAGGTAAAAGCTATGGTGCGCGGCGAAGAAGTGGAATACGGCGAATGTCCTGAACCCGTTAAATTGCCTTGGGCGACAGGCTATGAATTACCTGTTTGGATTGGCGCTTATGGCCCGAAAGCCTTAGCCACCGCTGGTGAAGTTGGCGATGGTTTGATTTTGCAAATTGGTGATCCTGATTTGGTGAAATGGTTTAAAGATCAAGCCATTAACGCTGGTGAAGCTGCAGGTCGTGATATGTCTAACTTCAAAGTCCAAGCCGCTGCGCCAGCTTACTTTGGTGATATGGATTATTGTATCGAGCACACTAAATGGTTCCCTGCCATGGTGGGTAACCATGTGGCAGATATCGTTGAACAATATGGCAGCGACTCCGGTTTAGTGCCAAAAAGCTTAACGGATTACATCGAAAAACGCCGTGGTTATGATTACTCCAAACACGGTCAAAGCGACAACCCATTCTTGGATTTCATCACCGAAGACATAGTGAAAAGCTTCTGTGTATTGGGAACCGTCGAGGATCATATTGCCAAGATTAAAGACCTAGAAACAGCGGGAACCACGCAGTTCAACATTTACCTAGACAGCGGCGACGAAGAAGAAATCATCGCCAAATACGGCAGAGACATTATCCCCGTGTTTAATGGTTAAGCTTAGAAGGTCTAAGCCTTTGTGATCATCGACCGAATAACATTCTCCTCGAAACTACCGCCTACCTCGTCGGAATGTTATTCGCTCATGATGTTTGAGTCAGCGGATATGTTTTTGCGGTCATCGACCGAATAACATTCCTTCTCGAAACTACCGCCTCCCTCGTCGGAATGTTATTCGCTCATTATGTTTGGGGCGTTTGCGGATATGTCTTTGTTCCTTCCCCTTATCACTTCCAAGGGGAAGGTTAGGGTGGCGTCGCCTTGAGTCAATGATGATCATTGCGCCTCAGATGGCTTTCAAAAGCTCGTATCATCAGCGATAAGCTGAGTGTGAGTACGAGGTACATGAAGGCGACGACGTTGTAGGTTTCGAAGAATTGGAAGGTGGAGGAGCTGAAGACTTTGCCAAGTTGGGTGATGTCTTGCACGCCTAATACCGAGACGAGCGCAGAGTCTTTGATCATGGCGACGAGGTCGTTGCCAAGAGGCGGTAAGATTTTACGCATGGCTTGGGGAAGGGTGATCAAGCGGAAGCGATGCCAGTTTGATAAGCCTAATGCTTTTGCGGCTTCTATTTGTCCTTTGCCCACTTCTTGAATGCCTGCGCGGAAGACTTCTGCAATGAAGGCGCTGTAACTAATCGCAAGGGCAATAATGGCGCGCCATAGAAGAGTAAAGTCTCGTGTGCGAGCTTCTTCTATCCAGCCCGCTTCTATCGGCATTTGTAATGCCCAGTTGTAGAGTTTTACCATTTCCGGTGCGCCGACAAAGGCGATGTAGAACAGTAGTACGAGAACGGGCACGCCGCGAAATATTTCTACATAAAAGCGTGCAAATTCACGAAGAATGCGATGACGAGAAAATCCTGCTAGTGCAATTAATAATCCAAGAAAACTTGCCAGTATAAAGGCGGTAAATGTTACGCCGATTGTCGTCAGTAATCCTTCGCTTAGTGCGCCGGCTATGCGTTGGTAGCTTTGGTCGGAAACCATGTTCCATAGCAGAACCAGAGCAATAATAATGATGGTGACGAGCCACCAAGGCGTGCGTTCTAGGGATTTTTTAAAGGGCATAATACATTCATAGCAAGACCGTTCCGTGGTGGTTAACAATAAAAAACGGATCGCTATAAAAGTATAAGATCCGTTGCTGTGAGTTTGTTGTTTCTATTGACGGGTTTTTTTAGCGGTTATAGTCGAAGAACCATTTTTTGTTCAGGGCTTCTAATGTGCCGTCTTTTTTCATGCTTTCGATTGCCGCATTGATCGGTTTAACAAGGTCTGAACCCGGAGCCAAAATGAAGCCAAAATCTTCAGAACCCAACGGGCCGCCAACAATTTTGAATGCACCAGGATTGGCGCCGATGTAACCACGGGCAGACGCGGCGTCCATTAGTACGCTGTCGACATCGCTAGATTTCAGCGCTTGAACTGATGCTCCAAAGGTGTCTAGTAAGGTGATACGAGGGTTGTTTTCATCGTCATCAAGCACATCGTAAACGGCTACATAAAAGTTGGTTGTGCCTGCTTGTGCACCAAATTGTAAGTCGGGGTTAGCGGCAAAGGATTTGGCATCATTAAAGCGTTTTTCATCGGCACGAACCAACATGAACTGTTGAGAGGTCATGTAAGGAATGGTGAAGTCAATTTGCGCGGCGCGTTCTTCATTAATTGTGATGCCGTCCATACCGACATCGTATTGGCCCTGTTTGACGGCTTGGATCATGGTGTCCCAGCTACTTAGGTGCCATTCAATGTTAGCGTTTAGACGCTTGCCAATTTCGTTCATGGCGTCGTATTCCCAACCAATGCCTTCGCCCGTTGCTGGATCGACAAAGTTAAGTGGTGTGTAGGCATTTTCGGTGACGGCTAAAATAGTACGGCCTTTAAGGTCAGGCAAGCTGTCGGCGAAGCTGAAGCTGCTGATCGAAACGGCAGCGATAACCATCAAACGAGATAACAGAGACACCATGTTTTCATACCTTTTATAGGGTTGCTTTAAATTGGTTGTGATTATACACAGCCATAGTGCAAAGATCTCTAGCAAGCTTTAGGCCATCAAGTGGCATCTGGTGGCGTAAGCGAGTATATTTGCTTACCAGTATTTAAATCGATGAATGTGCATTTTTTAGGCTGCGATTAAGGTTACTATGTCCCGCGAATTACCACCTCAACAGGCTTTTCAAACCCATTGCTTAGCGCAAATGGGCGTGGTGTCCTGGTTGTCTATTGAGAAAAATGAGTCTGTCACGGACAGTGTTTCGGGTACGGTTTTCATGCCAGTACAGCCTTGGCCTATTGATATGGACGCGCCGTCCAACTCTTCCTTTGCAGACTCTTATCGCGATCAGCCTTCAGCCGGATTTAGATCTGCTGAGCCTGTGCCCGCTCCAATGCCTAAATTATCGCCTGAAGAAAAAGAGCCCTTGGTTCATAACCTTCGTGAGCAGTTAAATGCGGGACCGGAAATTATCGTCGAAGATTTGCAGCCAATTGAAGAATTGGCTGTCGATATTGTGGTTGAGCCAGATCCAACGCTGAACACCCAAATTACGCGATTGAATATTCATGCTTACGCCTTGTCTAATAAGCTTTTGATTCTAAGTGATGTACCTCAAGTATTTTCCCAAGCAGAAGACATTGAGCGTTTGGCGTTAAAAATGGGGCAAGCCTTGTTAAAACAGCCGATTGATGAATGGCAGGGCAGTGCGTTTAGTTGGCCGGGGCAATTGCGCAATCCGTACTTCTTGAATCGTACCGATTGGCTGTTTGGCGCGTTAGAAAGCTATGTGGGCCGTTTGGTAAAAGATTTTCCTGATACTCCATGGCTAGTGCTGGCTGGTGCACAAATTACTCAGTTGGTGGAAGATTTACCGCCTGAAAGCCTTTTAAAACAATATCCTACTGCGCACATCGTAAGTTTGTCTGAATTGTATCGTATTCCTGAACTGCGCAAGGACGCATGGCAAGCGATGCAATCAAGCTTTTTCCGTTAATCTCTTTGCCTTTGATGAGGCGTTTAATTTTATGATTCCTTCTGTTTCTATTCGTCTGGCGATTCAGTCAGATTTACTACCTATTATTCAACTTGATGCCTTGTCTAACCCTCACCCTTGGGGTGAAAATTTGGTCGCTGAAGCATTACAAACGCGCAAAAATTGGGTTGTTGAATTAGGTGATGCGACGCAAAAATCGATCGTTGGTTGGTTAACTGCTTCGGTGGTGCTTGATCAATCCGAATTAGAATTAATTGTGATTGATTCCTCTGTCCGTAGACAGGGGCTAGCCAGACAGTTGATGATAGTTTGGTCAGAAGCGGTCGCGCAGCAAGATGTCAGTGAGCTGTTATTGGAAGTGCGCGAGTCGAATCTAGGAGCCATTTCGCTGTACGAATCGTTAGGGTTCGAACAAGTTGGTCGCCGAAAAAATTATTATCAAATAGAAAAAAAAGGACAAACAGAACAAGGCCACGAAGCGGCATGTTTGTTTACGCTAAAAATAGAAAAGTTTTTAAACGCAGTAGTCGCATGAAAGCTTTTATGAATTTAATGTATCTGAAAGAGGTAAGGTATGAGCAAGGTATTGGTTCCTATTGCTAACGGCAATGAAGATATTGAAGCCATTACGATTATCGATGTGTTGCGACGTGGTGGCGTGGAAGTCACTGTGGCGAGTATTCACGAGACCAAACAGGTTGTTATGGCGCACGGCACGAAACTCGAAGCCGATGTTTTATTAACCGAGGTTGGCGAGCAAATCTTTGATGCCGTGGTGTTGGCTGGTGGAATGCCAGGTGCTGAGCATTTACGTGATTGTGAATTGCTAATCGATATATTGGAAAAACATGACATCCAAGATGCTTTATTAGCGGCTATTTGTGCGTCACCGGCGGTAGTGTTTGGTACTCATGGTTTTGTCGTAGATAAACAAGCGACGTGTTACCCAGGTTTTGAAGATGGATTGATTGGCGCTGAGTACATTGCCAATGAACCTGTAGTAATGGATGGTAACATTTTGACAGGCAAAGGGCCTGCCGCAGCTATGGTTTTTTCATTAACTGTATTAGGTAACTTAAATGGTTACGACGCTGCCAAAAATGTAGCTGATGGATTGTTGTGCTAAGAGGTTATTTTGCTCTATTTTTATTCTTGACTAAGAAGTCAAGAAAAAATGCGTTCAAATTCCGTGTTTTTGCCTGTTTTCTCGGCAATTCGGTGGACGCAAAAGCCGTATAAGAGTAGAATTAGGCAGATTTTTTGAACGCGAGATCCATTGGTTATCCATCATTGGAAGAACGGCAAAAACGCAATTTCTTAAAAGCGAGATGAGCCGCCGGTTTATCTCGCTTTTTTGCAACCTGATAGTCTCTAAATGGGAGGTTCCTTTGGCAACATCAGCGATTCTGGCTCTGGAAGACGGCACTATTTTTAAAGGGGTGTCGATCGGAGCAGATGGCTCCTCAACGGCCGAGGTAGTATTTAACACCTCGATGACCGGTTATCAAGAAATTCTTACTGATCCTTCCTATGCTCGACAAATGGTCACCTTGACCTATCCCCACATCGGGAATACTGGCGTTAACTCTGAAGACGAAGAATCCGACAAAATTTGGTGTGAAGGTTTGATTATTCGTGATCTTCCTTTGGTTGCTAGCAGCTGGCGCTCACAAGAATCTTTAGATTCTTACTTGAAGCGCAAAGGCGTGGTTGGTATTGCCGACATTGATACTCGTAAATTGACACGTATTCTACGAGAAAAAGGCGCGCTAGCAGGTTGCATCATGGCAGGTGAAAGCCTAGATGAAGCGGCTGCGGTTGCTGCTGCCAAAGCTTTCCCAGGCTTGAAAGGCATGGATCTAGCGAAAGAAGTAACGGTAGAGAAAGCATACGAGTGGACTGAGTCTACTTGGGATCTTGTGAAGGGCCACTCTACGCCAGAATCTTTCGATTTCCACGTGGTTGCTTATGACTTCGGTGTGAAACGCAACATTCTTCGTATGTTGGTTGAGCGCGGTTGCCGTTTAACTGTTGTGCCAGCAAAAACTCCAGCAAGTGACGTTTTGGCGATGAATCCAGATGGCGTATTCCTATCCAATGGACCTGGTGACCCAGAGCCATGTGACTACGCGATTCAAGCTATTAAAGAAATCCTAGAAACAGAGATTCCTATCTTTGGTATCTGTCTTGGTCATCAGCTTTTAGCTTTGGCTTCTGGCGCGAAAACCAAGAAAATGAAGTTTGGTCACCACGGTGCAAACCATCCGGTACAAGCTATTGAAAAGGGCACAGTGATGATCACCAGCCAAAACCACGGTTTTGCGGTAGACGAAGACACTTTGCCAGCTAACCTTGTGATGACTCACAAATCTTTGTTCGATGGCTCTTTGCAAGGCATCGCGCGTACAGATAAGAGTGCATTCAGCTTCCAAGGTCACCCTGAAGCGAGCCCGGGGCCACATGATGTTGCACCCTTGTTCGATCAGTTCATTGAAAACATCAAAGCCACTAAAGCCTAAAAGTAGGAGCGGAGCGAAATATTATGCCAAAACGTACTGACATAAAAAGCGTCTTAATTTTAGGTGCAGGCCCTATTGTTATCGGTCAGGCTTGTGAGTTTGACTATTCTGGTGCGCAAGCGTGTAAAGCGCTGCGTGAAGAAGGTATTCGCGTTATTCTGGTGAACTCAAACCCAGCGACCATCATGACAGACCCATCTATGGCGGATGCGACTTACATCGAGCCAGTTGAATGGAAAACAGTAGAAAAAATCATTGAAAAAGAGCGCCCAGATGCGGTTCTACCGACGATGGGTGGTCAAACTGCATTGAACTGTGCGTTGGATCTTGAGCGTCACGGTGTTCTAGCAAAATACAATGTTGAGATGATCGGTGCGACAGCTGACGCTATCGACAAAGCAGAAGATCGTAGCCGTTTTGATAAAGCGATGCGTGCGATTGGTCTTGAGTGTCCACGTGCGGGTATTGCCCATAACATGGAAGAAGCGCTTAAAGTTCAAGCTGAAGTAGGCTTCCCTTGTATCATTCGTCCTTCTTTCACCATGGGTGGTACCGGTGGTGGTATCGCGTACAACATGGAAGAGTTCGAAGAAATCTGTACTCGTGGTTTGGATTTGTCTCCAACCAACGAATTGCTAATCGATGAATCTTTGATCGGTTGGAAAGAGTACGAAATGGAAGTTGTCCGCGATAAAAAAGACAACTGCATCATCGTTTGTGCGATTGAAAACTTCGACGCTATGGGGGTTCACACAGGTGACTCCATTACAGTAGCGCCAGCACAAACCTTGACGGATAAAGAATATCAAATCATGCGTAACGCTTCTTTGGCGGTATTGCGTGAGATCGGCGTAGAAACGGGTGGTTCCAACGTACAGTTCGGTATGGATCCTCTAACAGGTCGTCTTGTGGTTATCGAGATGAACCCTCGTGTATCTCGTTCGTCTGCTTTGGCATCGAAAGCGACAGGTTTCCCAATTGCAAAAATCGCAGCAAAATTGGCGATTGGTTACACCCTTGATGAGTTGCAAAACGACATCACTGGTGGCCAAACTCCAGCGAGCTTCGAGCCAGCAATCGACTACGTTGTGACTAAGATTCCTCGTTTCACGTTCGAAAAATTCCCAACAGCGAATGATCGTCTAACCACGCAAATGAAGTCTGTTGGTGAAGTTATGGCGATTGGCCGTACTTTCCAAGAGTCTTTGCAAAAAGCATTGCGCGGCTTAGAAGTTGGTTCTGATGGCTTCAATCCTCAGTTGGATTTTGCTGAAGAAAACAGCAAAGAGAAATTGGCTTACGAGCTTCAATCTCCTGGTTCTGACCGTATTTGGTACATCGGTGATGCCTTCCGTTCTGGTATGACAGTCGACGAAGTTTACGAAGCAACAGGTGTTGATCATTGGTTCTTGGTGCAAATCGAAGACTTGATCAAAGAAGAAGCAGCGTTGGCAGACAAAGGTCTGATAGACATGACTTACGACGTAATTCGTCGTTTGAAGCGTAAAGGCTTTTCTGATGCGCGTCTTGCTAGCTTGTTAAGTGTGACTGAAAAGTCTATGCGTGAGCGTCGTTACTTAATGAACGTTCATCCAGTTTACAAGCGTGTTGATACCTGTGCAGCAGAATTTGCCACTAATACAGCGTATATGTACTCAACGTACGAAGACGAGTGTGAAGCTGCGCCAACGGATCGTGAAAAAATCATCATCCTTGGTGGTGGCCCGAACCGCATCGGTCAAGGTATCGAGTTTGACTACTGCTGTGTACACGCAGCGTTAGGTCTACGTGAAGACGGTTACGAAACCATTATGGTGAACTGTAACCCTGAAACTGTATCTACTGATTACGACACATCTGACCGTTTGTACTTCGAGCCAGTAACGCTTGAAGACGTGTTAGAAATCGTTCGTAAAGAAAAACCAAAAGGCGTAATCGTTCAATTCGGTGGTCAAACACCACTGAAAATTGCTCGTGCTTTGCAAAACGAAGGTGTGCCAATCATTGGTACAACACCTGAGTCTATTGACCGTGCAGAAGATCGTGAACGTTTCCAAAGCATGATCCAACGTTTAGGTTACAAACAGCCTCATAACGCGACAGTGCGTAGTGTTGATCAAGCTGCAGCGAAAGCCGCAGTTATCGGCTATCCACTTGTGGTGCGTCCATCCTATGTATTGGGTGGCCGTGCGATGGAAATCGTTTATAACGAAAAAGAATTGATGCGTTACATGACCAGCGCTGTGAAAGTGTCTAACGACAGCCCTGTTCTGCTAGACCACTTCTTGAATGCAGCGATTGAGATTGATATCGACTGTATCTGCGATGGCCATCAAGTGGTTATCGGCGGCATCATGCAACATATCGAACAAGCGGGCGTTCACTCAGGTGACTCAGCATGTTCTTTGCCACCATATTCTTTGTCTAAAGAAGTGCAAGACGACATTCGTGAGATGATCAAAAACATGGCGCTAGAACTTGGCGTTGTCGGTTTGATGAACACTCAGCTTGCGATTCAGGATGGCGAAATCTACGTAATTGAGGTTAACCCTCGTGCATCACGTACTGTGCCTTTCGTTTCTAAGTGTATCGGTCGTTCTTTGGCGCAAGTTGCTGCATTGGTTATGTCAGGTAAAACACTGGAAGAGCTTGGTTTCACCAAAGAAATCATTCCTTCTTACTACAGCGTGAAAGAAGCCGTTTTCCCATTCAACAAGTTCCAGGGTGTCGATCCGATTCTTGGGCCTGAAATGAAGTCTACGGGCGAAGTGATGGGCGTGGGTGATACCTTCGCTGAAGCGTTTGGTAAAGCGGTTCTTGGTGGCGGTACTGAATTGCCTACATCAGGTCGTGCTTTTATCAGTGTTCGCGATATGGACAAAGAAGGTGCAGTAGACGTTGCTCGCCGCTTGGCTGAACTAGGATTTGACCTTGTCGGTACCGAAGGCACAGCTAAATACCTAACTGAGCGCGGCGTTGAAGTTCGCAAAGTGAATAAGGTGAATGAAGGTCGTCCTCATATCGTTGATATGATGAAAAATGGCGAAATTGATTACATCATCAACACTACGTCTGGTACGCAAGCGATTGCAGATTCTTCTGTTATTCGTCGTACAGCTTTACAGCGCAAGGTTTGTTACACTACGACATTGGCTGGTGCTGAAGCAACGAGTATGGCGATTAGCCTAACAGGTGAAACGAAAGTTAGAAGACTGCAAGATTTGCACTTGGGGAAATAATGAAAAAAGTACCAATGACAGTAGAAGGTGAAGCTCGTCTTCGAGAAGAGCTAAATCACTTGAAAACTGTCGTCCGTCCTCGCGTGATTGCGGATATCGCAACCGCGCGTGAGCATGGCGACTTAAAAGAAAACGCAGAGTATCACGCCGCTCGTGAAGAACAGGGATTTGCTGAAGGTCGAATTAAAGAGATCGAAGGTAAACTTGCAGATTCACAAGTGATTGACGTTAAATCTTTGCCTGTATCGTCTAAAGTAATTTTCGGCACGACAGTAACACTGTTTAATGTAGATACCGAAGAAACGGTTACTTATAAGATTGTCGGCGATGATGAAGCGGATGTGAAAGTGAAGAAAATTTCTTACGCTTCACCTATCGCGAAAGCCATTATTGGGAAAGAGGAAGGTGACGAAGTTGCCATTCAAGTTCCTAGTGGTGAAGTTGTTTACGAAATCGAGAAAGTCGAATACCTATAATAGGTATTAAAGGCTTGCTTTTAAAAACCACGATGTGAAAGCATCGTGGTTTTTTTATGGCTTGAATTTATAGGTTGGTCGTAATCATTTGGACACAAGGCTTGGCTATTATTTCACAATAATTAACTAAGTTGTTTTGACTTCGGTTTATTTCTTAACCTATGATGAATTTTGGTGCCTATTGGGCGATAGTACTAGTTGATGTTTATATAAGGTAATTTTCATTTCTCTTAAAAATTAAAATAAATGTAATTGGCACATGTGCAAGCATGTTGTTTTGATCCTTGATTTAATCGATGGGTTGGTATTATGAAAAATTTCTCATTACGTAAAAAAATTCTTATCATTACTGTTATTTGTTTCTTTGTATTTTTTGTTGCTTTAGTTATTCAGAGTGTTACTACATTACAAAAGAATATTGAGTCAGCACTGGAAGAGGAAGTTGATCTAGTATCCGAAGTATTTAGTGATAACGTTGGGAACTGGCTGAAAGATAGACAAAATGCGGTAAGCAAGCTTGCCAAGACAATTTCAGAATACCCCGACATTCAACCCTATATATTGTTAGATCAAGTCAGAGAGGGCTTAGGCTTCTCGATTACTTACTATGGTAACGAAAAGGGGGAAATGTACCGTAATGACCCTAACTTAAACCCACCTAATTATGACCCAAGAGTGCGCAGTTGGTATAAGGGTGCAAAAGAGGCTAATGGTCGATTCTTGGCTTCGCCATTTGTTTCCGCTAGTACCAATGAATACGTTGTCACATTATCCGAAGCAGTAAAAAAAGATGGCCAGTTTATCGGTGCTATTGGCGCCAACCTTACCTTGGAACAACTCACGGTATTTGTTAATAAACTCAAAGTGCCTGGTGACGGTTATGCCATAGTGGTTGATAAAAGTGACCAAATAGTTGCGCATCCGGATTCAAAACTACAAAGTAAAAAAGCCTCAGAACTAAATGAAAATTTTGCAGGTACTCTTTTAGAAAAAATTGTTGCTAAACGTACGCTTCAAGATATGTCATTAGACGGCCGTGACCGTCTTATTTATGTGACAGCTATCCCTAATTCAAATTGGTCTCTTATTTTAGTAATGGATAAAGAGACATTATTTGCTCCAGTACGCAGTCAGCTTATAAGCCAAGTTATCATCAGCTTTATTATCTTGGCTGTTATTTTGATTATCATGTCTTTGTTATTGAAAATGATGTTGAAAAATCTCAGTGCTATTACTAAAAACTTAGATGAAATTGCTAATGGTAATGGTGATTTAACGATTCGTTTAGAGGTTAAAAGTGGCGATGAGATTGGTCAATTGGCAACGAGTTTCAATCGGTTTGTCGGACAACTGCATGGCATCATTAGCCGGTTGAGTGATACGTCTAAGGACTTGTTGTCTGAAGCAAGTGGTGTATCGAAAGTTTCAGATCAGCAAAACGATAGGTTGCAGCGCCATCAAAGTGAAATTCACATGGTAGCGACTGCCGTGACTGAGATGGCGGCAGCTACCCAAGAAATATCGTCTAATGCAGAGCAAACTGCTTATTCGGCAAGAAGCTGTGTCACCGTAAGTGAAAAAGGTCGCAAAGAAGTTGAGAAAAGTCAGCGTTCGACAGAAACCTTAGCCGAAGAAGTAGGTCGAGCAAGCCAAATAATTAGCGATTTAAATAAGCATGTACAGAGTATCAACTCTATTCTATCAACCATTAGCGGCATATCTGAGCAAACCAATCTACTTGCACTAAACGCAGCGATTGAGGCTGCTCGGGCAGGTGAACAAGGTCGTGGTTTTGCTGTGGTAGCTGATGAGGTAAGGGTTTTGTCGCAACGTACTCATAGCTCAACTCAAGAAATTCAAGGCATGATAGAGTCTTTGCAAGCTGCTGCAGAAAGCGCTGTTAAAGCAACTGATAAAGGTAAGGAGATGGCTAACCAGAGCGTTTCTGATGCAGAGGAAGCAAACTTAAGTTTAGGTCAGATTCTTGAGTCCATTAATCAAATCAATGATATGGCAGCACAAATAGCGACTGCTGCTGAAGAACAATCTTCCGTTACACTCGAAATTAGTCGCAATACTGAAACCATTCGAGGTGTTGGTGATGAGATGTCGGAAGCAAGTAAACTTGCCGCCGAACAAGCTAAAAAACTGCATGACTTGGGACGACAAATAAACCAAGAAGTCGCTAAATTTAGACTTTAAAAGTACTCATTTTTAAACACTTATTTAAAAGCGTTAATTTAAAAAGGGGAATCACTCACAGTGATTCCCCTTTTTATTATTTACCTTTTTTTATCGGGTATTTATTCAAAGAATAACTCTTCATCCTTAGTTCTGTTGTCTTTGTTGCTAACGAAGTCGTTGTAAGTAAGAACAGATGTTATTAACATCGGGTGCACTGATTTACAGTTACTTAAACGAGAAAGTGCCATGGCTAGCCGAATTCTACTATCCCATTCCAATAACCCTCATTTTAACCTCGCGGTGGAAGATTGTATTTTTCGCTCCATGTCTGCTGATCAGCGCGTGTTGTTTCTATGGCGTAATGCCGACACTGTGGTGATTGGCCGCTCTCAGAACCCTTGGAAAGAATGCAATATCAACAAGATGGAGCAAGATAAAATTCACCTTGCTCGTCGCCAAAGTGGTGGCGGAGCGGTCTTTCATGATTTGGGCAATACTAACTTCACCTTCATGGCGGGCAAGCCTGAGTACAACAAAGAAGTCTCCACCGATATTGTTTTGCAAGGCTTGAAGAAGCTAGGTATTGAAGGTTACGCCAATGGCCGAAATGACTTAGTGGTGGGCGAAGGTGAAGAGATGCGTAAATTCTCAGGCTCCGCCTACAAAGAAACCAAAGATCGTGGCTTTCATCATGGTACTTTATTGTTACATGCGGATTTAAGTCGCTTAGCCAATTACCTAAACCCAGATCTGAAAAAGCTCCAGTCTAAAGGCATCCCCTCCGTACGTTCACGAGTCAGCAATCTAAATAGCTTGTATCAGACTATTGATCACCAGCTTGTATGTGACGCCATTGTTGAAGCGTTTTGTGAATACTTTGGCGAAGTACCTGTCATAGAGGAAATTTCCCCTGAAACCTTGCCTGACTTGCCCGGCTTTGTTGAAAAATTCGCCCAGCAACAAAGCTGGGATTGGAACTTTGGCAAATCACCGCAATTTACCCACACGTTAGACGAACGCTTCAAATGGGGCGGCGTAGAGATTCATCTAGACCTGAGCAACGCGCAAATTACCGCCGCGCAAACTTTCACCGACAGCCTATTCCCAGATCCAATTGAGCTGCTTGCAGAAAAACTCGTCGGCGTGACTTACCGACCAGACGCCATTGCGGCATGTATCGACTCGGTTATTGAGAATTTTCCAGATCATAAAAACGACTTAGAAGAGATGAAAGCGTGGTTGGTTAAGGCGGTTTCTTAGCTAATTATTCGATTGGCCAGTAGTTAGGTCTTTGATGATTAGAGGCGATAGCAACGATTAGTAACAAGGTCGCCTCTAATTTGATAATTAAGCTAAATCGATAAACTATAGTTCTTCACTTAAAGTTTGAAGCGTCTTATTTTGAAACTGGAACACCTCAAACATGCCTAATACTCGCAGAGAGGGAAGCGTCTCTTTAATGGTCTCGAAGAGTTTCGCTTTTTCTTCCTCGGTGGTGGTTGGGTCTTGCCAGAGTTTAGCATTTTGCAAAAATGCGGCTACTGTCCCTTTGCGAATGTGAATGCCTTCAAGATTAGCTTGGTTAACATCTTCGGGCAAAATGTCTTCTGGTTTGATAATGGATGTCATGATGAAACCTCTTATATTGATGAATGAGGGCTCAGTATAGTGCTGGAATTTTGGCTATACTCCATTAGTTAAGACAACCAATACTGAGAAATCGCCAAAATGAAAAGCTCCCTGTCGTTTGCGGATATTATTCACCAATCTGATGCTGACTTAATCTTGTCAGTAGAGTTAATCGAAAATCAAATAAGAGAAACAGAACTGCATCGACATGCATTTGGTCAGTTGGTTGGTAGCTTGGAAGGGCTTTTGTCGGTGCAAACAGAATCCGGTTGGTGGGTCGTTCCTGCAACCCATACCGTATGGATTCCACCAAATACATTGCATGGCGCGAAATCCCATGGCCCTTTTAGAGGTTGGAGTGTTTACCTTGACCCAAAAAGAAGCCAATTACTTGATAGCTCACCAAAAATCTTTCAAACAACACCATTACTAAAAGAGCTAGTGCATCGAGCTGCCAGCTGGTCTGACGATACGTCTCAAGCTGTAAAAAATCGCTTATCCGAAGTGTTGTTTGATGAAATCGTGAACTTGCCAGAAACTTTGTTTGGTTTGCTGCAACCTGGATTACCATCCCTGAAAAAGATGACCGATGGGCTACTATCTAACCTTGCTGATAATCGAAGTTTAGAGGAATGGGCTAGATCCATTGGCTTGTCTTCGAGAACCCTAGCGCGACGCTTTAACGAGCAAACAGGGTTAGGTTTTTCTGAATGGCGGCAACGAGCAAGAGTGTTGAGCGCTATCGAAATGTTGGCCGACAACGTACCCGTAACCAATATTGCGTTCACCTTGGGCTATGAAAATGTCAGCGCCTTTATTGCTATGTTTCGTCGTGTAATGGGGGTAACACCGGGGCAATATATTCAGTTCAATAACGATTGATTCATTGTTTGAGCTGAATAGGGGAAGTAATAAACAGTTACCAAAGCCACTGTTACAACTTGGTTGAAAAGTAGCTGTTTGTTCCGCTTGGAAGGCGGTGGAAGGAATGATACCTGATTAGGATGGTTCCACTGATCGCAGCTTGCGGGTTAGCTGTTGATTTGCTTTGGGTGTTTACTTTATACTCAGTGGTACAGAATTAAGTACAGGAAATAAATTATGGATGCTATCAGTTATACAACAGCTCGAGCTAATTTGGCTAAAACGATGGCAAAGGTCTGTGATGATCATTCGCCAGTCATTATCACGCGTAAAAGCGAAAGCCCAGTTGTGATGATGTCATTAGAAGATTATGAGTCCATGCAAGAAACTACCTACTTGCTGCGTTCGCCAGCGAACGCCAGAGTCTTGTTGGAGTCTATTGCTGAACTGGAAGCGGGTAAGGGTGTTGAAAGAGAGTTAATCGAGTGAGGCTCACGTTTTCAACTGTGGCTTGGGATCAGTATCTTTACTGGCAGGGCACAGATAAGAAAGTATTAAAGCGTATAAACTTATTAATCAAAGATATTCAGCGCGAACCTTATGAAGGAATTGGTAAACCAGAATCTTTAAAACATGGCCTTGCTGGTTATTGGTCTCGCCGCATCAATGATGAACACCGAATTGTTTATAAATATCAAGATGATGCGATTTGGATCGCTCAGTTAAGATATCACTACTAAGTTTTTATCTTAGTTTGTCGTTCTAGCTACTAGTTCGCTTAGCCCAGTAGTTAGGTCTTTGGTGGCTAGAGGCAATAGCAACGACCAGTAGCAAGTCGCCTTTAATTTGATAAATAATTGAATATGGAAATCGGTTAAGTAAGCACTTGTGCGTAACTGCGCTGGCTTTTTGCCAAGCATCTGGGTGTAATTTAATTCGTTCTATCGACGACTCTAGTTCAGTAATGAATCTCAACCCTAGACCTTTATAAATACCATCATAGTATTTGAAGGCATCATCGAGTTCCCTTTCGGCGATGTCTAAAAATTCTACGTTCATTTATATTTACTTAGCACTTCAGACAAGGGCTTGGAGTTTAGCTGTTTTTTTTCATACGCTTCAATGCGAGCATCTGCCTCTCGTGCCCAAATAGCGTTTAGCTCAGCATTCGGTGCGTCTAAGCTTTCAAGTAGCTTTTCGACAAGCTCTACCCGTTCGTTCGTTGAGAGTAATAACGCATCTTCAACGATGTTTCTGTTTACTTGAGTCATTTTATGTCCTCCTCGATTAAGTGAAAGAATAGCACTGAAAAGATTGGAGTTGTATCTACCCCAATACTGAATAAACAAGATTGAGCTGAAAAGCTAATTTATTCGGCTCAAGAGTCGCCATATTTTGAGCCGAATAATTAGCGTAATCGGCTCAAAGTACCTTTAACAGCTCCAAAGCCACCGCAACCCGAGATCCTGGAGACTTAGTTGAAAAAGGCTGTTTATTCCGCTTGGAAGGTGGCAGTAGGAATGCGAGGTATGGCATAAACCTAGTTCTATAGTCGTGCTTTATTCTCCATTTGTAAGTCAGCAATTGGTTTTGCTCTTCGATACATAGCCATCAACATTTTTAATTCAACTAGTTGATCACCTTTGGATATTTTTGTAAGACTCATTACTTGGCGAGGGGATAAATTTAATTTTTCATGTAATTCAATAACCGAATCTCTAACAAAGTTTTTATCTTCTTCATTGTCTAGCTGAGCCATTTTCTTTTGAGCCATCTGCCTTGAAATATATTGTTTATGAATGACGTAGTAAGTAGTCGATATTGATGTTAATGATGCGCAGATAGAGACAACCAGCTCTTTAATATCACCAGCAACTTCAATTATTGCTGACAGTTCCATAACTCCGGGAGATGCATATTGAATTCTATGTACATTGGGTAGTGCCTTCGGATGGATGTGATTTTTCATCGACGAGAAAAAGTTTACGACAGAGCCCCCACCTAACCATGGCATTCTTTCATACTCTAGAGTGGAGTTATTTTCTTCAACTAATCTCAATCCATAGAAAAAACCGTAAATTTGTATGTATTGTTTTGAGAATACAGAGAAATCTTCCAAACTCCATTGCTCATCTAGATAAATGCTCACTATGCCTTGTTCCACTGTATTCTCCTGAGTTTGGAATAATTTAATAGTGCGGATTATATTGTTGATCCGCAGCAGATTACTTCCTTTTGAGTGTAATGTTGTTTATTGATATTAAAGCGATTTTTTATTTCTACTAGTATAGATGAGCAAAGCACTTTATTAGGAAGGTAAAAATAGACTGAATTCTGAAAAAGCCAAGCGGCGTTTTGATGAGGTAGGTGATAGTTTCGAAGAGAAACGCCGCTTGGTTTGATGTCATGTGCCAAAGCCAGTGCTGGGTTGATGATGGTCTCATGCGTAGAGGTTGTCGGGCTGTAGCCGCGACTTACATGAAAGCTTCGCTTTCTTCGGCACATTACGCTGTCGCTTATGATGCCCTACGATTTTGTGTCATGAGCCAAAGTCTGTATCGGGCTGATGATGGTGTCATACGGAGAGGTGTCGGGCTGAAGGCGCGACTTACATGAAAGCTTCGCTTTCTTCGGCACATTACGCTGCGCTTATGATGCCCTACGATTTGGTGTCATGTGATGTAGGGAAGTTGTCGGGCTGAAGCCGCGACAGTTCAATAACCCCTCCCTAACACTCCCCTTGAAGAGAAGGGGAGGGAACAGAGAAAACAAAAACACCAGCCTCGGCTGGTGTTTTTAGTATCGCTGTACAAAAAGCTAAACGGTTAAGATTGAGCTTTTTTGAACGCGTTGATCAGTGCTTGAGTAGAAGCGTCTAGTGCGCTGTTGTCGCTGTCGCTAACAAGGCGGTTGTAGATGTCTGTTCCCAATACTTTGCCTAGCTCTACGCCCCATTGGTCGAATGAGTTGATGCCCCAAATCGTGCCTTGTACAAAAGTACGGTGCTCGTAGAGGGCGATCAAGGCACCAATGGTCGCTGGTGTCATTTTATCCGTTAGTAGAGTATTGCTTGGGCGGTTGCCAGGAATCACTTTGTGTGGCGCGATAGTGGCTATCTGCTCGTCTGTCGCACCTGAATCACGAAGTTCTTGCTGCGCTTGTTCAAGTGTTTTACCAACCATCAAAGCTTGTGACTGACTTAAGCAGTTAGCAAACAATTGTGCGTGATGTTCGCCAATTGGGTTGTGAGACGCCAATGGGACGATAAAGTCCACAGGCACAAGACGTGTGCCTTGATGCAATAACTGGTGGTAAGCGTGTTGGCCGTTGGTGCCAGCGCCACCCCAGATGATTGGGCCTGTGTCTGTTTCTACACCATCGCCATTCAATAGCGTCGATTTACCGTTACTTTCCATGTCTAGCTGCTGGATGTGAGCAGGCATGGCGCGTAGGTAATGATCGTAAGGAATTAAGGCGTGAGTTTGTGCGTTGTGGAAGTTGATGTACCACACGCCAAGTGCGGCCATGATAACCGGTAGGTTCTCTTCAAACGGTGCTGTGCGGAAGTGCTCGTCCATTTGGTGAGCACCGTCTAGCAATTCGTAGAAGTTGTCCATGCCAACGGCAATAGCAACTGGCAAGCCAATTGCCGACCAAAGAGAGTAACGTCCGCCAACCCAGTCCCACATAGGGAAGATGTTTTCTTCCGCCATGCCGAAGTCCACAGCTTTTTTCACGTTGGAGCTAACAGCAGCAAAGTGCTTGCTAACGTCACTTTGTGAGCCGCCATTGCTTAGGAACCAATCGCGCGCCGCGTTAGCGTTAGATAAGGTTTCTAAGGTACCGAAGGTTTTAGACGAGATAACAAAAATGGTGGTTTCAGGGTTCACTAGCTTCAGTTTGCCAGTGATGTCTGAGCCATCGATGTTCGCCACAAAATGTACTTTAATGCCGTCTTTTTCGTATGGCGTTAAGGCTTCAGCGACAACTTTAGGGCCAAGGTAAGAGCCGCCGATACCGATAGAAATGACATCGGTAATGCGTTTGCCTGTGTAGCCTTTCCATTCACCGCTGTGTAGCTGTGCAACAAATTTTTCCATTTGCTTAAGAGTGCTGCGAACTTCTTCTAGTACGTTAACGCCGTCGACCATTAGTGAGTCTTGCGCTTGGCTAGCACGTAGGGCGATGTGCAATACAGAGCGATCTTCGGTGTTGTTGATGTGCGCACCGCTGAACATGCCTTTAATTGCTTTTTCTAAGCCCGCTTCTTTTACTAAGTCTGTTAGTAGTCCAAGAGTTTTTTCATCGGCGCGGTTTTTTGCGTAATCCAATGTCCAGCCAGCCGCTTGTGTGGTGTATTTTTCGGCACGTTTTGGATCTGCTGCAAACAAGGACTTCATGTTAACAGATGCCATTTCTTGTTTGTGCTCTGTTAATTTCTGCCAAGCTGTCAATTCTGTGGGTGAGCCCATTACAATCTCCCTAGAAATCAAAGTTATAGCTCTACACGCAAGTTATCAATTAAGCGTGCTTTACCTAGATATGCCGCCGTCAATATGACGAGGCGCTTCTCTTCTTCTGATGGTGTTTGTAAATTTTCTTGTGCGCGGATTTCGAAATAATCACGACGGAAACCAGCTGCTTCAAGCTTCTGCTGAGCTTGTTCGCAAATGTCCTCGTGACTCGCACGGTTTTCAATTAGCGCTTCTTTTGCCCATAACAAGGTTTGATAAATTGTTGGGGCGATGCGTCTTTCTTCTTCTGTTAAGTAGCCATTACGCGAACTCATGGCAAGGCCATCTTCGTTACGAGCTGTGTCAACACCTATGATACGTACGTTAGAGCTTAGGTCACGTACCATGTCTTGAATGACTTTAAGCTGTTGAAAATCTTTATTACCAAATATGGCGCAGTCTGGCTGAACAATATTAAATAATTTTGTCACAACTGTGGAAACGCCAACAAAATGCCCTGGGCGAGAAGCACCACAAAGAATGTCGGAAATGCCGACCACTTCGATTTGTGTTTGACTGCGTTTGCCGTCTGGGTACATTTCTAGTGCATCTGGTGCAAACAGGTAATTGCAGCCGTTGGCTTCAAGAACGCGTTTATCTTCTTCCAAGGTTTTTGGGTAGCGTTCTAAATCGCTTTGATCCGAAAACTGCATTGGGTTAACGAAGATAGAAGATACAATGATTTCACCTTCTTCTTTTGCTTTTCGAATTAGTGACATGTGGCCGTCATGCAGGTTGCCCATGGTGGGGACAAACACAATGCTTTTGTCTTTCAGGCGTTCTATTTTAAGCGCGGTACGAAGCTCTGCCACGGTATGGAATGTTTTCATGATTTGAATCCGTGCTCAGGTCCTGGGAATGTAACGTCTTTAACTTCTTGTACGTAGGCTTCAAAGGCTTGGGTTACATTACGACCGTCAGTTAAGAAATTTTTAACGAATTTAGGTGTATGGCCGAGGTTGATGCCGAGCATGTCGTGCATGACCAGGACTTGGCCATCGGTATGGTGTCCAGCACCAATGCCGATTGTCGGCACAGAAACGGCTTCTGTCAGTGTTTTGCCGAGTTCTGTTGGGATGCATTCGTACAGAAGAATATCGGCTCCCGCAGCAACAAGGTCTAAAGATTCTTGTAGTAATAAGTCAGCGGCGTCTTGGCTTTTGCCTTGTACTTTGTAGCCGCCGAATTTATGTACGGACTGTGGTGTCAGACCTAAGTGTGCACAAACAGGAATACCGCGTTGGCTGAGCAGTTTCACGGTATCTGCTAACCAGCTGCCGCCTTCAAGTTTGACCATATTGGCACCAGCTTGCATTAGCTTTGCTGCGTTATCAAGCGCTTGTTCTGGCTTGCTGTAACTCATAAAAGACATATCCGCGAGGATGAAAGCGTTGGTGTTGCCTCGTTTTACTGCCGCGGTGTGGTAGCACATGTCTTCGATGGTAACGGGTAATGTACTGTCTTGGCCTTGTATGACCATGCCTAGAGAATCCCCAACCAAGATAGTTTCAACCCCCGCGACATTCATGACGTTGGTAAATGATGCGTCATAGCTTGTTAGGCAGGTAATTTTTTCTTTATCTGCTTTCATTTTTTTAAGCGTGGATAAAGTAACTGGTTTGGTGAGTTTTCTTTGAGAGTTATCTGAATACATAATTTATTCTTCTTTGATAAAGACCAAATCGTTGGTATCAAGTTGCTGTAATTGCTCGGTAACGGTTTTTCCATTCGCTAAGAGCATATCAGGCGCTAGGTCGCTAAGCGGCTTTATGACAAACCCTCGTTCTAGCATGAAGGGATGTGGCACGGTTAGCCTTGGTAACAGTATTGTTTCTTGTCCGTACAATAACAGATCTAAGTCTAGGGTGCGCGGTCCCCAATGGCGTTCTCTTACTCGACGTTGTGACTGTTCTATACTTTGTAATAAATCAAGTAGGATGATAGGGGGGAGATTAGTTTCGAATGTCGCAACGGCATTAATATAGTCCGGTTGATCCTGTGGGCCAACGGGTTTGCTGCCATAAATAGAAGAAACACGAAGATTTTTTAAATCGTCGTGTTTCTTTAGGGCGTCAATGGCGCGATCAAGTTGCGCCACTGGATTTTCAAGATTACTGCCGAGGCCAATATAAGCGTGTATCAAGACGCATCCTCTTACTCGTCAAAAGTTTCACTTTGTGGAGCTGTGCTTGTCGCGTTGCCATTACTCTTTCTACGACGACGAGGGCGGCGTTTCTTCGGGCCTTCGTTGTCTTTAGTAAATAAGTCTATGCTTTTGATGAGCTCTCTTTGCTGGCTTTCTGTGCCATGCTGGAATTTTTCCCACCAATCGCCTAGTCCATCTAGGTTTGCACCACTTAATTCACGAATAAGTAAGAAGTCGAAACCGGCACGGAAGCGAGGATGTTCAAGCAATAAGAAAGCACGTTTGCCATAGCGTTTTGGTAGTCGGTACTGCATGTCCCAGATTTCACGCATTGGAGTTGAGAATCTGCGTGGGATAGCGGTTGATGCGACTTGGTTGTCTAATACCATATTGGCAGCTTGGTGCAATGCGGGCGTTGCAGGCATGCCTTGCGCTTGGAATTCTTCATGACGAAGAGCCACACTTGGCCACAGTAATACGGCGTATAAGAAATAAGGCGCTGTGGTTTTACCGCTTTGGATGCGATCGTCGGTGTTTTTTAGACCTTGAAGGATAAAAGCTTCTGGGTCGATGTCATTACGTTTCCAGCCGCTTTGCAGTAATGCGTCAGTGTCTGGAAATAAATAACGGAACAAGCCGTATTGGCGCAGCAAGTGGAATGTTTCAATACCATTGCCGCTACCAAGAAGTTTTAATACTTCTTCAAATAGGCGCGCTGGTGGAATGTGATCCAGCAGATGTGCCATTTCTTTAATAGGGGCTGCGGTTTCAGCTTCTAGTTCAAATCCTAGTTTTCCAGCAAAACGAATTGCGCGCAGCATACGAACTGGGTCTTCTTGATAACGCTGACGAGCGTCACCAATAATGCGAATCTGTTTGTGTTCAATGTCTTTTAAGCCACCACAGTAATCGTGAATACTGAAGTCCTGCACATTGTAATATAAGGCATTAAATGTGAAGTCGCGGCGTTCTGCATCTTCTTCAATATTGCCGTAGACATTATCACGCAATACGATACCGTGAGCGGATCGTGCCGAGTCTTTGCCTTTTAAAGAAGTGTTTTGTGTATCGTCATCGTCATTGTCGTCTTGAGCTGAATTTGCTCTGAATGTTGAGACTTCGATGATTTCGCGCCCAAACGTTACATGGACCAATTTGAAGCGGCGGCCAATGAGTCTTGAGTTTGAGAAAATGGTGTGAACTTCTTCGGGAGTGGCATTAGTAACAACGTCAAAATCTTTTGGCTCAATGCCAATAAGATGATCTCGAACACAGCCACCAACAAGAAAGGCGTCGAAACCCGCTTTATTTAGGCGATACAATACTTTTACGGCATTTGGGCTTAAATTCTGTCGAGATAAGCTATGATCGCTGCGAGGGATGATAATAGGGTAAGTCTGTGCCTTTGGAGAGGCAAACAGTGAGGTAGCTTTACGTACCAGAGATTTTAATCCTGTAAGCATTAGACAACAAATTTTAAAGTTAACGAAAAGGGCATTCTACACGTGATGAACTAAAGTTACACGGATAATGGTATTGTTTGAGCAAAATGGGTATGTCGATATAGAAGAGATAACTGAAGCGATTGAATATTTACTAATCAGTAAATAAAATAATCGCTTTGGATACATGAAGATACTAGTTCCGAAAACAAAGTGGGTGCTGCTTCTGCAGTTCTACTCAGGTTTTATTTTTATTATTGCATTGTTTTCATTGCCCGAAGGCTTGTATATCTAAAAAGATCAATTATCCAAAGCGATTTTCCATCCATAGCCTCAAGTTTTTATTTTTATTTGAAGAGGCTACAGTGTTCCTAGATTTTATTATTATTTTTAAGAACCTACATACGACGATTAACTTATTTTTATTCTTGGTCAATCTTCTTATCGTTGTGTCATATATAAGGCATTTGTTGTGCCAAAAACAATAAAGTGCTGATTTTGTTGGGTTTTGATATATTTTTGTACACTTTCTTTACAATTTCGTGTTTATTTTTTGGGTATTTTGGTAGCAAGTGTTACTTTTAGTTTGTTACTTTTTTGGGTATTGCCAGTTTCTGTCTTCTTTCCCACAAGCTTTTTCTTGATATGCCCAAAGAATGTGCAAGCTGTGTCTCGGTCATCTTGTGTTGGTGCGTAAGAACAAAATGTTTGAAGTAGTCATCTAGCGTTGTGCCGGCCATTAAGTCGTATTCTGTCAATCGCGAAATGTTTGTGGTGCTTGATTGCTTCTGCTGGTCAGCTAGTTTTAGGTTGGCTGCTTCGACTCTTTCAGGAGGGCTAAGAATTACGGCTCTTTCTATAGCATTTTCGAGCTCTCGTACGTTTCCAGGCCAGTTATGGGCGCGGATGGCTTTGTCGAAAGCTTGATTGTATTTGTAAATTGG
The DNA here is from genome assembly GCF_002792415.1 of Marinomonas sp. BSi20584. NCBI lineage: Bacteria > Pseudomonadati > Pseudomonadota > Gammaproteobacteria > Oceanospirillales > Oceanospirillaceae > Marinomonas > Marinomonas sp. BSi20584. The sequence goes on from NZ_KZ454875.1 coordinate 179,166, forward strand.
CTTGTTGTGTTTCAGGCAAGCTTTCTCAAGAAGGATCTGCGCCAACATGGAAATGTCATCATCTCTGTCTCTCAGCGGCGGTAGAAGCAGTTCCATCACGTAAAGACGATAGTATAAATCCTCCCGGAAAAGTCCCTGTTTGACCATCTCTATTAGGTTCCTATGTGTTGCGGTAATAAGTCGGATATTTACTTTGGTCGACTGCGTTGCGCCTACTTTGCGTATCTCGCCCTCTTGTAAGACTCGCAATAGTCTTGCTTGCGCTTCTAGCGGCAATTCACCGATTTCATCTAAAAATAATGTGCCTTTGTCGGCGGCGAAAATGAGGCCATCATGAGATGAGTTTGCTCCGGTAAAGGCGCCTTTTTCATGACCGAAAAGCTCTGATTCTATTAGGTTTTCTGGGATGGCAGCGCAGTTTACACTGATGATTGGGTGGTTGTGGCGTTGGCTTAGGTTGTGCAACGCTTTGGCAACTAGCTCTTTACCTGTCCCTGACTCCCCTCTGATAAGAACGGTGACATGGGTTCCTGCAATTTTATACATGTCACTGAAGAGTTCTTGCATTGGTGGGCATCGACCGATGATGCCGCTGCCAGCTGAACCTAGTGCAACTGATTCTTCTTTGGCCTCTTCTGCTGTGTTGGCGAAAAGTACATGGGTTGTCTGTTTTGATGGCTGCGCTGGTTGTTTGTTTTGTTCTAGTGCGTTTACTACGTGTTTTAGTAGTGTTTCTGAGTCAGTTGGTAGGGGGAGGTAATAAAGCGCCCCTTGCGCCATGCTGCTAACACCTGTGCTCAAACTGGCTTTTGCATCAAGTACGATGCGATGTGGCACGCTAGGGAGTTCTATATTACTTTCGGCAAGGTGGTTAATGGCTTCTTGGTCGATCAGCAATAGATGGAATTCAGACAGCTCGTAGTATCGGTTGGCTTGCTCTAATGTGTTGCTGGTATTTACCTGAAAGCCATATCGAGACAACCATTTTTCTGATTCTTTGAGTGGTGAGTTGTCTGGGCAAATGATCATAATGCTGTGCATGAATTGTCACCTCTTGTAACTAGTGTAACGATTATACACATGCAAGCTTATTGGTCGAGAGCACTTCTATCTGAATCAAGGCGAACTAAATGGCATTTGTTTAGGTGATGGCTGTGGGGCGTTAGATGAAATGCAGGTCTTGCTCTTCGAGTGGTAGGTCCTTTATTCCTTTTAATTTGCTCGAGTCCCATGCTTCGATGGCTAGCGATAACGCCTCCGTGATGGAAGAGGGCGACACTAAATCAATTTTTAGATAGTGGAGTGCGCGTAATAGTGTTGGAAGATGGTTGTTTTTAATTGCTTTAGCATGATTTTGTTTGCTGATTTTATCGCCGGAATGATTAGTAATTAGCGGGATGTGGCAAATTTTTGGCGGCGTCCAGCCAAATAAATCGTAAAGGTAAAGTTGTTGTGCTGTGGTTTCTATTAAGTCTGCACCTCTTACGAGGTGGCTGATTTTTTGTAAATGGTCGTCAACTACAACGGCAAGTTGGTAAGAAAAAAAGCCGTCTTTTCTTTTTAAAATCGGACAATTGTTTTTTAGATCATCCGTAAACAGTAAAGTGCCTTGAATGCTATCTTGGCATTGATAAACAGCCGTGCTGGTTCTTAGTCGCCATGAATGAGGTTTGCTAGTCGAGCTTTGGCATTCAAGTGGGTGGTTACCATTATATTGAGCGAGAGACTGGCGTGTGCAATTACATGGAAATATGATCTGTTGCTTTTTTAATTCAGACAGTAGTTGTTCGTAAATATGAATGTACTGACTTTGAATTCGAATTGGTTCGTCGGAAAAAAGCTGATAACTGTTGAGTGTCTCGGTGATTTGCTCGGAAAAACTAGGCTTGCAGCGTGTGCCATCCACATCTTCAATGCGAATAATCCAGCTGCCTTGCTGTTTTTTTGCATCCAAATAGCTCGCTAATGCGCTGACTAGCGAGCCAAAATGGAGTGGGCCGGTTGGCGAAGGTGCAAAACGGCCACGATAGATATTCGAAACGGCGCTGTCGTGGTTAGACACTGTTTTTAAGCACTGTTCTTAAATACACAGTGTTAGCCGCCGATTTGTCTCTCTTTGATTTCAGCTAGTGTTTTGCAGTCAATACACATTGTTGCTGTCGGGCGAGCTTCTAGGCGGCGAATGCCGATTTCGATGCCACATTCTTCGCAAAAGCCATAATCGTCAGCATCGATAAGCTCGATAGTTTGAGAGATTTTTTTAACCAATTTACGTTCGCGATCTCGAGCGCGAAGTTCTAGGCTAAACTCTTCCTCTTGGCTAGCACGGTCGTTTGGATCGGCATAGTTCACAGCTTCTTCTTTAAGATGATGAACAGTACGATCAACTTCTTCCATAAGATTTTGCTTCCAGTTGAGTAGGATGCTTTTAAAGTGCGCCAACTGGTTCTCGTTCATGTATTCTTCGCCATCCTTAGCAACATAAGGAGTGAAGTCTTTCATTAATGACTCAGGGTTCATATTTGGCATACGCATTGCCTCACTTCGCAGGTTTCCATTGTGGTAGCCTGTAACCAATAAAATTAGGTGATTTATTTTCGGGCGGAAACTTACCAGATAATGTGTTCGTTAACCACATTTTTTGCGCAAAATGTCGCGATATTTTTGAAACAGGTCGATAAAGGTAGAGAAAACGGGATGGAAAAGCATAAGTTAGCAACAAGAGTTGGGCAAATTTCGCCGTTTCAGGTGATGGAGGTATTGGCTCGGGCCAAACAGCTACAACTTCAAGGTGAAAATGTTATTCACCTTGAAGTTGGTGAGCCAGATTTTGTTGCTGTGGAAGCTGTTGCTAACGCTGGTGTGGAAGCGATTCAGCAAGGTAAAACAGGTTACACCTCGGCAACTGGTTTGCCTGAACTTAAGCGCGCTATTAGTGATTATTACCTTAGTCGCTATCAGGTTACTGTCTCGCCAGAGAGAATTATTGTTACACCCGGAGCCTCAGGGGCTTTGCTACTAATGGCGTCGTTGATGGTGGACTCCGGTGAAGAAGTGGTGATGCCTGATCCATGCTATCCATGTAATCGACATTTTTTGATTCAGGCTGGCGCAAAAGCAAAGTTGATCGAAACAAAACCTGAAGAGGGTTTTGAAATGGATTTGAGTACTTTAGCTGATCATTGGGGCGAAAATACGACTGGGCTTTGGCTTGCTTCTCCCTCTAATCCGACCGGCGCGGTACTCAGTAAGTCTTATATATCGGAAGCTTGGGAAAAGGTTAGTGCGCTTGGTGGCCATTTATTGGTAGATGAAATCTATCAAGGTTTAGTTTATGAAGGAGAGGATTTTTCTGCATTGTCTATTGCTGACGATATCTTTGTGATTAATAGCTTCTCGAAGTATTTTGCTATGACTGGCTGGCGATTGGGCTGGTTAGTTGTGCCTGAATGGGCAATCGAAGGCGCGACAAAACTGGCGCAAAACTTATTTATTGCCGCGCCAAGTGTCTCTCAATATGCAGCAGTGAGAGCGTTTTCTCCAGATGTGTTAGCTGAGTGCGAAGTACGTCGACAAACATTGAATGCTCGCCGATTGGTTTTGCTGGAAGGCTTAGAGGCGATAGGTTTGCCAGTAGTTGCGCCAGCGCATGGGGCTTTTTATATCTATGTTGATGTATCGAGCGTGACGCAGGATGCTATGGCTTGGTGTTTAGCACTACTTGAGCAGGAAAAAGTGGCACTCACGCCAGGGGCTGACTTTGGTATCAAAGACGCTCATAAATACGTGCGCTTTGCATACACTTGTGATGAGGCTAGATTGCAAGAAGCGCTAGCGAGGATTGCTCGCTTCATGGCTTCTTAGTTACAGATATGACGTTTTGATTTGAGATTGTTTTTTTATTTAAGAGTAAGGTGCCGAGTCTAACTAACCTCTGCGCCTTACTAATATGATGCCTGCTAGTAAGCAGATAACAATTGGAATGCTAACACCGATGACTGGTGGGAAGTTAATGGCGACACTCATACGACCAAATAGGTTGAGCGCATTTTGAAATGCCAGGCCTATTATGACCCCTGTGAATATTCGACCACCCATTGTGGAGGACCTAAGTGGTCCGAAGACGCTCGATAGTGCAACTAGCACTAGTGCCAACGAGGCGATTGGCCGCAATGCCGTAATCCAAAACTCCAATTCATACTGAGCGCCATCGAGCTTTTGCTGCTTTAAGTAAGTTTGATAGTTTTTAAGCTGACTTAAAGACAAAGCATCTGGTTCTTGTGATGCCAAAAACAAGTGTTCTGGTGTAATGCTAACGTTCCAGTTCGCGTGTTCCATGCTTTTTTTCTCTACATGATCGGATACGAAGATTGTTTCTGTCACGTTATTTAATTGCCATTGGGAACCTTCAGTATGTTGTGCGCTACTTGCTGTTATTATGTTTTTCAGTTTCTGGCCATCAGGCGAGAAAATTTGTATGCCATATAGCTTACCCATATCGTCTGCGGCATCAATGTAAACAAAACTGTTGTCCGCTTTTAACCAGACGCCTCCCGTTAGTGAGAAGGTTCCGCTTTCTTGGCCTTTGAATTTTTCGATCAAGTTGGCTTTTTGTTCGGCCATGGGGGCGACAAATTCTGAAATCCCCATTCCTAGTAGAGAGACCAGCAATATTGGTTGGCATGCCGCAAAGCCAATACGCCAAATCGGCATCCCCGCGGCGCGCATCACGGTTAACTCAGATGTTGCAGCTAATGTGCCTAGTCCCATTAAAGTGCCGATCAATGAGGCAACTGGAATATATTCCGCTAGTTTTCCTGGTAGGCGAAATAGGATGACCTGTAATAACGATTGTATGGTGTAGTTATCGTTTACTTTTTTGATTTGCTCTATAAAAGTTAGCGCAAAATCCAATCCAAGTAGTACCACTGCGACAATTAAAAAGGCCCATAAAACGCTGCTAGCAATGTATTTATCTATTTTAGTCATATTGGTTACTCGCTTGAGTCCGCTGCGTTGGGTTGTCTGGTCTTGCGACGCTCAAATACTTGATTGTACTGTGCAAAAAGCACGGCAGCGATGAGTATGAATATGCCATGTATCCACCATAAGCCAAGTTGGATAGGGAGTTTGCCTTTTTCCAGTGATGTTCGCCCCCAAATGAGGAGAGCGATGTACAATATCATCAACAGGATAGCGGGTAGCATTTTGAAAAAGCGACCTTGCCTTGGATTTACTTGGCTTAGTGAGAGGCCAATGATAGCAAGAATAGGAATAATGAGAACCAACGAAATACGCCATTGGAGCTCAACTTTTTCTAAGAGTTTATCGCTGTTAATTAAGCTGAGAGTGTTTTGGGTGTAAGGGTCATCAATGATGCTTTCATCTTTGCTCTCCATGCGTATTGCGTAGGTATCAAACTGCGTAATTCGATAATTTGCTGTTCCAGGTTTGCCCTCGTAGCGAGTGCCGTTTTTGAATACAAGGTAGTTTTGATTGCCTTCAGAGCTAATGCGAATTTGTTCTGCATTGGCTGCGAGTGTTTGTATTGGAATGTTTGTGTCTTTTTTGCGTACTACATCAGAAAGGAATATTTGATTCATCCAACCTTCTTTAGTGAAGCTATCGATGTAGGTTGTACGTTGGCCGCTGCCTTCAAAGCGGCCGGGGATGAGAAAATCAAAAGCTGATAGTTGGTTTTGAGCTTGCGACGCTTCAGCTGCTTTGTACTCACTGTATGGCGCGAGCCAAAAATTAATGGAGGCACTGACTAAACCGACAAGAAAAGCGATACCAAGAGTATAGCCTGCAAGTTTTACTTTGCTGATGCCACTGGAAAAAAGTACCGACATTTCATTTTCTATATAAAGGCGCCCAAAAGAAAGTAATAACGCCAAGAAAAAAGCCAATGGCAAGATCATCTGGACGAAACTGGGAACATGATAGCCTAGAATCACGAATAGAAACTCGAAGGTCATTTTTCCGTCGGCGATACGGCCCAAATAAAAGGAAAATCGACCGCTTAGAATGACGAGTAGTAAAATTAGCGTAACGCCAGCTGTTGACACCAGCACTTCTTTCGCTAAGTATCTAAATAGTCTCAAAGTCACCTCTGGATGGATTCTGCTTTTTAAGCATAGAGTTGATTACACATCTAAAGCCCCCATTATCTCGTGGTAAGAAGTATATTATCCAGTTTTTTTTAAAATGAGACCTTTGCACGACAATGCTATTTGTAATATAGAGCGTTAAAAATGGTCTTAAAGTGTCGATTTATGGTTAATAAATCGCATTTTAGCCTTGTCTTTGCTTAGCTGGTGACCTTGTGTAAATGTCTTGAAGTTATTTTATTGAGGGTTTTTCATGAATATGGCGTTATTTGATCGCTTATCCACAGTGCAAGCAGACTTGCTTGTTGCATTTGTTCCAAGTGAAGGTGACTTTTCAGAGTCAACCGCTTGGGTTGATGAGAATGCCAATGGGCAAGTCTCTCAATTGCGTGAAACTGGTGTATTTAAAGGTAGTGTGGCGCAAACGCTATTATTGCCTGGTATGTCGCAAGACTTCGCTCAAGCAGTATTATTAGTCGGTATTGGTAAAGATGCTCAGTTGAGTGATATGCAAGCTCGTAAAGTCATTGCAGCCGTAGCAGCTCAAATTAAAGGTTTGCCATTCGCTTCGGTTGCGGTTGCAAGTGCTGGTTTAGTATTGAAAAACCGTTCTCAGGCTGATGTGTTGGCTTTGGTTGCTCAGTGGTTGAATGAAGGTTTTTATAACTTCCTTGGCTTCAAAAAAGACGATGCTGAGAAAGCGACAAAAGTAACATCTTTGTTGTTAGAGGGCACAGATGAAGCGGCTTTAGCAATTGGTACGGCTACGGCAAAAGGTTCTGCCTTTGCTCGTCAACTAGGAAATCTTCCTGGTAACGTTTGTACGCCAAGTTACTTAGCATCCAAAGCGCAGCAGCTAGGTGAAGAATACAGTATCGGCGTTGAGTTACTAGACGAAAGTAAAATGGATGAACTAGGCATGCATTGCTTGTTGTCAGTTGGTCATGGTAGTGATCAGCCAAGCTACTTAATCGTTATGAACTACCGCGGTGGTGAAGAAGGTGAAGCGCCTCACGTTCTCCTAGGTAAAGGTATTACTTTTGATACAGGCGGTATTTCCTTGAAACCTGGTCCGAAAATGGATGAGATGAAATACGACATGTGTGGTGCTGCTAGCGTTTTTGGCACAATGAAGGCGATTTGTGAGCTAAAACCAAAGCTTAATTTCACAGCTGTTATTGCTGCAGCCGAAAATATGCCAAGTGGTCGTGCAACTAAACCTGGCGATATTGTGAAGACTATGTCTGGTCAAACGGTAGAAATCTTGAATACCGATGCCGAAGGTCGTTTAGTGCTTTGTGATGCTTTGACTTACATTGAGCGCTTCAAGCCAAAATCGGTTGTTGATATTGCAACTCTGACGGGGGCTTGTGTGGTTGCTTTGGGTAGCGTTAACTCTGGTATGTACGCGAACAATGATGATCTAGCATCAGAACTGAAAACAGCAAGCCAAGTATCAGCTGATAAAATTTGGCAAATGCCTCTTGATGAAGAGTATCAGCAGCAGCTGGATAGCAACTTTGCTGATATCGGTAATATCGGTGGTCCAGAAGCGGGTTCTGTAACAGCTGCTTGCTTCTTGTCTCGCTTTACTGGTTCTTATCCTTGGGCGCATTTGGATATTGCTGGTACAGCTTGGGCTGGTGGCGCAAGTAAAGGAGCAAGTGGTCGTCCAGTTGCTTTGTTGACTCGTTATTTGCTCGGTAAAGCGTAACTAACTCGTTTTCTTACTAACGCATAGCGTTTATTAAAAGCAGTAATCATTAATGGTTGCTGCTTTTTTTTGTGCAGTCTTCTAAGGGGAAAGATTAGTCTGATCAAGGTGTTATTTTTGTTCGCTCTCTGTTGTGTTCATTATCTTCATTTGGAGAGGGTGGACTTTTGTGTTTTTCAATGCGAAAGTTGAGGGCTTCAAATGATGGGTTAAGTATGTAATGTCGCTTAACTCTTGTATTTTGCTTTCTTAATATTGGTTTTTCCTATGTCAGATTTAGCCACTCATTATGATGATGGTGTTCTTGAACCAGATGAAGAAACCTTGATGTCTGCTCTGCGGAATCAAGATGACATTCCTATTTTGATGGATATTGTCGCTGATAGAGAGTCTTTTTCCTCTAGCCAAGAAGCGCATTTAGAACAGTCTTTTAGTGAGCATAAAGAGCAGGATGCTAAGCCGCAAGATATACTTGATGGCAGTGTTTCGCAGGAAGCCTATCAGAATGATTTTAAAGATGAATCGTCAGATCCGTCACTAGATGAAGTCGTTACGCTGAACGAAGTGGTTGCTGAATCGGCTTTATCGCAAGAGTTGATTGCTAAAACTATTGCAGATGTACTTGAAAAACGTTTACCAGGGTTGGTGTCGGAAGTGATGCAGGCATTGCATGCAGCCGGTACAACTCAAAAAGAGTAATACAAATTAATAGCTGTCTAATGTGTTTGCAGACGGCTTAATTACCCACGTGTTATTCTTTATCTTGTTATGACACGTTATAATTCCTCAACTTACAATTGATCGCTACATAAGAGCCTTAAGACATCATAATGGAAAAGACCTACCAACCTCAGAGTATTGAACAGCCTATTTATAAACGTTGGGAAGAGGGCGGATACTTTTCCCCTCAGGGCAACGGTTCTCCATTCTCTATCATGATTCCACCTCCAAACGTCACTGGTAGTTTGCACATGGGGCATGCGTTTCAGCATACCTTGATGGACGCAATGATTCGCCGTGAGCGTATGAAAGGCAGTCGTACTTTATGGCAGCCGGGTTGTGACCATGCGGGTATCGCGACTCAAATGGTGGTTGAACGCCAATTAGCGGCTCAAAATATTACTCGTCATGATCTTGGTCGTGAAAAGTTCCTTGAAAAAGTTTGGGAATGGAAAGGTCAGTCTGGCGGCACTATTTCTGACCAGATGCGTGTCTTAGGCGATTCGGTTGCGTGGGATAAAGAACGTTTCACTATGGACCCAGGCATGTCTGCTGCGGTTCAAGAAGTGTTTGTGCGTCTGTTTGACGAAGGCATCATTTACCGTGGTCAGCGCCTTGTAAACTGGGATCCAGTATTGCATACGGCAATTTCTGATCTTGAAGTGGTTTCTGAAGAAGAAAATGGCTTCATGTGGTACTTCCGTTACCCACTTGCTGATGGCGTGAAAACAACAGATGGCAAAGATTACATTGTTGTCGCAACGACGCGTCCAGAAACCATGTTTGGTGACGCTGCAGTTGCAGTTGCATTGGATGACGAGCGTTTTACAGACCTTGTTGGCAAGTTTGTTGAATTGCCATTGGTTGGTCGTCGTATTCCAATCGTTGCTGACGAATATGTAGATAAAGAATTTGGTACGGGTTGTGTGAAAATTACACCAGCCCATGACTTCAATGACTATGAAGTAGGCAAACGCCACGACATGCCATTGATCAATATTTTGACCGACGATGCGGCCATTAATGATGTAGCGCCTGAAAAATATCGCGGTATGGATCGTTTTGATGCACGTAAAGCCGTTGTTGCGGATTTTGATGCGCTTGGCTTGCTTGAGAAAGTCGTTGATCACAAATTAAAAGTACCACGCGGTGAACGTGGTAATACGGTTATTGAACCTTACCTAACACAGCAGTGGTATGTCGCTGTTGAGTCATTGGCAAAGCCTGCGATCGAAGCAGTTGAAAATGGCGATATTCAGTTTGTGCCTAAGCAATGGGAAAACACTTACTTTGCTTGGATGCGTGATCTTCAGGATTGGTGTATCTCTCGTCAGCTGTGGTGGGGACATCAGATCCCAGCTTGGTACGATGCGGATGGCAAACACTACGTTGGTAAGAGTGAAGAGGAAGTTCGTGCCAAATACAGCCTAGCGGCTGATGTTGAATTAACTCAAGACGAAGACGTACTAGACACTTGGTTCTCTTCAGCGCTTTGGACCTTTGCAACACAAGGTTGGCCAGAAGAAACGCAAGATTTTGCTGAGTTTAGTGAGTCGGATGTGTTGGTAACCGGCTTTGATATCATTTTCTTCTGGGTTGCCAGAATGATCATGATGACGTTGAAGTTCACCGACAAAGTACCTTTCAAAACGGTTTATATCACTGGCCTTATTCGCGATGAACGCGGCGATAAAATGTCGAAATCCAAAGGCAACGTTATCGATCCATTGGATTTAATCAATGGTATTGATATCGAATCTTTGGTTGCAAAACGTACTTACGGCATGATGCAGCCACGCTTGGCTGAAAAAGTCGAAAAGAATACTCGTGAAACCTACCCAGAAGGTATCCAAGCCTACGGTACTGATGCACTGCGTTTTACGCTTTGTTCATTGGCGTCTGGCGGCCGAGACATTAAGTTCGATCTTAATCGTCTTGAAGGTTACCGTAACTTCTGTAACAAGATTTGGAACGCTACGCGTTATGTCTTGATGAATACAGAAGATCAAGATTGTGGACAGAATGGCTCAGAGGTTGAGTTGTCTCTTGCTGATAAGTGGATTATTTCTCGCTTGCAGCATGCAGAAGATGCCGTAAACCGCGCTTTCGATACGCATCGTTTCGATTTGGCTTCTCAGGCATTGTACGAATTTATGTGGCACGAATACTGTGATTGGTATTTGGAATTGTCTAAGCCTGTACTTTGGGATGAAAATGCCACTGCAGCGCAATTGACTGGCACGCGTCGTACTTTGGTTCGAGTATTGGAAGCTTTCCTACGTCTTGCTCACCCAATGATGCCATTCTTGACCGAAGAAATTTGGCAACGTGTTGCGCCGCTTGCAGGTGTTGAAGGCGAGACGGTTATGTTGGGTGAATACCCAACGGCTAATGAGGCAAAAAAAGACGAACAAGCAGAAGCGGATGTTGAATGGCTAAAAGGTGTTATCGAAGGCATTCGTAATATCCGTGGTGAAATGAATATTTCTCCTTCTAAGCCGCTTACTATTTTGTTCCGTAATGGTTCTGAGCAAGATAAAGCACGTTTAGATGCGAACTTAACATTCTTACAAACACTGGCTAAATTAGAGTCTGTCACTTGGTTGAATGCGGGTGATGAAGCGCCAATGTCAGCGACTGCGTTAGTTGGTGATATGGAAGTGCTAGTGCCAATGGCTGGCTTGATTGATAAAGAGGCTGAGCTTGCGCGTTTGCAAAAAGAAATTGATAAAGCGTCAAAAGAATTGCAACGCATTCAAGGAAAACTTTCTAATGACAGCTTTGTGGCGAAAGCGCCTATTGAAGTGGTTGAGAAAGAGCGTGCTAAGTGTGATGACTTGCAACTTGCGGTAACTAAGTTGGAAGAGCAAAAGATCAGTATTGGATCTTTGTAAATTCGCGTTGTAAAAACATAAGGTTGGAAGTCTATTTTGGCTTCTGACCTTGCGCTTACTTAATAAAAATAAAAAAGAGGCGAGATAGAGATGGAAAGATTAACTGGGAAAGTTAAGTGGTTTAACGACGCTAAAGGCGTGGGTTTTATTAAGAGAGAAGAAGACAGCGATGTGTTCGTTCATTACAAGTCGATTGCTTGTGATGGTCATAAAAGCTTAAGAAAAGGCCAGTCGGTTAGTTTTGTGTTATCTACTACGGATTTTGGCTTGCAAGCGATGGACGTGCGTTTAGAAAAAGAGGCGCAAGTTGCATCCTCTGGTTCTAATCAACAGCTTGAAAGTGCTTAATTTATTTAGATTCAGTTAGCATCTTGTGCGCAAGTTTGACGAAATCGACTGGTGTAATGATGCCAACGAGTTTGTTGTCTTGAGTTACTGGTAGGCAGCCATATTTATTCTCAATAAAGAACTCGGCAGCCATGTCTAAATCTGTGTCAGGGCTTACTGTTAGTATGTCCTTGTTCATGGCGTTTGCAATTGGCGTTTGTTGTTCTTTCTTAGATATTTGCTGGGTGCCAAATTGGCTAACTAGGTGAAAGGCATGACGTAAGTATTCACGCTGCGTTAGCATGCCAACACATTCCCCTTCGTCGTTTACGATGGGGATGTTTCTAATATTTTTTTCTTGCATCAATGCTTTGGCTTTCGCTAAAGAATCGTTTTCTCTCAGTGTAATTAAGTTAGTAATCATCAAATCAGCTACAGTGCGCATGAACAAGTCTCCCTATATCTATTTCAGCGTTAATGCTCAGTGTAGAGCGGATCAGGTATGAAAGGCAATTATGTATAAAAGGCGATTATGTCTTAGATAAAGCATAGCAGCCTTGAGGTAGATCAATAATGACAGATCAAGAATGGATGGAGCGTGCGATAGCGCTGGCTGCAAAAGCGGCATCAGAAAATGAAATTCCGGTTGGCGCTATTGTCGTACTCAATGATGAAATTATCGGTGAAGGCTATAATGCGCCGATTTCACTTTGTGACCCAACTGCCCACGCAGAGATTCAGGCGATTCGTATGGCCTGTAAAGCCATGAATAACTATCGGCTGCCCGGTGCGACGTTATATGTAACATTGGAACCTTGTTCTATGTGCGCGGGTGCTATGGTTCACGCACGTATTGATAGAGTGGTTTATGCAGCGACGGAACCCAAAAGCGGAATTGTGGACAGTCAGGGGCATTTTTTTGAAGCGCCATTTCTTAATCACAAGGTAAAAGTTGAGTCAGGTGTATTGGCTGAAATAGCCTCTAGCCAGCTTACTCATTTCTTTCAATATCGCCGTGAACAAAAAAAGAAGCTCAAGGAACAGGCAAAAAAGACGATTTAGACGATTAATTCCGTCATTTTGTGTAGAAATTTCATACTCTGCTAGCCTCTATTTGCTGCATTGATTTAAAATACCTGCACCATTTCCCCAAAACTACCAAGTGAGGCAATACTCAACATGCTAACTCTGCATGGTTCCGCAGCGCTATCAGCGTTTCGCAAGGCAAAGTTATTAGCCAATATGCAAGCATCTATCCCATCTGTCACAGATGTTGATGCTCAATTTCTCCATTTTGTGGAGCTGGCTGATAATAAAACGCTTACTGCTGAACAGGAAACTGTTCTACAACGCGCTTTGGCCTACGGTCCTAAATCCTCCCAAGTCAGTTCATCTGATCAAAGTGTTTTAGTGGTTCCTCGTTTAGGAACTATTTCACCTTGGTCATCGAAAGCAACCGATATCCTTCATAACTGTGGCCTTGCGGCCGTATCCCGCGTTGAACGTGGCGTGGAATACTTTATTCATAGCTCGGCGCCATTGGCGCTTGAAGAGCTAGATTTGTTGTCTGCTATGTTGCATGACCGCATGACAGAAAGCGTACTTCCGGCATTGAGTGACGCTACTGACATGTTTTCTCATGCAGAACCGGCACCAATGACAAGTGTTGATGTGTTAGGTGGCGGCCGTGCCGCGTTGGTTGAGGCAAACCAAACGCTAGGTCTTGCTCTTGCGGATGACGAAATTGATTATCTTGTCGAGTCTTTCATTGAGTTGGGTCGTAATCCAATCGATGTAGAGCTAATGATGTTTGCACAAGCTAACTCAGAACATTGTCGTCACAAAATTTTTAATGCGTCTTGGACAATTGATGGCGAAGAGCAAGAGCGCTCTTTGTTTAAAATGATCAAGAATACTCACGAACATAATCCTCATGGCACCTTGTCTGCTTATAAAGACAACGCTGCTGTGATGGAAGGTCACTTTGGTGGTCGTTTCTTCCCGTCGGCTGAAACTCGTGAATACGATTTTAGTCATGAGCACATCGATATCTTGATGAAGGTAGAAACCCATAACCACCCAACTGCAATTGCGCCTTTCTCAGGTGCGGCGACGGGTTCTGGTGGTGAGATTCGTGACGAAGGTGCTACAGGTATTGGCTCCAAACCAAAAGCTGGTTTGAGTGGTTACACAGTATCCGATCTTAAAATCCCAGGTTTTGAACAGCCATGGGAAAGCTATTACGGCAAACCGTCTCGTATCGTAACGCCTTTGGATATTATGATCGAAGGTCCTATTGGTGGTGCGGCATTTAACAATGAGTTTGGTCGTCCAAACCTATTGGGTTACTTCCGTACTTACGAACAAAAAATTCAAGGTGCCTCTCAAGAAGAAGTGCGTGGTTACCATAAACCAATTATGTTGGCGGGCGGTATCGGTAACATTCGTCGTGAACACGTTGAAAAACAAGAGATCAAAGTTGGCGCTAAGTTAATCGTACTTGGTGGCCCTGCAATGTTGATCGGTCTTGGTGGCGGTGCGGCATCCTCCATGGCTTCTGCCGATGGCAATGAAGATCTTGATTTTGCTTCTGTACAGCGTGGCAACCCAGAAATGGAGCGTCGTTGTCAGGAAGTGATCGACCGTTGCTGGCAGCTTGGCGACAAAAACCCAATCAGCTTTATCCACGATGTGGGCGCTGGTGGTTTGTCTAACGCTTTGCCTGAATTGGTAAAAGACGGCGAGCGCGGTGGTAATTTTGATCTGCGTAAGGTCCTAAACGACGAACCTGGCATGTCTCCACTAGAAATCTGGTGTAACGAATCGCAAGAGCGTTATGTTATGGCGGTTTCTCCAGATCGAGTTGAAGAATTTACCGCGATTTGTGAGCGTGAGCGTTGTCCTTTTGCCATCGTTGGTGAGGCGAAAGAAGAAATGCATCTGCAAGTTGCTGATGAACATTTTGATAACAATCCAGTTGATTTGCCAATGTCTGTTTTATTTGGCAAGCCACCTAAAATGCACCGTGAAGCAACAAAAGCGGTTATTGCTGGTGATGATTTTACTGCTGTTGACGTGGACCTTGCTGAGGCTGCAAATCGCGTATTGAGTTTGCCAACGGTAGCGAGCAAAAACTTCTTGATCACCATTGGTGACCGTTCAATCACGGGTATGGTTGCTCGTGATCAAATGGTTGGTCCATGGCAAGTTCCAGTAGCCGATGTGGCGGTAACAACGTCCTCTTTAGAAGGCTACACAGGTGAGGCTATGACAATGGGTGAGCGTACGCCAATTGCGCTGTTAGATGCACCTGCATCTGGTCGTATGGCCGTTGGTGAAGCGTTAACTAACTTGGCTGCAGCTCACATTACTAAGCGTAGTAGTATTAAGTTGTCTGCAAACTGGATGGCCGCTGCAGGTCACGAAGGCGAAGATGAAAAGCTTTACCAAACTGTAAAAGCAGTAGGTATGGAATTGTGTCCAGCATTGGATATTGCCATTCCAGTTGGTAAAGACTCTATGTCGATGAAGACCGTATGGAAAGAAGATGGCAAAGAAAAAGCGGTAACGTCTCCGCTTTCTTTGGTTATCTCAGCGTTTGCACCAGTGACAGATGTTCGTAAGACATTAACACCAGAGTTACAAAACAAAGCCGATACGCGTTTGTTATTGATTGATTTGGGTGCTGGTAAAAATCGTCTAGGCGGTTCTGTTATTGCTCAGGTTTACAACAAACTGGGTCAACAAGCGCCAGATGTGGATGATGCGGCTACATTGGCTGGTTTCTTCGATACAACCCAAGCACTTAATGCTGAAGGTAAATTGTTGTCCTACCATGACCGTTCTGACGGTGGTGCGTTTGCAACTTTGGTTGAAATGTCATTCGCGAGTCATTTGGGTCTGAATATTGATCTTGATGAAGTTGTTTCTAATCGTGCTCAAGTGGCGCCTGTGTTATTCAGTGAAGAGTTGGGTGCAGTGATTCAAGTTAATGAATCAGATGTTGCTGCTATTATTGCTGCTTATGCAAAAGTAGACGTCGCTGTTGCTTCTATTGCTACTTTGTCTGGTGACGATAACATTTGTGTTCGTTTCGCAGGTGAAACTGTGCTTGAAGAATCTCGTATTAATTGGCAGCGTGTTTGGTCTGAAACCAGTTACCGTATTCAATCATTGCGTGATAATCCTGATTCAGCACAGCAAGAATTTGATATTCTGTTGGATGCGAAAGACCCAGGTCTATCTGCTGACGTTCGTTTCGATCAAAATGAAAACATTGTTGCTGCATTTATTGACTCTGGTGTTAAGCCTAAGATTGCTGTTTTGCGCGAGCAAGGCGTAAACGGTCAAGTTGAAATGGCAGCTGCTTTCCATAAAGCTGGCTTCATTCCAGTGGATGTTCACATGAGTGATATCTTGTCTGGTCGTACGACGCTGGATCAGTTTAGTGGTTTGGTAGCTTGTGGCGGTTTCTCATACGGTGATGTATTGGGTGCTGGTGAAGGTTGGGCGAAGTCTATCCTTTTCAACCCAGTAGCTCGTGAGCAATTCGAAGCCTTCTTCACTCGTCCTGATACTTTCACGCTTGGCGTGTGTAATGGTTGTCAGATGTTGTCGAATTTATACGAATTAATACCTGGAGCGGGACATTGGCCGAAATTTGTTCGTAACCAATCTTCTCAGTTTGAAGCTCGTCTTGTACAAGTAGAAGTTCAAAAATCGAACTCTATCTTGCTTGCTGGTATGGAAGGTTCTCGTATGCCTATCGTGGTTGCTCATGGTGAAGGTCTAACTGAATACCGTGATGACCAAGATATGGCGACACTGGCTTCTGCGAATCAGATTTCGTTGCGTTATGTTGATAACTACGGTCAAGCAACCGAACGTTATCCATTTAACCCGAATGGTTCTGCGCAAGGTGTAACGGGTTTAACATCTGAAGATGGTCGAGTGACTATTATGATGCCTCACCCAGAGCGTGTCTATCGTACGGTTCAGCACAGCTGGCATCCAAGCGAATGGCAAGAGCAAGCACCATGGTTGCGTTTGTTCCAGAACGCACGTAAATGGTTAGGCTAATTCGATAAATTAGTACTGGTGAAACCCTTTAGCTGAAAAGCTAAAGGGTTTTTTTTTTGTGTCTATGATTTGAGCAAGTGCTCAATAAGTAAATGGGTATTGGCATGAGCGTAACGATTCTGTTCGATAGCATAATAACGGCCAATATTACCCTTCTGATGAGAAAGTGAGACTAATGTCCCCTTTAACAGATCTTGCTGGATGAGTGTTTCAGGACACAAGGCCACTCCTTGTGCCGCCAGCGTAGCCATTTTGAGTAAGTGAAAATCTTCGTAAATCACTTTTGCTGGTTGAATCAGTTGCTTGCTTTGCAGGGAGAACCAATCTTGCCAGCTAGCATCTGAGTGATCATGTAAGAGGTCTGCTTCTAATAACCCATTAAGAGATAGGAGATTTGGATGCTGGCTTAAATATATCGGGCTGCAGACTGGTAGCGTTTCACCCGAAAAAATTGGCGTGAGTGAATGGGGGGTGGAGTCAGAGTTTTCATGGCTGCCAATGCGCAAACTGTATTCATCTAGATAGTCAGGTGCGGAGGAGTAATATCGAATTGCTAAATCGTAATTAGGATTAGCTTTTTTGAATGCGAGCAATCTTGGTAATAACCAAGATTCGAGAAGTGAAGGTAGGCAATATAGAGTAATGGTGTGCGTGTTTTGCTTTTTCGTCAATAGTACTTTGTCAATATGATCGAAGGGCTGAGCTAATTCTGTTGAGAGTTTTATGCCTTCTGGTGTGACTTTTAATTGTCGGCCGGATTTATAAAAGAGGGTGTAACCTAGCTGCGCTTCAAGGCGTTTGATTTGATGGCTAACGGCAGATTCGGTCAAGCTCAGATAATCTGCCGTTTGTTTTAGGCTACCGAAGCGAACCACTAAATGAAAAGTGTGTAATGCTGTGTAGGGGAGGCTCATAACTCACTCTTGAATATTTGTCATGTACTTAAAATAAATGTCCATTTTTTTGAGTTTCCGCTTTCTCTAGTCTAAGTCAAATAGAAACTTAATTTGGAGAGACAATATGGCGAATGTAGAAGCAGCGTACAGGTCAGGTGAAGGCTCAAAATTGGCTGTTGATAAAGTGTTTTACGATTCTTTAAAAGAAGGTCAGGCGAAGCGAACTTTGGTCGAAACTATCAAGGTTCCAATGCGATTTGGTCAAGCTTGGAAAGTGCCAGCGGGGCATGTATTTCGTATCCGCGTTTCAGATGGGCCGCAGGTTGGTGACTTTAATATGTGGAATCTACATGATCCAAGGGAGCGGATGTGGGCTTCCAGAACTCGCCAACTACAGCGTGCACATGTAAGTACACATGACAGACTATGGTCGACACTACCTTTCTTACGCCCAATGGCAACTATTATAGAAGACACACTAGAAGATTATGGTAAGGATGAAGATGGCGGGCGAGTACATGACTTACTCGGTACGCGTTGTGATCCTTATATCAACTACCTATTAACTGGGGAAGACTTTGATTTTCACTGTCATTCTAATTTGGTTCGTGCAGTACTTCCTCATGGATTAACAGAGTTTGATGTACATGATGTGTTGAACGTCTTTCAATGTACTGGTTTAAACGAAGATGATCAGTATTTTATGAAGCCGTGTCCTGCCCAAAAAGGAGATTATCTCGAATTTTTTGCGGAGATCGATTTGTTGTGTGCGATGTCTTGCTGTCCGGGCGGAGATCTATCTGTGGATTTCTTAGGACGAGACGGTATAGACCCTTTATCAACATGCCATCCATTGGAAGTTGATATTTATCGTTTAGATCCTGTAGCCCTAGAAAATTGGCAGTCGCCAAAGAGTCCTGCTTATAAAGGAGTTCATGGTATGCGTGCTCCGAACATAGATTGGAGCGTTATAAAACAGGATATTTAAAGTTTTAGATTATAAAATAGTCAGCTTCAGGGGTGTTGATTAATAAGTGATCCACAATTGAATTAAATGACATTAATTTAAATTTTCTTTAAAAAAGGGTTGCNTGAAAATCGCCCTAAGAATGGCAAGAATAAGTGCCATGGTTGCATTTGTTCCAAAACGCTAGCTAGGAAGTGGTCGGGTTAATTTATTGGCTTAAATTAATAATCTTAACAGGCCCCTAATCAAAAGATTAGAGGTCTTTTAAATGTCCGACTATTGGGGGGGATAAACGATTTAGATTTTTTTGAGTGTTTATTGAACGCAAATCGTGAAAAGTTAAATTAATTTAAATTTTCTTTAAAAAAGGGTTGCACAAAATCTGTAGATCCTTAATATACGCCCTCGCTGACACGGACAAGGCTTCAGAGCAACGAAGACCAAGTTCAACTTTACTAGATTAAAATCTGGTTAAGTATTCAAGTCAGCCCGCTCTTTAAAATAGATAA